>DASPRK010000163.1:0-4039 GCA_035624495.1 Methylomirabilis sp. (SeqCode) | reverse complement strand
GCGAAAGCCTGCAGGGCGCGATCGATTCCTTCATCGACAACCAGCGCTACAGCGAGCGCATGCTCAAGATACTGAGCATGCTGCGCGACCTGCATTACACGCACAGCATCAATTCGCGCAACGCCGAGAGCCGCCTGCGCGGAGCGCTGGTGGCCAACCGCGTCGAACGCGGCCGCTCCGTCCGTTACGGGCTGTTATTCATCCTCGCCGGCGTGGTTTGCGGAATCTTCGGGCTGGCCATGAAGACCTCGGGTTGGATGGTCGAGTTGCTGGCCGCGGGCGCCGGATATATCGCCTGGCGCTACTTTCACAAGCTGCCGAGGCTCGACCGCGGACTCGAACAAATGACGCACGAGCTGAATGACATCCTGCGCCGCCGGGTCCAATCGCTCAATTGGCGGATACTGATCCACAAGCTCGCGCTCGTGCTGGGGTACAAGCGCATACCGGGCGTGGAGGTGTTTCATATCGAGAGCGAGCACGACCATCCCGGGCAGAGGGTTTATCACTGAGCTCGCCGTCGCCCCGGCGAATTTATGGCCGCCATTCCGGCGGAAGCCGGGATCCAGAGTATTACCTGTAGCCCGGATGAAGCGCAGCGGAATCCGGGAAATTCATTTGATCGAGCGACCTTCGGCCGCGGTTTGTAATTGCGGTTCCCGCAAGTAGGTTTTGAGATCGCGCGCGAGGCGCGCGATACCTTATCCCCTCGGATGATGCTGCTCATGCAAGCTCTTCAACCGCGCCTGGGCGACATGCGTGTAAATCTGTGTGGTGGAGAGGTCGGCGTGGCCGAGCAGCATTTGGACCACGCGCAGATCGGCGCCGTGGTTCAGCAGATGCGTGGCGAAGGCGTGGCGCAAGGTATGCGGCGACAGCGACGCGTGGATGCTGGCGGTGCGCGCGTGTTGCTTGAGGTTGTGCCAGAACGCCTGGCGCGACATCGGGCCGCCGCGCGCGGTGGCGAACACGGCGTCGGTTGAGCGCCGCTTCACGAGCCGCGGACGGCCTTCGGCCAGGTAGCGGTTGATCCACGAGATCGCTTCCTCGCCGAGCGGCACCAACCGTTCCTTGTCGCCCTTGCCGATCACGCGCACCACGCCCTGAGTGAGGCTCACCTGCGACAGCGCCAGCCCGACTAGTTCGGACACGCGCAATCCGGTCGCGTAAAGCGTTTCCAGCATGGCGCGATCACGCAGGCCGAGCGGCGCCGCGACATCCGGCGCCGCGAGCAGCTTCTCCACCTGCTCTTCCGTCAGCGACTTGGGCAGAGGCCGGCCGATCTTGGGTGAATCAATCAGTGCTGTCGGATCGACCTGGAGGCGCTCCTCGCGCACGAGATAACCGTAAAATCGCCGCAGGCTCGACAACAACCGCGCGGTCGTGCGCGGGCGCATCCGTTTCTCTCGTATGCATACAGACAGATAGTCCTGCAAATCCGGACGCGAGGCATGTTCCAGCGATACACCGCGCGCTGACAGCCAGCGGCTCAGGCCCTCCAGGTCGCGGCGATAGGCTTCGAGCGTATTGTTGCTCAAGCCCTCCTGCATCCAGATGGCGTCACAGAATTGCTCGATGACGTCCTTATTCTCCGCGCTCATGCTCCAGCAGCCATTGCTTCAGATGTAGCGGCGAACCCGACCGCTTGCCCATGAAGCCGCCAGGGCCGTTCGCCGCCACGACACGGTGACATGGCACGACAATGGGAACGGGATTGGCGCGACAGGCATTGCCCACGGCGCGTGCCGAGGAATTGAGCTTTTTCGCCAGCGCACCGTAACTGAGCGTCCGGCCCGGAGGAATCCGTTGCAACGCGCGCCATACGCGTTGTTGAAATGCCGTGCCCGATAACGTCAGCGTAAGGCGCAGCTTGGCTTGCGGGTTGGCGAAATAGGACTGAAGCGCGCGCGAAACCTGGCGGGCTTGCGTGGTGCGCGGCGGCGATAGTGGCGCACTCCTGTCCAGAAAGCTGATATCCACGAGCGCATCGCCGTCCAGAACGAAACCAACCCTGCCAAAGGGCGCGACGATCACCGCGTCGTATTCCCTGGCTTTGACGGATGCTCTCCCGCGCCGCATGGTTTCATTATCCACGGACCCGCGCGCGCATGCCAGCCGGAAAATAATAAGGCCGGTGTCTTTCGACACCGGCCTTATTTGACAGCCTTGAGCTTATTAAACCTTCTCGCGGATACGCGCGGCCTTGCCGGCGAGATCGCGCAGATAATAAAGCTTCGCGCGGCGCACGTCGCCCTTGCGCTTGACCTCGATCCTGGCGATGGCCGAGCTGTAGAGCGGGAACACACGCTCCACGCCCTCACCGTAGGAATTCTTGCGCACCGTGAAGGAGGAATTGTAGCCGTTGTTGCTGCGCGCGATCACCATGCCTTCGAAGGCCTGCAGGCGTTCACGCTCGCCTTCCTGCACCTTCACGTGCACGGTGACGGTATCCCCGGGGGCAAACGGCGGAATGTCTTTGTCCGCCATCATCCGCGATTCCAGTTCTTGCATTATCTTGCTCATTTCTCGACTCCTGACTCATTAAGATGTTCCCGCTGGAATTCCTCCAGCAGCTGCTTCTGCTCTTTATCCAGTCGCGCCCGTTTCAGCAAATCCGGGCGCCGCAACCAGGTGCGCCCCAGCGCCTGCTTCAGGCGCCAGCGGCGAATCTTTTCATGATCGCCCGAGAGCAACACGTCCGGGACCCGGCGACCGGCGTACGTTTCCGGCCGCGTATAGTGCCCGCAATCGAGCAGGCCTGCGACGAACGAATCCTGCTGCGCCGAATCCTCGTCGCCGAGCGCGCCCGGCAGCTGGCGCGTCACGGCGTCGATCACCGCCATCGCCGCCAACTCGCCGCCCGAGAGCACGTAGTCGCCGATCGACCACTCCTCGTCCACTTCGGTCTCGAGCAGCCGCTCGTCGATTCCTTCGTAGCGGCCCGCGAGAAGTATCAGGCCATCACGCCGTGACAGTTCGAGCACGCCAGCGTGATCCAGACTCCGTCCCTGCGGCGAAAGATAAATCACTTTCGTGCCAGCGGGCTGCTCGCGCCGCGCCGCCGCGATCGCCTTGGCCAGCGGCTCGGCCATCATCACCATTCCGGGGCCGCCGCCGTAAGGGCGGTCGTCCACAGTGCGATACTTGTCTTCCGTGAAATCGCGCGGGTTCCACACCCGCAACGTCAACAACCCGTTCTTGACCGCCCGGCCGGTGATACCGTAACCGGATACGGCCTCGAACATCGGCGGGAACAGACTGACGACATCGATTCGCATGACCTAGAAATCCGCGTCCCAGTCCACCCGCAGCACGCCGGCTTGCAGGTCCACGTCGCGGATGACGTCCGGCGTCGCCGGCAACCACCGTTCACGTCCATTGCGCACCACGAATACGTCGTTCGCGCCGGTCTCGAACAGGTGACTCACTTTCCCGAGCCGCTCGCCGGCGAGGTTGATCACCTCCAGCCCCACGAGCTGCGCCCAGTAATACTCGCCTTTCTTCGGTGGCGGCAGTTGCGCGGTCCGGACCGCGATCTCAGCACCGATCAGGCCGGTCGCCTGATCGCGATCATCGAACCCGGCGAGCTTGGCGACCACGCCCTTGCCCTGCGCGCGGCCGTCCTCGACTTCAATTTCGCGCCACGCCTCGCCGAGCTTCACGAACCACGGCGAGTATTTCACGATCGCTGCGCGCGGCCGGGTGTCGGAAAAAACCTTGACCCAACCTTGCACGCCGAACAGGCCGGAGATCCGGCCGATCTGCACCAAACCGTCAGGGCGTGACGGGTTGGCCATGCGCGCGTCAGGCGGCGGAAACTTTCTTCAGCAGATCCGCGACGCGTTCGGTCGGCTTCGCGCCCTTGCTCAGCCAGTACTGAACGCGCGCCATATCGACTTCGATTCGCTTTTCCTTTGCCGTCGCCAGCGGATTGTAGAATCCGATGCGCTCGATGCTGTTGCCGTTCAGCGCACGACGACGGTCGGCGACCACGATGCGGTAATACGGCCGCTTGTTCGCGCCGCCACGGGCCAGACGT
>DASPRK010000162.1:0-6953 GCA_035624495.1 Methylomirabilis sp. (SeqCode) | reverse complement strand
CTCGACGAGAAAGATGTTCTTGTTTTCGCGCTTGGCGGTACTGGTCACCGTCAGCGTCACTTCATACAAACCCTGCTCCGGATTCAGCGCACCGTGCTCAAGCGCGAGCTGCACGCCGATTTCCGCGGCGCCGCTCGCCTGGGTAAAAGTGAGGGGCACGCCCGGCGCCTCGTACGACACATCCTTGACATAGACTTTCTCGACGTTGAAAACGATGTTGTGTGCCTGGTTCGAATCCATCACTCTGCCCTCTCAATTTTTTCAGTTCGCGAATCCGCGTCTTGGCGGTTCAATTGTGACCCAGCAAGCCATCCAGCCGTCCCGCGCGTTCCAGCGCCGCCAGCTCAGTGTATCCCCCCACATGCATGTTGCCGATAAATATCTGCGGAACGCTGGTCCGGCCGGTAAGCCGGATCATTTCCTCGCGACGCGCGGGATTTTCATCCACCATGACCTTTTCCGCCTGCACACCCTTTTTTTCCAGCAATCGCTCCGCCATGCGGCAGTAGGGGCAGACGTGGGTGCTGTACATCAGCACGCTGGCCACCGTTATTTCTCCAGCGGCAGATTGTCCCGCTGCCACGCCAGCAAACCACCCGAGAGCGAATACACCGAAGGGAATCCGTGTTTACGCAAAATGACTGCGCCCTTGACGGAGCGGTTTCCGCTGCGGCAGCTCACAATGATCGGCTTGTCTTTGTACCGCTCAAGGTCGCGCCACCGATCTTTCAACGACGACAACGGCAGGTTCCTGGCGTTGGGAATATGGCCGCCCATGAACTCTTTAGGCTCACACACGTCCACCACTACGCCCCCCTCGCGGTTGAGCAACTGTATCGCCTGGGCGACGTTCGCGTTTTTGATGCCATACAAGCGCTGGCTAATGGGGCCGGCTGCCAGCAGGAACAGAATGACGCCGAGCGCGACGAACAAATACCAGTTATGGATGATTAACTGCATGACTGGAGACATAGTAATGTATTCGCGGGTGAATTAGATGATGGCGGAGAAAATCGCGGCGCTTCCGGCCGATACCGTGGTGGTCACCGCCCGCCCGCGTTTCAGCATGATTCGCGGCAAGACTCAGCGGCGAATCGAGCTGCAGAAGGCTTCGCGCAGGGAGCCGATCAACTGCAGTATTTTCGGGTCACTGATGCGGTAATACACCTTGTTCGCATCCTTGCGCGACGCGAGAATGCCCTTGTCCCGCAGGATGGAAAGGTGCTGGGAAATATTGCTTTGCGAGGTGCCGACTTGCTCGACGATATCCTGGACGCTGACCTCGGAACTGCTTCCCAGTATGCAGAGAATCTTCAGACGCAACGGATGTGCCATGGCTTTCAACGAACGGGAAGCGAGATGAATATCCTCTTCGTTGGTAATGAGAATTTCGTTCAGGTTTTCGGCGGCGGCGCTCATATCTTCAGGCCTCATGATGGTACTCAGCCCACGCTCCCTCTCATTTTCAGTTCCGCGGTATCTGCTGATACGTGAACGAAAACATTATACAATATAAACAATTTTGAAAGGACACTGGAAAATCTCCTATTTGGGTCATCGGCATGTCATTCACCCCTAAACCCTTGGTTCTGATCATTTTGGACGGATGGGGCTACCGTCAGGACACCCAGTACAACGCCATCGCCGCCGCCCGCAAGCCGGTCTGGGACCGGCTCTGGGACCGGTATCCCCACACTCTGATTCACGCCTCGGAAGCGGCCGTCGGGCTGCCCTCCAGCCAAATGGGCAACTCCGAGGTCGGCCATCTCAATCTCGGCGCCGGGCGCGTGGTTTACCAGGAATACACCCGCATCAACCGCGCCATCAGCACCGGCACCTTCTTTACCAACAAGACGCTCACCGACGCCATCGATCTTGCGCTCAAAACCGGCAGCGCGGTCCACGTCATGGGGCTGCTGTCGCCCGGCGGCGTGCACAGCCACGAAGATCATATTCACGCCATTGTCGAACTGGCCGCGCGGCGCGGCGCCACGCGGCTTTTTCTGCACGCCTTCCTCGACGGGCGCGACACGCCTCCGCAAAGTGCCGCGGCTTCCATCAAGGCCATGGAAGAAAAATTCAGCGCGGTCAAGCAAGGACGATTCGCCTCGATCATCGGCCGCCATTACGCCATGGACCGCGATCACCGCTGGCCGCGCATCCAGGCCGCCTATGATCTCATCACCCAGGGCAGCGCGGAATACATCGCGACTTCCGCCTCCGAGGCGCTGGAAGCGGCCTACGTCCGCGGTGAAACCGACGAATTCGTCAAGGCCACGGCGATCGTCCCCGCGGGAGAATCGCCCGTGCGCATGGCGGACGGCGACGTTCTCATTTTCATGAATTTCCGCTCCGACCGGGCGCGTCAGATCACCCGTCCGTTCATTGACAGGAACTTCGACGCATTCGAGCGCCGGCTTATACCCAAGCTCGGGGCGTTCGTGAGCCTCACCGAGTACAACTCCGAGTTCCACGTGCCGGTGGCGTTCCCGCCGGAACGGCTGCGCAACGTCATGGGCTCCTATCTGGCGAGCCTCGGCATGCATCAGCTACGCATCGCCGAGACCGAAAAGTATGCGCATGTCACCTTTTTCTTCAATGGGGGAATTGAAACCCCGTTCGAGTTCGAAGACCGTATCCTGATCCCGTCGCCGACGGACGTGCCGACCTATAACCTGAAACCCGAGATGAGCGCACCACAGGTCACCGATGAAGTAATCAAGGCCGTTCGAGGGGGTCACTACGACGTGATCATCTGCAACCTCGCCAACCCCGACATGGTTGGCCACACTGGCGATTTCGACGCCACCGTCAAGGCCATCGAAGCGGTGGACCAGTGTCTCGGTCGCATCTACGAGGCAATCATCGCGAAGCGTGGCGAAATGCTGATCACCGCCGACCACGGCAATGCCGAGCAGATGTTCGACTTCGAAACCGGGCAACCGCACACGGCGCACACCACCAACCCGGTGCCGTTCCTGTATGTCGGTCGGAACGCCACTTTGGCATCCACCGGCGCTCTCGAGGACATCGCGCCGACCATGTTGTATCTGCTGAACCTGCCGCGGCCGGCGGAGATGACCGGGAAACCCCTCGTCGATTTACATGAAAAACCGGCGGCACAACGGCTCGCCTGAGCCGGGCTAAACGCGCGGCCGTCGGTTCTCCATGGCGCTGCCGATCAATTGGCGAAACAGACGGCAGGTGGGCTGGATTGGCGGCATGTTTGCGTCCGTGTTGTCATTCGGCGTTCTTTTGCCCGGCGCCCCGGCGGATACCGGCCGGGACGAAGCACGGCTGCAAAACCTGCGTGCGCGCATCCACACGCTCGAGGAAAAACTCAACGACACGCGCGGCCAACGCGACACCGTGCGCGACGAAGTGCGTGACCTGGAACGGCGTATCGGCGTGCTGCTGAACGACATACGCCAGACCGAATCACGTCTGCGGGCGGATGAGAACAAACTGTCGGATCTCCGGACCCGCGCCGCGCGGGAACGCGGCGATCTGGCGGTACAGCGGCAGCGGCTGGCCCGGCAGGTCTATACCGCCTATGCCGCGGGACGCGAGGAGTACGCGAAAATGCTGCTGAACCAGAAGGATCCGGGGCAGATGTCGCGAGTGCTGGTTTACTACCGATATCTGAACCGCGCCCGAACGGAACGGATTGCCGCGATTCAGGTCACATTGTCACGGCTGGCCAGTCTGGATCAGCAGATCCGGGAACACAGCCAGACGCTGGAAGCCCTGCAGCAGCAGCAGCGCGAGCAAAAGGCCGAGCTGGAACGAGCACGGAGCCGTCGTGGCGAGCTGCTGGCGAGCCTGAACCGCGAAGTCCGCGATCGCTCCCGGGAGATCGAACGCCTGCGGGCGGACGAAAAACGCCTGGAACGTCTGCTCGAGGAACTGAAGACTGTATTGCCGGAAGCCCCCCTGCCACCGGGCGCCGCGGGGAACTTTTCGAAATTACGGGGGCGTCTGCCGCTGCCGACCCGCGGCCGCATCCTGGCGCGCTACGGCGAAGTGCAGAACATGGGCAGCCTGCGATGGCGCGGCCTGCTCATCGGCGGGCGCGAGGGCCAGGACGTGATCGCGGTGTTCCCGGGACGCGTGGTTTACGCCGACTGGCTCCGGGGTTTTGGGCTACTCTTGATTCTGGAGCACGGAGATGGCTATATGACGTTGTACGGCCACAATCAAAGCCTGCACAAGGGAGTCGGAGACTGGGTCGAGGCCGGCGAGGTGATCGCCAGCCTGGGCAGCACCGGCGATGTCACGCAGCCGGAGCTGTACTTCGAGATCCGGCACAACGGAGAACCACGCGATCCTCTGATCTGGTGTAAAGCACGATAACGACCGCTATTATCCACCGCTCGCCGGCACGGCGACGCGGTTCGTCAAACGGAGCATCACTTAAATGAAACTTGCAACACGCTATATTCTGGTCCTGTTCATCGGGATGTTCGTCGGCGCCGCCATCATCCTCGACATGGGTGTCCTCGCCGAGCGCGATCAGGACGCCGCCAGTGCGGCGGCCGCGCCCCTGCCGCTCGACGAGCTGCGCACCTTCACCGAGGTGTTCAGCCGCATCAAGACGGATTACGTGGAACCGGTGCAGGACAAAAAGCTCCTCGAGGACGCCGTCCAGGGAATGCTCGCCGGACTCGACCCGCATTCCGCTTACCTCGACGCCGACAGCTTCAAGGACATGCGCGTCGAAACCGAAGGCCAGTTCGGCGGCTTGGGAATCGAAGTTACGATGGAAAACGGCTTCGTCAAGGTGGTGTCGCCGATCGAGGATACGCCGGCGGCGCGCGCCGGCCTGAAGACCGGGGACCTGATCATCCGGCTCGACGAGAAGGCGGTGAAGGGGCTTAGTCTCACCGATGCCGTCCGCATGATGCGCGGCAAGCCCGGCACCGATATCACCCTGACGGTCGTGCGCGAGGGCATGAACAAACCGCTCAAGATCACCGTCACGCGCGCGGTCATCAAGATCCAGAGCGTCAAGAGCCGGCTGCTCGAGCCCGGCTACGGTTACGTCCGCATCACCCAGTTCCAGGCCGGGACCGATAAGAGCCTCATCGAAGCCGTCAAGAAACTGGAAAAGGAAAACAAGGGCAACCTGCGCGGCATAGTGCTCGACCTGCGCAACAACCCTGGCGGCGTGCTCAACTCGGCGGTGGGCGTGAGCGACGCTTTCCTCGACAAGGGACTGATCGTCTACACCGAAGGCCGCGTGCCGGATTCCAAGATGCGGCTGTCAGCCACGCCGGGCGACGTGATCAACGGCGCGCCGATGGTGGTGCTGATCAATGGCGGTTCCGCGTCAGCTTCGGAAATCGTCGCCGGCGCGCTCCAGGACGATAAACGCGCGGTCATCATGGGCACGAAGAGCTTCGGCAAGGGTTCGGTGCAAACGATCATCCCGATGAGCAATGGCGGTGCGCTCAAAATCACGACGGCGCGCTATTACACGCCGAGCGGGCGCTCGATCCAGGCCGAAGGCATCGTGCCGGACATCGTCACGGCCGAAGCCAAGATCACCAAGAGCGAGACCGGCGATCGCTTGCGCGAGGCGGATCTGGCGCGTCACCTGGAAAATGACAGCGAATCCGCGAAACCGGCGGACGAGCCGAAGCAGGACGATAAACCGGACGGAAAGAAAAAGGATGAAACGGTCAAGACATCGTCCGCGGAAGACTATCAATTGCAGGAAGCGCTGAACCTGCTCAAGGGAATCAGTTTCTTCAAGGTGCAGAACGGTCACTGACAGCGCTGACAACGGCAGCCGTTCCGGCTCCACTGGCGCCAGGGGCCGAAGAACGGGTCGTTACCGCCATTGATCCCGTTGCGTCACGCCGGTGACAGGAGATTAACCTGCGCCGGCGCGTTGGGCTGACGCTGGTGGCCGAATTCGGTACACCGACGGCAGGGCGCCCCTTTCTTGATGACGCCATCGAGCCCACAATGGTAAGCGGCGGAACATCGCGCCGCGTCACTCCGGCGAATGCGGATTGAATTGCTGGTGTGACGGAGTCGCTGGCTCGCGCCGACCCGGACCGACGTTCGGGGTTACCTGAAATCGAAGCGGGTGCCGAAGAAAACGCGGCTGCGTTCGGGGACGTACAGCTCCGGATTCGGCGTGTTGATACCGAGCCCGTAGCTGGCCTCGGCCTGCAGACTGAAGTCACGCTGTACCTGCCACTTCCAGCCCGCGGACAGCAACGAACGGTCGCCGCTGCGGGGCGAAATAAACGACGAATCATCGGCGGTATCGTACAGGCTCTTCTGCATCCGGAACGAGACGTACGGGGTGTGCGAATCGAACAAGGTCATGCTGCCGCCGACGGTGAAACCATAATATTTGCGCCCCAGCGTCCGGTAGATATCGTCGCGGCCCATTTCGTCGCCGACGAAAACGCTTCCGGTCAGACTCGGACTCGCGCTGCCCAGCAACCGGCTGGTCCAGGAAAAAGCCGCGCGCGTATCCTGGGTGTCGAATACCGACGGAGAGATCGCCGTTCCTTCGCCGTATTCCGCGGAGACCGCAAAACTGTGCAAGGCGCTAACATTGTGCTGCCATTTCACACCGAAACCGCCGACGCGGTTGAGGGCGGCGCTCTGCGCCACACCGTACTGTTCACTCTTGGAATCCAATTCGCCGTAAAGATGAACCCGATCGGCACCTGACGAGGTTGCCGCCGGATTCGCGTAATCATCCGCGACCGATTGCTGCGACTGATAAACATCGAGCCCGAACACCGTGCTGTCGGGATTGCGCAGACTTACCTCCGGCACACCGACGTTTCCCACCCCGGCAAACGGGGTATCGCTGAACCAGGAAAGCTTGCCCGATGGCGCGGACAAAACCGGGCTCGCGGCGATCAGAAATGCCGCGCCCGCCAGTATGGTTTTTTTGCTTGCTGCTTTCACGGTCTGCACTGAAATAA
>DASPRK010000139.1:0-14194 GCA_035624495.1 Methylomirabilis sp. (SeqCode) | reverse complement strand
ACTATATTGATAATTCCGTAAACGCCGCCGGCCAGCAGCAGGAGCAGCACCGCGCCGAGCAGGTATTGCGGACGCCAGTGAAACGATTTATGCGCGCTCACTCGCGGCGCGCCGGGATCCGCAGTAAAGCTGGTCATGACCATCATTTCACGAGCCTCTGTGTCACCAGACCGAGCTGGGTGATGTCCAGCCGTCCCAGAAGATCCAGGACCTGGATCACCTTGTCGTATTGGACCGCGGCGTCGCCCTTGATCACCACCGGCAGCGCCGGATTCGCTGCCTGGTACTGGCGCAGCCGGGTTTCGAGCTCGTCCATGGTTACCGGGAACGTGTCGAGATAAATCGTGCCGTCGGCCGCCACCGTGATCGCCTTGGTCTGCGGCTTGGCCAGGCTCGGCGCCGCGCTCGCCTTGGGCAGGTTCACGCGGATGCCCTGTACCGTGGCCGTGGTCATGATGATGAAGATCACGAGCAGCACGTACGCCAAATCGAGCATCGGCGTGATGTTGATGTCGCTATACGGCTCGTTTTCGGCCTGCATCTTCATGGGCGATCCTCACGTCGGCGGCGTACTGTTCCGCCATTTTGCTGATGAACTCGTCGATAAACACGTGCATGTCGGCGGCGACGTTCTTGATCTGCGTGACGATGTAGTTGTAACCGAACAACGCCGGGATCGCGACCAGCAGGCCGGCGACCGTCGCCACCAGCGCCGCCGCGATGCCGGGCGCGATGGCGTTGATGTTCACGTCGCCGGTGGCGGCGATGGCAGCGAAAGTGATCATGACGCCGACCACAGTGCCGAGCAGCCCGAGAAAGGGCCCGCCGCTGATGGCGATGGTCAACAGCACCAGCAGGTTGTTGAGCTTCTGGTTTTCCCGCACCAGCGCGGCATCGAGGCTGGCGCGAATGGCGTCGATCGCCTGCGGCGTCAGGGATTGGCCATGCAACATCCGGGTATCGGTCTGACCGAACCGATGTTTGAGCTCCTGGACCCCGACGTGGTACACGCGATAGATGGGCGAGCTCTGATAGTGGTCATGCTTGCCGGACAACGCCATATCGAAATCCGATCGGCCCTGGTCGCCGTTTCCGGCGTCGTCCGCATCGAGCGCTCCGGGGTCGGGGCTGAGTTTCTGGAACGCCTGCACGAATTTCCGGTTGTCCTGCACCATGACCCGCAGCGTGAGGAATTTATTGATCATGACCCACCAGCTTATGCCGGCCATCAACCCAAGCAGCGCGATTACCACCCACCCATCCACGGTGACCGCGCGCAGGATGGTGCCGAAGTAGGACGTGCCGCCGCCACCGCCGCCGGCCTCGTCCTGACCCGGCGTCACGAACTTGGCGTCCTGACCCTGGCTGCGCGCCTCCACGCTGATCCATCCCGCACTGCGCGCGACATTGGACAACTCGACCTCATCGAGTTCTCCGCTGAAGAAATCGCTTCCGCCGGCGGAAGCGCCCAGCACAATGTCTCCTGCGAAGGCCGACGTCGCAGCGTCGAGCTTCGCGGCTTCGCGCCCATCGACATAAATTGTTACACGCGCGCCGCCGGTGAGCGCCACATGGTGCCAGGTGCCGGGCGCGAGGTCACCGGCACGAGGTGTTTCATGGACCTTCTCGCCGCGCGCGATGCGCGCGTACAGCTTCGACTGATCGAGGCGCAGACTCACGCCGTCGGCTCCGTCCTGGCGCGCGAACAGCACCGCGTCGCGCTGCGGCGCGGCGATCTTCACCCAGGCGGAAAATGTGAAGCCAGTGTCACCGAATTTAAGCGACGGTGAGGCGGGTATGATGATCTTCTGCGTGCCGCTGAAACCCACCCCGGCGCCGATGATCGACGCCGGGCGCGGCTCGGCCGTGGACAGTGTGGCGTTATTCGCGTTGCCAGTCGCGTCCTTGGGCGCACCCGCCGCTTCGAAGTGATACACGGCAACGGTATTGGCGTCATAAACCATTTTGGCGTCCGGAGCGGTTCCGGGCTGGGGATTGCCGTATTTCATCCAGATGGAGTCGGACTTCCCGGGCGCCAGTTTCGGTACCTGCACCCAGATCAGGGCGATTTCATTGAGCGCGTCGAATTTCTCGATCTGCGCTGGCAACGGGGTCTTGCCGTCGGCGGCGAAAAAGCGCAGATCGGACGCATCATCCTTCACGTCCAGGAAATGCGCGAAGTTGCCAGCGTGCAAACGCACGAGAACGGGCACCTGGGAAATTTCTTCCTTGAGGTCCGCTCCCGATCCGGCGGTATCGAATTTGATTTTCTTCTGGCCCGACCAGTCATCGCTCCAGGCCGGGTGCGACAACGACGTGGCAAGCAGCAAACCGGCGATCAACCGGAACATCTTCGACATCGATTGTCCCTTCTTATTAGACGTTTAGGGCGTGGCGAACTGGCCGCACAATCTATCGAAGCCGTATGACAGATTCATGGCAATTGCATGACGCCTCCCGGCGCTCGGGGAATTCGCTTGAACGCCGTTCTCGAATCTTCATGCGGTGGCGCGTTCGGAAACGTGTACTAAACCCGGTCGTGACACACGTGCACCGCCACCTTGGCCGCAGTCACCGAGCTACGCCCGGTGTAGATGAAAATAGCGACCCACAGCAACTGAAGGAACAGCAGCATACCGGGGTTCCACAGGGTGGCGGCGCCGGCGAGCAGATCGGGCCGGGAATGTGCAACGGCGGGCAGAAAAGAGCCGGCCAGCGCCGCATACACGACCCCAGCCACCGCCATCCATTGATAAGCGCTCACCTGCCCTTGGCCGCGGTAATCGGCGCGCAGGGTTTCGGAATAAAGCCGCCACAGCTGGGTGATAGCGATGGTGAGCACGAAGGCGAGGCTTTCCTGGGCGCGCAGGAACAGCCAGAATCCGAGAAATCCGGCGGCGACATATAGCAGTGCGGTGAGTCCCTGCACCGGCAACACACGCGCGCCGTCGAGCCCGCTGGCGTAGGCGATCTTCTTGGAGCGGCCGAGAAACACGAAGTGCCAGCGGGCGAAGAGTTTCTGCACCCACGGCGGCGTTTCCTCGAGACGTTTGCCGTAACAGCAGCCGAAGCTGATGCAACCGAGGCGTCCCAGCCCCTCGCCGAAGGCGTAGGCGATGGCCGCGGCGGCGAGTACTGGCAGATAGGCCAGCGCATGCCCGGCGTCGTTCACCGCCCTATTGAGAACGAATACTGCCGCCGGGACTGCAAACAACGCTACGAAAAACGCCGCAGCGACCGAGAAGGTGTGGCGCTTCCTCTCGACGATACCGGCCACGACGCGCGAAGCCGGCACACACACGATCAGGACGCCGACCACCAGCGCCAGAATCTGCCCGGAGGATATCCCGATGGCGCCAAGCAGCGTAAGCAGCGCCACGACCGCCACCACGTACGCCGCCGCCGAGAAGAAACCATAATAAGTCAGATTCACGCCGCGCCAATGTCCGTCCGCGTCCTTTACCAGCGGCAGCGCGGCGATGAACTGCCAGCGCTCCTGGGGCAGCGTTCTAAAACCCCAGAAGAGATAGGCAAACAGGATCAACCCCAGGGGCATTACGCTCAGTAGCTCTGTCATGGATATTCCATGTTCATTGAAATAAGAAATGGATCCCACATCATGGCGATCGCGCGCGGCCGATAGACGAGCGCACCGCGAGATCGGTTTCGACCAGCGGCACGCGGAAACCGCGGGTGAAGCGGCTGGCCACGCCCTGGCGGCGCATGTTGGCGACGATATCGGCGTCGAAATGGACGCGATCGCGCTGGAACAGCAGCACGTCGGTGCTGCTGCCGGGACGGTACAGGCTCTTGGGCGCGCCCCGGCGCAGGAACACTCCCGGTTGCACCGGCTGTGGCGCGTCGTAGCACAGCTCGCTGTAGACCTGCACCACCTCCCCGATCATGAGCGCCACGATCTCGATCATGGCCACCAGTCCGACTCTGGTGCCATCCTCGACGTCGGTGTCAATAATCGTCACGTAGCGCCGGTTCTTGGAGTAAGGCGTGGCAAGCGCGACCACGGCGCCGGGATTGCACGAGTGAAAGCTGCCGTCGATGGCGTAGAAATCCAGCACCCGCCCGGCTACCGGCGTGTGGTTGTAGTGATACTTTTCCGGGGTCAGACGGAAGATGGCGTAATCGCCGCCCTGGAAGGCGTGCAACCATTCATGTTTGTCGCGCCCGAGAAGCTCTTCATAGGTAAAAAACTTGTCCTTCAGACACAGCGCCCAACGTTCGTTGAGCGATCCCACCAGCACCTTGGCGTCGGCGGGCGACACCACGATGCGTGGGTCTTGCGGCATCGGGCGGCATTCCCAGTAACGGATGCGGCGCTCGAACACCTTGCGCGCGGTGTTGAGTGCCTTCGGCGGGTCCAGGCACTCCCCGAGATCCACTCCCAGGCGCTCCAGGAAGCGCAGACCGCCAAACAGCCTGCTGCCCAGGGGCAGGTCGTAGTTCACGCGCCCGAGCAGGTCCGAAATGCGCATGCTCGTAAGGGCGCGGAACAGTCGCGGTGAATTTTCCCGCACGCGGGAGTAGATCAGGTTCACCAAGCGGTCGCCGTAAAGCCGCTCATCGCGCACGGCGCCGGAAAACCGATCAATAAACTGATGCCGCATGGCTGTTCATATCCGGGTCGAAATCGGTTTCATCACCGGCCCGCATTGCATCGTGGTGGATGGTGAGCAGCAGCAGGCGCAGGAGTTTCAGCAGCTCCGTCTCGGGTAACTCGGCATCGTGCAGGGCGGCGCGGCGCTTGCGCAAAAACGCGCGCGACTCCTCTCCGCCCAAAATTGCATCGAGCGCACGACGCAAGCTCTGATCCAGATGGGTTTCGGTCTCGAAGGCGCGCAAATCGGCTTCAAGCTCATCGAACGCCTGCTCCAGGGACCGGCGCTGGAGCGCGCCGCGGTAGTGGCGTTCGGCCGCAATATTGTACTCGCGCGCCCGCAAGGCAAACGGGTGACGCTCTCCTGTCTCGGCGAGGATGTCTTTGTCGAGGCGCGCCGCCGCCGAATACAGTTCTGGTGCCCGCACCCGCGTTTCCAGATCTGCGACTACATCCTCGAGTTCCTGCGAGGCAATCAGCGGCGCCGCATCGATGTGCAGGAGGTTCACCAACGCCTGTTGATAGTCCTGCAAATAAACTTTCAAATAGCCGTGGTAACGCGCGCTCGGGCGCGCCCGTTTGCGCTGCGCCAGAATGCGCTGCAGGAACAGATTCGGCGTGTCGCGGCGGACGTAAACGGCGCGCAAACCCATGGCGGAGGCGAAAAAGAACTGGCGCCGTTCGCTTTCGACGAAACGGCTGTCAGGGATGTGGGCATGCGTGGCCGTGCCGCTGCCGATGTAATGCCAAGCCAGGGCGGTGATCAGGCGCTGCAACTCGACCGCGGGAGCCAGATCGATCTGATTGTCGGCGAACAGGCTATAAAAACGTCCCTCGAATCCGGAAAAGCCGACACGCTGATACTCGCGCGGTTTGTACAGCATATAGAAGGACATGCGCGGATCGAACATTCCGAGGTCCGCGAGGTCGCGCTTGGTGCGCTCGTGATTCCCCAGGGTGCCGTCGAGCGCCGGACTTTGATCGGTGCTGGTGAGCGCCACCAGGTAGTCGAGCAAGCGGATGTCCGGTACCCAGTCGCCCCGCAGCCGCAGCGTGCGCGCCAGCAGGGTATCGAGCCACACCGGCCCGAGTGGCGTGACGGTGTGTCCGAGCACCTTGAGCCGCGCCTTCTGTTTCCACGCGCCCCAGAGCTTGCGCAGATGGGTGAAGTCGAGCTGATGCGGCAGATACCCGAGCGCCCGCTCCGGATGAAAATCGGTAAAGTCGAGGCGATACGGCGCGGCGCTGTACAAGCCGACGAACAGCGGCAAAAAGTGCTCGGCGATCTTGATCACGAGATCGCTCAGGTATTTTTCATGGCGTGCGTCGAATCCGCTCGCGGGGTCGGCCAGGGCATGCCGCGGGCGCTCGCTTCCGAGGCTCACGTGCACGCCGTTGTTCGACAAGCTGGCGTTCGAGGTGTTGGGCAATACCACGAGATTGCTGGTGACGATGCCGGCGTCCCGCAGCTTGACCACCGCGTTCAGATGACTGCGGCTCAGCACCTCGTGGCACAGCTGCATGTAACGGTGCTTCTCCTCGCCGCGCTCCCAGCCGGACAGACACGGGCTGCAGAAGAGATCGCGGTAGAACGCGTCGGATACATCTTCGTTGATCTGCCGCTGGCGCAGCGGCACGTGCGGGGAGAAATACACCAGCGGCCGCTGGCCGGTGTCGCGCAGCGCCCAAGCGCGGTCGGCGAATCGCATGAGCAGCTCGGTGAAAAGAAACCGCTTGGTGCTCTCGCGCGCCAGCGCCGCGCCCAGGTCGGGCTGGGTGACGCCGCGGACCACGTAAAACGACAGGATCTCGGGGGAGGCATTGTCATTAATATAGTGATCCATCAAGCGGCAGCCGGTGCGGTGGATCGTACGCGGCAAAGCCGGTGCCGCACCCAGTGCCTGGGCCAACGACAACTTGAGCAGGTAACTCACGGGCGCGCGCAGCATCTCGCCGGCGCGCGCGTCGCGCACGAAGAAACGCGCACGGTCCGCGCGCGGCGCGCTCCGCGGGTTGCTACGCTGGGCGCGCATGTCCTCGGCCAGCACCCGCCGCGCCATATCGTTCAGGCGCGCCAGCGGCACGCGCACCCAGGAGTTTTCCCACAGTTGCTCGGCATTATTCGAGAGGAAACGCTCGAGGGCCGTCACGGGACGCCGCAACGTTTCCTGGGTGGCGGCATGCTTGACTACGTTGTTGAAGTAGTTCGAGGCACGAATTTCCAGCGCCAGATCCACGTGATCGGCGTCACCGGCCACGGCCGCCTGCAGTTCGCACTCAGCGCCCAGGGTGGCGTCCTCGTGCAGGAACGGGACCTGTTCGAGGCGATAACGCACGCCGGCACCGATGCCAAGACGGCGTAAAGCTTCCGGCAGGGACGGCGGATCGGCCTCGCGACCGGCGCGGCTGGCGGCGACGGGCATCAGGAGTGACGGCTTGCGATCGCGTGACATATTGGTCCTGCTCCGAGATGCGTATGAATCTTGATTTAAAGCTAGAACCTGAGAATGTCAGGTGGGCGACAAAACGGCGGTGATTTTGTGACAGAACGATTAAGCTTTCGTGGCAGCCGGACGGGCCATAACCAGTTCAACGAGGCTGATCAAACGAACGCGGTCGTCCGCAGCCGGTAGCCTCCAAGTATGCTCGACGAAGCCCACGCTAACGGCGTCGCCGCCGTCTCAGAACTTGGCGTTGAGATCGAGCTGCAGCACGTCGACGCCGAGCGGCGGGCCGTCGATCGGATCGGCGGTGAGATAGCGCAGTCTCAGCCAGACATTGTCCTGCAAACCGTAACTCCCGCCGAGAATCCAGCCCCTGGTGTCAGTGCCCCCGAGATGAAAATCGGGATCGGTGAAGGCATCGAGCACGGCATCGCGCTCGAGATACCTGAAGGCGGTAAATACCTGCCAGCGTCCCGGTCTATCGGTCTCGGGCCAACCGGCGGTGAATTTCAGCTGATAACCCTTGGTGCGCGGCTCGATCGGATTCGTAGCCGACGCGCCGTTGAGCCGTTGCAGAATGGAGTCCTTGTCATAACCGACGTTCTTGACGTAATCGGCGGTCAGGATCAGGCGCGTCGGATCGAACGTGGCAAGGTCGAGCGAAGCCGTGGCGTTCACTTCCTTGTAGTCCGAGGCAAGCCCGTAAAGTGCGGCGTTCGGATCGGTATCGTTATTGATCAGATACAGCGTATTACCCTTTTGCAGGAACTGCGGTGCGGTATAGTCGAGCGAATGGCTGTCCTGGACCGGTTGATACTGGCCCACGATGTGCTGGTAATCGTAATAAGCCAGCCCGAACTTGAAGCGCGACTCGTCCTGCAGCGCCCAATCGAAGCCGAGCTGCGCGGCGTAGAGCCACTTGTCGTTCTTGCTCAGCTCCACTTCCTGGATGGGAAACATCCCGACGGTGATGAACGGATCGAAGGCGCGTTCCGCGTCCGTCGCCTCACCGAACTGCAGCGGCCGCACGCTGGCGGCTAAACCGTCGAAGCTCAAGTCATCCGCCCAGACCAGATCAGTGCTGAACCACGGATTGGGCATGCGTCCGCCCCAGAGGGTGAGTGCCGAGGATGACTGGTACTTCAGATAACCCTGATCCAGCACCACCTGATACGGATCGAGCGAGTTGCCGAGTGTCTGGGTCGTCGACACCGGGTTCGTGAGGCTGCCCGTGGCAATTCGCGCCGTCGCGGTCGTTTCGTCGTTGACCTTGGCGGTCATGCCGAGGCGAACCCGCAAACGCAGGCGTTCGCGGTCCTCGGTCGTGTTCAGAAACAGATCCTGCGGCTGCAAATTAATCGTGCGCTTGTTGTTGATATTTTGAAAGTTGTAATAGGTAAAGGGCGCGTTGCTCTTGGCGAAGCTGTCTTTTTGCCAGCGCAGCCGGATGTCGCCGTACCAACTGATGCGATCGAGCCATTCGGGCAGCGCGCCCGGCACGCCCCAGTGCTCCTGTTTCGCCTGGACCATTACGTCCGCGCGCACCTGCTCTCGGATCTGTTCCTTCACTACTTCCGGCACGTAGGGGACGCGCACCTCGCCCGGTTTCAGCGGCGTGCTTTCCAGGGCGGCGGGCGCCTGGCCCGCGGCAGGCGTCTCGGTCCCCGGCTTGGCCAGCGCCTTGCGCAGGATCGCGTCTGCCTTCTCGCGCGTGAGCACGCCCTCCTGCACCAGCGTCTCGACCAGGTTGACCAGCGACTGGCGCAGCTCGGTCAGGTTCTGCGTTTCATCCGCACGCACCGACGCCGCGGCAAATGCAAGCAACAGGAACACAACGCCCAGAAGCGGGGCCTTCTTTTTATACATGGCTTTACGATCTCTTTATGAGTAATCGGTGCGAAGACGGTCGGGACGCCCCGCAACAAGTGCGCCCCGCATGCTATGGGTGCAATGTTGCATGGACGTTACAATCCACCGCGCCGGATGGCGTTCGCGTTACGGTTCTTTTTTGCGCTTGCGCAGATTAACTACTTCGCCGCCCTGATCTCCGCCGAATCCGGTGACCTGAACATCGAGGAACGACAAGTCACTATCGGTGTTATCGGTCAGACCTTTGACGGTGTCATCGGTACTCTTGGTCACGCTGCTCGCTACGTTGCTGACACCAATCAGTCCAGCGCCAAGACCGCCGGTATCCGCGACCGGGACGCCGATGGAAGCGCCGGCGACCTGGATATTGCTGGCGCCTAGCACCGCCGTCGCCGCGATCGTGAGATTGCCGGCGCTGCTGATGCCGGCGTCGCCGGCGTTGACCACGCCGACCGGGGCGATCAGGAAAACATCGCCGGGCTTCTTGCCGGGCGTTCGCACCGCGGCACCGATGCCGCTGCCTTGGATGGGCGGCGGGAACTCGACGGTGGTGATGCCGGTATAGGGATCGGTGCTGGCCTGCGCCGGCGGAATCGACAGGGCGGTCTTGGCGCCCTTGCCCGCGTCGATGTTTCCGGTGGACGACCAGATAAGAATGTCGCCGCCGTCGAGCGCGAAGACGCGGGATTGATTCACGAGAAAACCGCCGTGTGCGAGGGCGTTGATGTTTCCATCCTGCAAGGCGACTACGCCAAGCTGCACCGGGGGTTTGTTGACGACGGCGGAACCCGCGACACCGGCGTTGACCAGCCCCCCGGGCGCAACGAGTTTGATGTCGCCACCGTCCGCCGTCTCGATCCGGCTCAGGAAAGACTTGATGTCGCCGGGATAGCTGGCGGCGGGGAACAACGTGTTGATTGCGGCAAAACCTCTGTCGTAGTTCTTGCTCGTGGACGCGGCGGCACCGGAGGCGCGCAACTCCTCGAATAGCACCTGCAGAATGAACTTGCGCTGCTGAACCAGCGGCAGCGCGCGGAATGCATCGACGCTGGAGTCGCTCAAGCCAAGCGCGGTCATGTATTGCGCGAGCGCGTCGTGGTAGGTGTCTTCGTCGACCAGATAACGCTGGATGAAGTTGCCGTAATCCGGGGCTTGCGCCTGGCCCGCCATCACGGTGATGTCGGCGCCGTGAGCCGCCAGCGCCGGGTTCTGCAGGTTGCCGACCGAGATGACGCCCTGCGACGTTCCGAAGTCCACATTCTTGCCGGCAATCACGTAGAACTGGCCGGGCCCGGCCACTTCGAAGCCGGGTCCGTTCAACACGAAAGGATTGGCGTTATTGATGACGGCTACTTTACCGCTTGGGTCACGCAGGGTGGGGAATGTGACGCTACCTCCCGCCTCCACCACGGAGATGTCGCCGGCATTCACGTTCTGGACCCTGAGCTTGAGATTGCGCACGTCGCCACCGGCGTACAGACGGGTCTGCTTGGCAAGGGTCAGATTTAATTGGTTGCGACTGCCCGGAGGCGAACCGATGTCACCGGTCCGGGCCACGATGTTCGCCGCCTTGGGATCGCCCAGATGTACTGGCGAAGGTGCATGCGTCAAGACTCCCGGATTCAGTCGCTTCTCGGCGTCGACCAGGTCCGAAGCCGGAAGCTGGACGCTCGGCAACTGCGCCGGATCCGCATCGGACAGCACGATGCTGAGGTTATCGGTGGCCGGTACGATGGAGCCTTGAGCCAGCAGCTCGAGGTTTCCGAGCGACGCCGGCACCAGCGTGAATCCCGCTCCGCTGACGACGACGTCTCCTTCCAGACTCCGGGCACTCAGGGTGCCCGGCAGATAGGACAGCGGGACCGTGTCGGCGTTGAGCGTGCTGAAAACGGCCCGCATCGCGGTCGTATCCGCGCGCACGGTCACGTCGCCCGAAACCGCCTCGAGTTTGGCCGCGCTGTCCGGCGTATAAGTAAAGAAATAAGTAGCAAGCGGCGCCTGAAACGGCTGGCCGCTATTGGGATCGATCGCGCCTTGCATCGCGCTAATCGGTAGCACGGTGGGGTTGACGATGCTCTCGATGGTGAGGTCCTTGCGCGCCCGCATCGAATATTGGCCGTCGCCCAGGGCCAGGACCGGATACAATGAATTGTCTCCCGCAGTGATTGAACCGCCGGCTTGCAGGTTCGCCTGGCCTTTACCCCGATAGTACACGCCGCCGCGGATGTCGCCGCCCGCCTGGATGCGGAGATCGCCGCCGCCGGCGATGGAGGGCGGATTGGATCCGGCGACGGGTTGGCCTGTGGTCGGGATGACGGCCGAAAGGTTGTCGACATTGCCGCCCGCGGTCACGGTCACGTTGCCGCCGCCGAGGGCGCCGATGTTCTGCTGGAAATTGCCGATGTTGACCGCCCAGGACGCCGGCAAGGAAATCGGCTCGCCGAACAAATCGATGTCGCCGCCAGCGCGTGCCAGCCAGTCGTTGACGACTTGATGGCCATTCGCGCCCTGGACATTGGCGCCGACGGCGATACGGATATCCCCTCCATTCCGCAGAAAATCGCCGTTGTACACGATTTCCTGAACCTGGTCGGCCGACAGCGACAGCGACGACGCGTCCGGCACTCCGCCGGGACCGCGATTGGCGCCGACCGTATAAATGGCCGCGGTGCTATCCGTAAGCGTCAGATTGTTTCCGGCGGCAACCACGACGTTCCCGGTGCCGGAGCGCACCTTGACGCCGGAGGCCAACGTGACGTTACCCACACCTTGATTTACCGCCATCGGGTCGGCGCCAGAAAGATCCGCGCCGGCCGTGAGGCGATACGACCAGTTGCCTTGATTCGGCTGACCGGCCGGCGTCGCCGCCGTGATGCGCGATGTGCCGAGAAGAGAGTCTGAAACCGTCGCGACGCCGTCACTCAGATTCTGGTTGATATTCAGATTGCCCGCGGTCCTCAAGGTCAACACACCCGCATTGCCGTTATAACGCCAGTGGAGCAAGTCCCACGGGGCGTTCAGCGCCAGGTCGCCGGTACTGTCGATCTCGACTCCGGGCAGCAAATGAAAGCGCGTGTCCGAACCGATACCCAGCGTGTTGTTGATATTACCGGCGGAGGCATTGTTCATATATGTGCCGGTATCGCTCTGAATGGTGTTGATGAGCGCCGCATCAACATTGCTCGCGGTGTAGGTGCGGTACGCCTCGATATTGACGTTGGCGGCGCCGCGGATTCCGGCGGGATAGATCGCATTGACCAGAACCCCGCTGCTTCCGTCGCGGGTGGCGCGCATATACACGGTGCCGCTGTCGGCCCGCGCGCCCGTGGCATCGGTACCGGCGACGTCGATGCTGGCGCCGGCCTGCACATCCAGGCGGCCGGCGGTGCTGGCCAACGTGACGCTGCCACCGTTTTCGTCCGTTCCTGCCGCCGTGGCACTAATGCTAGATCCGCCGTGCAGACTTACGTCGTCACGGGCGTACAACGCTACTTGTCCGGCCTGCGGACGGGACACGTTTCCGGAGGCGTCGAGCCGTCCGTACACATCGATCTTGCCGGCGTCTGCTTCAAGCTGGATGCTGTGCGCCTGCACGGTCACGTTGCTGGCATTGGCGGTTCCGATCGCAAGGTCTCCCGTGCGAAGACGGAATTGCAAACTATCGGTAAAGCCGCCAGTGAATAGCGCGTCGTTCAGCGTCGGGAAATCATTCGTCAGTGTCCCGGTATCCAGCGCAAACGAACCCGCGCGGTCGCCGGCGTTTCCGGCGCCGGCGAGTTGCCCCGCCGTATTGAGCTGCACGGCGCCGGCCGTAGCGCTGATGGAAAGGGTTCCGGCATCGCCGCCGGACCGGGCGCCGGAGACGTCGATGTGCGCACTGGCACCGATCGTCACATTACCTTGATCCGCGGTCAGACTCACGTTACCGCCCGGAGAGCCAGCCGTGGTATCGGCGAAAGTGAGATCCCGCCCGGATACGTCGATCGAGGCGTTGGCTGCGATGTTCACACCGCCCGCGCCCGTGGCGTGCAGATTCACGATTCCCGAGGGCAACTCGATATGCGCGCCGTCATCTATTTCGGTCGCGGTCAACTCGAGTTTCGCGCCGAGATCGGTTACCGGATTCGGAAGTATCGCCGGCCCGGTGAGCGTCATCTTGCCGACCACGTTGTTCGAGGCATCCTGCGTATCGATGCTCGCGTCGGCACCCTTGCTCGCGGTGATACGGGCTGACTGCAACGCCAGTTCCCCGGCCACGTGCAGCTCAACCGGCGTGTCCGCTGCCGGCGCGGCGATGATTTGCCCGGTGGCGGAGATCATCGTGTTGGCGAAACCGCGCACCGCAAAGCTGCCTTCGCCGAGCGTCACCTGGCGCGCGGAGAGGTTCAGCGCGCCGTTGCCATCCGGTGTGCCGGTAAAGACAACGTTCGAACGATTGGACAAGGAGATCGTGTCGGCGGCGCTGATCGACACGTTTTGACCCGCATTGGCGTAGCCGCCGATACCGGCGGCATTGAGCGCGACGGCGTTCAGGTTGCTGAGCGCTACCTGACCGTAGAAATCGATGCTGCCGCGGCTGTTGAGCCTGAGGTCGCTCGCCTCAAGTCTGCTCAGGCGATCGTTCGACAGCACCAGTCCACCCGTGCCTGCCGGCGCCTCGCCGAGGCTGATGCGGCTGGAGGCGAGGCTGAGCGAACCGCCGTCGTGGGTGCGCATGTCCCCGTCGACCACGGTGTTCTGACTCGCGTCCAGGGTGATGGAACGCGAAGCGTCGAGCACCGCGCCGGCGGCGATATCGAGGGTGCCGACGGCGGCGTTGCCGGGAGCTCGCTGGACCTGCACCTGATCCGCCGACGAAATCCGTGCCAGCGCGCTGTCGCCGGTGAGATCGATCGACGTCGGCGCGCGCGCGCGGTTGCCGTCCGCCGCGGTGATCGTGGCGCCGCTTTCCACCGTGACGTGATCGGTGGCCGCCAGCATCACTTCGGGCCCGGACAGGGACGTGCCCGAATCGACCGTGACGTCCTTCGCCTGGACGTTCAGCGCGACGTCCGTGCTATGCTGCTGGCGGGTTCCGCCGAGGAGCAGGCTGTCCGCGTTCAACTCGTTGAGACCGGAATCGAGCAGTTCCACACGGTCGGTGGCGCCGGTATACGACGTCACCACCGCCAGATTGTCGGCCAGGATGTCGACTTCGGAACCGCGGCCGCCCGCGGAATTGTTCGCCAGCGTTCCGCCGAGGGCGAGCGCCGTTTGCGCGTCGATAACG
>DASPRK010000135.1:0-13126 GCA_035624495.1 Methylomirabilis sp. (SeqCode) | reverse complement strand
ACGGTCAGCCGGCCTCCCCGACCACGGTCGGCAAGGAAATGGCAAACGTAGCCTATCGCCTGAAGCGCGCCCGCGCCGCGATCGCCGGCGTACCGATCCTCGGTAAGATCAACGGCGCCGTCGGCAATTACAACGCGCATCTCGCGGCCTATCCTGAAATCGACTGGCCGGCACTGGCGCGGAAGTTCGTCGAAGGGATGGGGCTGGAATGGAACCCCTACACCACCCAGATCGAGCCGCACGATTACATCGCCGAACTGCTCGATGCCATGGCCCGGTTCAACACGATTCTCATCGACTTCAACCGCGACGTCTGGGGTTACATCTCGCTGGGCTATTTCAAGCAGAAGGTGGTCAAAGGCGAGGTCGGTTCCTCCACCATGCCGCACAAGGTCAACCCGATCGATTTCGAGAACGCCGAGGGCAACCTGGGTCTGGCGAACGCGCTGCTGCGCCACTTGGCGGAAAAACTCCCGGTTTCACGTTTCCAGCGCGACCTCACGGATTCCACCGTCCTGCGCAACCTGGGCGTGGCCTTCGGTTACGTGCTGCTCGCCTGCGATTCCTGCCTTAAGGGCATCGGCAAACTCGAAGTCAACGCCGAGCGCCTTAATGCCGACCTCGAGGACAACTGGGAGGTCCTGGCCGAAGCGGTGCAGACCGTCATGCGCCGTTACGGTATCGAAGGCGCCTATGAAAAACTCAAGGACCTGACCCGCGGGAAGGGCGGCATCAACCGCGAATCCATGCGCGCCTTCATCGGCGGGCTCGCCATTCCCGAGGCAGCCAAGAAACGGCTCCTGTCGCTCACGCCGGCGACCTACATCGGTAATGCCGCGGCGCAAGCCAGACAGCTGACGCACCTCAAAGACTGATCCTCGCCCTCACTCCGTACCGACCTCGGGCCGCACCGACGGCATGGCGTGAGCTATATATATTCATAAAGGCCGCTGAGAGGACATTCATCGAAAGATGGACACGGCAAAAGACAATCCCGCGGATGACGCACTCGAGCCACAGCGCCGGGTGATCAAGAACCGAGACGAAGTCCGTAACTATCTTGCCGAGCTGGCGGAAAGCGCCACGCGCGAGATCGTTATTTTCGCGCCCCGGCTCGACGGCGATCTGTTCAATTCGACGCGTTTTGCCCGGGCACTGGCGAGCTTCGCCGCGCGTCATCGACATAATAACGCCCGCGTCGTGGTGGAAGACACGGAACAGGCGTTGCGGGACAACGATCGCCTGGTCGAACTCTGCCGCCGATTGAGTGACTTCATCCACATGCATCAGGTCGGCGAAGAACATCTCGGCATCCGCGAAATGTTCATGGTGGTCGACCACCGGGGCTACCTGCATCAGCAGGACTTGGCCAAGCCCGACACTATCGCGCATCCGCGCGATACTCGCGAGGCCACACTGCTCGCTCGCCGGTTCAACGAACTGTGGGACCGCAGTGAAGCGATCTCTTCGCTGCGCGCCGCCGGCCTTTAGTCGCCCATGTCACGGATGTTATTCCGCGCTTTCCGTATAGTCTTGTTTTCGCTCGGAATCACTATCGCGGCCGGCTGCGCGCATGCCCCGGTCGAACCCGCTCCACCCGGTCTCGCCAGCCGCGCCGCCGATCAGGCGATCGCCATGGTCGGCAAACCGTACCAGTATGGCGGCAACAACCCGGCGGGATTCGATTGCAGTGGTCTGGTGCAATACAGCTACGGCCGCGTGGGGGTGACACTGCCGCATGGCACCACGAACCTGCGCCGCCTCTCGCAGCCGGTTTCCAAAAACCATCTGCAACGGGGCGATCTCTTGTTCTTTACGCAGGAAGGCAAACGATTCTCCCACGTGGCGATGTACATCGGCAGCAACGAATTCGTGCATGCACCATCGACCGGAAAAAAGGTGTATATATCGAGCTTCGACGATCCTTATTGGCACCGCCATCTTACGGAGGCGCGCCGGCTCGATATCTACTGACATGCGCTGGTTCGTGCTCCTGCCCCTGATTCTGGCGCCGGTTGTCGCCGCCGCGGCCGAGGCACGTATTCTTTATCTGAAACATCGTCCGGCTGAAGAAATTATTCCCGTCATTCGCCCTCTGCTCGGACCGAACGACCTCCTGAACGGCAACGATTACCGATTGATCATCCGTGCCCCGGATGCCAAGCTCAAGGAAATAGAGTGCATCCTGGCGCAGCTCGACGTCGCGCGGCGCCAATTGCGCATCACGGTACAGCAAGGGGTGAGCGCCGATGAAACCGCCGGCTCCCAATCGCTTTCCGGCGAAACCCGCATTGGCGAGGTCCGTGTCACGTTACCGGATAAACCCGGCAATGATCGGGGACTTGTGGTGCAGAAAAATGAGCTGCGGTACAACATCAACAACCGCACGACGTTTTCCGATGACATCATGACGCAAACCGTTCTGACGCAAGACGGTCAACGCGCCTATATCCGCATCGGCCAGTCGCTGCCGCATGTGCAGAGAATACTGGCGCTTAGCCGGAATCAGCTGGTGATATCGGAGGGTATCGAGATGCAGGACGTGACCACCGGCTTTACAGTCGTGCCGCACGTGCACGGTGACGGCGTCCGGATTGATATAACCCCGAGACTGTCCACGCTGCAAGATCCCTCGATCGGGCTTGCCAAACTGCAGGAACTGTCCATGACCATCGATGCCAAACTCGGGGAGTGGATCGATCTCGGGGAAATTCTCGGCCAGCGCGACGACATCGAACGCGCGATTCTCGAGAGCGGTTCCACGGGCGCGGGTGAACGGCGCACGGTGCGAATGAAAATAGAGTAAGGTCTGTCTAGGGACCGACTTCCCGCCGCGGCAGTGTGGGTGCGTGCTCGGCGATGAACGCGCGCACCTGCTGTTCCGAACGCGCCCCGCTGAACCGGCCGGCCTCCTCGCCGTTCAGGAACATGATCACGGTCGGAAACCCGCGCAGCTGGTAGCGTCCCGCCAGGCGCATGTTGTCGTCCACCTCGACCTTGGCGAGCCGGACCGCGCCGTGCAGACCCCGCGTCACCTTTTCCAACACCGGAGTAAGCGCCCGGCACGGCGGGCACCAATCGGCCCAGAAATCCACCAGCACGGGGTATTCGTATGAAGCCAGCAGCACTTTGTCTGGAAAGTCCTGCTCAGTGACATCGAAGAAAAATTGGGGATGCAAGGTGGTCGAAGAAGCTCGTGCCGCGAAGAGCGCATTTTACCTATGCCCGCTGTGCCGAGCAAAAACATTTCATCTCTCCATACCGCGAAAGAATCCACGGTTGCTTTCGCCTCCAGAAAAGTTATAGTCGCGCGCCATGAACGCGCGCCGTTACGCCTTGCTCACCGAACTGTTGCAACAACCCACTGTCCCTTTTCGCGAAGAACATGTCATTGCCACAGTCATAAACATACTGGAAGCGGCGCACGTTCCCTATTTCCGCGATCCGGTCGGTAACGTGGTAGTGGGCTGCGAGTCGCCCGCCCAATACCGGCAGCTCGTGCGCCAGCGGAGCACAGAACCGCTGCGTGTCTTCATCGCCCACATGGATCATCCCGGCTTCCACGGTGTGCGCTGGGTCTCGGCCACGCGCCTGCGGGTCAAATGGCACGGTGGATCGCCCGTCAAATCACTCGCGGGCAGCCGCGTCTGGCTGGCCACCCGGGAAGGTTTCTGGGGCCAAGGGCGGATCGCGCACATCCGGCTGCTCAAGTCTGGTCACGCGCTGGACAGCGCCGAGGTGCACGTCGATGCCATGTCCAAAGGCACGAAACCCGGGGCGTCCTCTCTTTACGGCGGATTTCGATTCCGCGCACCAGTCTGGCGTGACGGCAAGACAATTCACACCAAGGCAGCGGACGATCTGGTCGGCGTATTCGCGGTCGTCAATACGGCCATGAACCTGTTTCAAAAAAACCGCCGAAAAAAACCGCCCCCGTTTATCGGACTGCTTACACGCGCGGAAGAAGTCGGCTTCATCGGGGCACTCGGCCATTTCGAACTGGGATGGCTGGCACCGGCGCGCCGGCCGCTGCTGTGCGTGAGCCTGGAAACCTCGCGTACGCTGCCCGGCGCGCTGGTCGGAAAAGGTCCGGTGGTGCGCCTCGGCGACCGGCACACGACGTTCGATCCTGACTATACGAAGCTGCTGACGGATCTGGCAGAGAAGTCGCTACGGAAGCGTCACCAGCGTCGCATCATGGACGGCGGCACCTGCGAAGCCACGGCCGCCACCGCCTACGGCCTGCCCGCCATCGGAATATCCGTGCCCCTGGGAAATTATCACAATGAGGGATTCGAAGGCGGTCCCGATTGCCGCGCGAAACGCGGTCCGGCCCCGGAGTTCGTCCATCTCGATGACGTCGCCGGCATGTTAAAGCTTTGTCAGTCTCTGATGCGCATGGGGCTGGCGTGGAAGGAGCCGTGGAAGGCGCAACGACTGCTGATGCAAAAGCGGATGCGCCATTATCGGGGCTTCCTGTAAACGCCGGGAATCCTAACGAGGTGACGGCGTCGGCGGCTTGGTGCCGGCGGCAAAATGGGTTTCCACATTGAGCCAAAGCCCCTGTTCGCCGAGCAGAGGCCGCACCTCCGCCAAATGGGCATCACGAAACGCATCCAGTTCCACGCGCGGGACTTTTTCGATCCAGCCACGGGTGCCGCTGTTCCAGAGGACGTCCCACCACTGAGATTCGTCCTTCAGATGATAACCGAACTGCTCGGTCACCACGTCAATATTGATAAGACCAGCGGCGGCCAGTAATTCACGGCAGCGCCCGGGGTCGGCCAGGCGCATGGCGGCGAGGGGCGTTGTCGGGTCCGGAGGTCGTATGCCGTAAAATTCCAGACGTCGGATGAAAAGATCCATCATTGGTTGGAAAGCCTGTTGGCCGAACGCGGTAAACATGATGCGACCGTCCGGTTTTGCGACCCGGGCCCACTCCTTGAGGCCAGCAACCATATCGGGCAAAAAGAAAATGCCGAAGGAACAGACGACGTAATCAAAATAATCGCGGCGGAACTCGAGCGTGGCGGCGTCCATCGCGTACAGGTCGATGTTGCGGATTCCGAATTTTACGATCTTCTCCTGCAACCGGTCGAGCATGGTTTCGGCGAGGTCGACGGCGCTGACCCGTCCTTGCGGTCTCACCGCTTGCGCCGCGGCCAATGCCACTGCTCCGGTTCCCGTGGCAACGTCCAAAATCTTCGCACCCGCCGGGGGATTGAGCCGCATGACCAGTCGGTCGGCAACGAAGGGGAAAAAACGCAGCACCGTGTGGTCGTACCCGGCGGCAACCTGATTGAATACGTGCGCGACTTGGTGCGGTGGATTTTGCCTATTCATGCCGCCGCCATGATGTCAGAACGGCGACGGCGTATACAGCATAAGCAACAAAGACAGACAGCGGGGCGAACCTGAAAACGGCGGCGGCCAGCGGCCCTGGGGATTGGGAACCCGAGTAGGGTTCCATAGCCTTGGCATCCAGCAGATGGGTGCCTAACGCTCCTTGTCATTCATCGAAGGGTCATCCCCAGGAGAATGTCCGCCAGCCGGAGGTCACCTAATGTGACGGATTCTTTTTACCAAGAGAGGTATATCGGAACTTTGACGCGCGTCAAAAACCGGGTCAGCGCGACGCCCCGCCTTGTGGCTTTTCCGCCGCGATACCGCGCTCGTCGCGTGTAGGAATGCGACCTGCAGCCCGGGGCTCGCCACCTGTCGGCCGGGCGGCCCCTGTTATCGTCGCGCCACCCCACCAAATCCTTGTCAGACCTATACTTTTTGACGGTGCCACCCATCGCGATTTCCGCGTTGACCTGAAGGGAAAAGGATCTTCCGTGACAACGAGAAGTATTTTCGACAAAGTCTGTCCCAGCTGCATGGCCACATTGGCGCTGGATGCAAAGCAGTGTGCTTGCGGTCACGATTTTGCGCAGGGCCAGTCGGATACCGGACTGACGTCCGAGGAAATCCGGCTCAAGGCCGAAGAGCTCTACGAAAACTATCTCGCGGCGCGCGCCGACCAAGCCGCTCAGGCCGCAAAAACCGCACAGGCGCTGTTCGCGCGCGATCCCAGCGATATCGATAAATCCAACCGCGTCGCCGACACCATCCGTGAATCACAGGAGGCGCAGGCGGCGCTACAGGCCCAATCAGCGCGCATTGCGGAAATGAGAAAGGCGTTGCGGCACGCGGCGCCGGCACCGATGCCGGCGGTGACCCCGGTTCCCGCACCGATGGCTGAAACCCCGAAAAAACGGACAGCGACGAAACCCGTGAGGGCGTTACCGGTCCGCGCGACACGGAAGACGATTACCGCCGTGGCCACAGTGAGTGTCACGACCGCGAAACGGGCCGCGAATACCGCGATTCAGCCAGCTGCGAAAAGCCCCGCTCCGGTTGCGCCCGCAATTCCGGCCGCGAAGGCACCAGTGCAATCGGCCATGCCGAATAAGGCCTTCCGTAAGGCCCAGGCCGCCAAGGCCGAGAAAATCCTGCGCGCCGTGCAAAATACGAAACCACCCGCTCCGGCAAAGGCGGAAAAACCTCCCGAAGCGCCCCTGGTCGAAGTCAAGACGGCTCCGCCTCCGATCGCGACGGTCCCGGTCAAAACCGCGCCGCGCTTGTATGCCGCGCCGGATAAAAAAGATTGCCCCAACTGCACGGCCAGCGTGGCGCAGAATGCGGCGCGCTGTCGCTGCGGCTATGAATTTTCCTCGAGCGAACAACATATTCCCGCGCTCACGATGAGCGAAGAAGAGCGCGCGGCTTTCGCCAAGCTGTTTTCCTGAACATTCGCGCCGGGCGCACGTCCGCTAAATCCGCCACGCGAACGGGCTCCAGACACCGGTTGATGAAAGGCATGGGTAGAGCGTCTACCCGGGGCCGTCGTTTGCGACCGCAGAAAACGCACAAGCGGCGCAAATCAGCGCGGGCGGCCCAGCTTGAACCGCTCGCCCTGATAGCTCAGGACTGCGCCATCCGGAACGATTGCCTCGACACGAATACCGCCGGCAATCTGGCCGCCCTCGTGGTATTCGCGGTTGTTGATGAAGAGAATGCGCTGCGAGGGATCCGGGGCATACACATGAATTGTCACGGCGAGAGCGGGTAATGCGTGCTGGAACTCGAGCGGCATCTGCTGCAAAAACGGAACGCCGTCGCCTGATGTAGATGCCGCTGAAACCGGTAACGGGCTCACCGGTTGCCTGACGAGTAGCGGTTTTTTTTCCGCTTGCATCGCGGGTTTCGGCTTGTGCACGGCGGGCGGAGATATCATTGCTTCCTCTGCGAGGTCGTGGACACGCATGGGGGGGTTTACCGGTTCAGCTGCCGGTGAAGAGGCGGGCGAAATTCCTGGGGGAGTATTCTTGGCTGTGATGACTGGTCGCGGTTCGGCGACCGTCGCGACGGTTGCCACCGTAGTGACCGGCGCCGGGACACCGCCCAGGGTACTGCGCCAGAAAAACCAGGCCGCTCCCAGCATCGCCAGTAACAGTACGATCCCGATGATGATTAATCCGCCCCGGACTGGTAAAGCGACAGCAATGTTATGAACCGCGCCGTGCGGCCCCGGGGTCGCCGGCTCGCGTTCCCGCTGGGATTTGCGCAGGGCATCCAGGATATAGGACATGCTCAGCGCGCCTCCGTGGCGTCAGCCACCAGAGTCGGCGATGCGTCCGGAAGATATTTCCGCAACTCCGCGAGCGTAATCTCGCCAACCACACCGTCAGGTGCAAGCCGGAGACGCCGCTGAAAATCGATCAGCTGCGACTGCAGCTGCGTGTCGAAAAGATCGCTCGCTTCCGGCGCGAGAGGTTCCCCGCGATAGCGCGCGAGCGCATCGCGCACCCAGATGACGGCCTCGCCGCGCATCCCAAGCCGAAGTGTTTCCTTGGCGGGGATCGAGGGCTTCCACAGCAATAGATATTTACCGTACCAGTAGCGATCGACTTCGCCCATCGGGAACTCATACCGACGTGCGCCGAACTCGAGCGTAACGGAGTCCGGCTTCAGCGCGGCGACGAGCACGTGATATTTGTTTCCCGCTGCGTCCTGCAATTCGATCACGGCGGGTCTGTCGTAGCTGCGCAGATTGTTCCAGGTTCCGGTTTTGTAGAGGCAGTGCAGACCGGCGTTCGACGCGCGCTCGCAGCCAGTGGTGCCTGCCAACGCGGTGTAATCGAGATCCCAGCGCTCAAAAAGAATCTTCATGGCTGATTCGGTGTCGACCGAAACGTCCGGGCTGGTCAAAAGGGATTCCAGTGTGACAGTCGGTTTTGCCGCCGCGGCAGTGGCGCTCGTCGCAGCCGGAGGGGCCGGCGTGATCGCCGATGTTGCGGATGTCGCCGGTACGTCACCATCTTCCGATGCCGAAGCCGACACGTTAGCGATGCTTTCGCTTCTGACGAATGCGGATACCAGCCATTCCGGGCGCCACCACCAGCCTACCGCAACCAATATCGTCAGCAACGCCGCGGCGGGGAACAACAGGTGCATCAGATACCCGCGTCGCTGGTGCGGTGCGGAACCGACTTGTGCCGCCGCGCGCTGCACAATGCGCGCGTCTGCGACCGCCTTATCACCCGCGTAGGCTCCCAACAACGCGCGATCGCAGATGACGTTGATGAGACGCGGAACGCCTCCGGAGAGCGCATGCACACGGTGTATTGCCGCCTGGTTGAAAAGCGGCCGGCTGGCTCCCGCGACGCGACACCGGTGGACGATGTAATCGCCGGTTTCCTCGCGCGTCAGCGCCCTAAGCCGGTAGCGCGCCGTAATGCGCTGGGCGAGTTGCCGCAGATCCTGTTGCGCCAGCAAACTCGCGAGCTCGGGCTGACCGATCAGAATGATCTGAAGGAGTTTCTGCTTGGTGGTTTCCAGGTTGGTCAGCAACCGTACCTGTTCGAGCACCTCGCGGCTCAGATTTTGAGCTTCATCGACGATCAACACCGTGCGACGACCGCGCGCATGGTTCTTGAGCAGATGAGCATTGAGAGTATCGATCAACTGCTTGAGGCTGGCGTTTTCGCCGGGATGTGGAATGCGAAGCTCGTCGCAGATGGAGACGATAAACTCCGCCACGTTCAACACCGGGTACAGGATCAATGCCACGTCCACGTCTCGCGGCTGGCGTTCCGCCAGCGCGCGGATGAGGAGGGTTTTGCCGGTACCGACCTCGCCGGTGAGCTGGACGAATCCACCGCCCTCGCTCAGCCCGAACTGCAGGTGTGCCAGCGCTTCCTGATGTCCCCGGCTTAGATAGAGGTAGTGTGGATCCGGCGGCAGCGAAAATGGGTTCTCGCGCAGACCGAAATATTGGAGATACACGATTCCGCCCCGTATCACGCCACCGGACGATGCCGATCGTCGCGGCGGCAGCAAATAGGCCTGTGCCAATGGGAGTATCTCTTGCTCATCTTTCAATCCTAACGTACTGATCGCCCGGCCATTCGAACCGAGCCCTTATGGCCTCATACGATACCATTATTTCCCTCTGCCTACCTCGCTATGCTACAAAGCCCGCCTTGTCAGGACCGTTCCTACTTGGTAAGAAGCGGCCTGCGTTTTCGGGAGAATCTACGCATGTCTGACACCCTGTTCTGGCCGAGCTGCATCGGCGGCCTGTCCATCGGCTTGTTTGCCCTGGCCCAGTACTGGATCACCAATCGCCAGCTGGGCTGCTCGCTGGCCTATGGCCACGTCTGCGGGCTGGTTTCACGGATCGAGGCGTTTCACAGCGGCGAGCTGGCGCCGGCGGACAACTGGCGCCTCTGGTTCCTGTTGGGCCTGCCCCTCGGCGGCTTCCTCGCCGTCGCGACGTCGCCGGCGAAGCACTTTTCCATGAACCTGTCGATGGGTGAAATGTACGATCACGTGATGCCGACGGCGCTGTGGGCCAAGGCGCTGGTGCTGACCGCCGGCGGAATGCTCATGGGGGCTGGCGCGCGTCTCGCCGGCGGATGCACCAGTGGACACGTCATTGCCGGTTGCGCCTTACTCAATCCGGCCAGCCTGCTCGCCGGCGCGCTGTTCTTCAGCGGCGGGCTGGTCACTGTCCAAGTCCTTTTTCGGCTGTTCATTTGAGGTTCGGCGCAATGAAACTGATTTTCCTGCTCTTCGGGACGTTGTTCGGCTTTCTGCTGAACCGTGCCGGCGCAACCACGTTCGATTTCCACGCGCAGCTGTTCCTGTTTGGAGACTTACGGCTATTGTGGGTCATTGCCTATGCCGTCAGTATCGGGGTTGTCGGCGTTTTGGCCATGAAATGGCGAAGGGCGTGTTCGTGGCTGGGCGGCGAACGGCTCCAGTTCGACGGCAAACCGATGCGCCGGCAACTCGTCCCGGGAGCATTGATGCTCGGTATCGGCTGGGGCCTCACCGGGTCCTGTCCGGGCACCGCACCGGTCATGCTCGGCGAGGGAAAATTTGCCGCGTTCTTCACCGTGGTCGGCATCGTGCTCGGCACTTATTTGTACGGTGTCCTGACGGGAAAACAAAAGCAGACCGGCGCTTTATCACCACATGCGCTGTCGACGCGGAACGCCAGGGCGTAGCGGATGCGAACGGTTCGCGCGGCTACACGAATGTACCCTCGGCGGGTGGAAAGAACGGATTATTTATTCTGGAGTGGCGGGACGGGTTCGAGCTTACTGACGCGGGATCGGATCGGTTTGAGCCGCATGGGAATTTTTCGCGGCCTGCACGATCTTGCGTAAATCGGCGAGCTGCACCTGCAGCGCTTTGATCGCCTCCGCGACTTCCACGGTCTCCAGACTGGTTTCGCCGTTGGCGGTATGACCGGCTTCCGTTTTCGCGACGCGCATTGCTTCACTCATGCGGACCTCCTTGGTTTGAATCCAACCACCACCTGAAACGTCGTTGGAAATTCCCCTGCGCCCGGCAAAGCTTGCTGCAATGGCCGTCACTATTAAGGCGAAAAAACAGGGAAAATACAAGTATAGAAGTATAGACGACCGCGGCGGGTATGCCTGACGGCCGTAAGGAGCGGACCGATGAACAGCTGAAAACGGCGTCCCAATTGCGGTATTTCACCCTGGATCAATTCGTCAATGCAGATATGCGACAGATGTAGAATTTTACCCACAGCCATTTTGAACCGGTTTAATGCCGGTTTGGCTCCGTGAGGGGCTTATTCCTTGAGGACACACTTGCGGTACAGATCCTTCAGCACGCCCTGTGGATCATATTTCTTCTTCAGCCGATCGTAGGTCGGTTTGTTATATATCCGCCAGAACTGCTCCGGCGTGAAATACGAATCCGAGTAGAGCGACTTCATACCACCGAGCGACATTACCTTCTCCTCGATCTGGCGGTTGTAATATCCGGGCGGAAGTTTCCGGCGACTGCGGATCACATCCCAGAAGCCGAAATTGACGTAAAGCTTCTGCGGGTCGAGGCGGTACAGATCGAATCGCGCGTTTTTGTCATAGACGCGCGTGGGACAGACCCACACCGGCATGAAACGGATGACATCGTGATAAAACGCAAGGAACTCCGGTGCATGCTCGACCGGGACTTCGACGTCCTGAATCACCGACTCGGTGTGAATGCCGAGCAGCTGGTGGAGGTGGTGCATGAGTTTCCAGCGGCTGTTGAGCCGCATGACCTTGGTATAGGTCACTGAATTGAGACGCGACTTCCCGTAGAGGCGGCGGACGATCGGGTTCTGCGCGAACAGGTTCTTGGAGCACCAGAACCAGTCGGTGTCCCAGCGCCAGAGGTAATCCTGGGCGGTCAGAAAATCTTCCGCGCGACTTCGCAGCGACTTGTAATAGATCCGTTCGTAGGTGTAGTCGCCGGTGTAAGGCGCCTGCTCCGTGAACTGGCCCAGCGTGAGAATCATCTCGTCACGTCCAAATATAACGCCATCGACGAAATCCACGTCCGGGCGATTGCAATTCCGCGCCAATTCCGTGAAATAAACCTGCGGATCGGAATACTTTTGATGTGTGAGCTTGACGTACGGCTTAACCGGCACGACCTTGACCTTGAGCTTCAGCGCGTAACCCAGCGTGCCGTAGGAATTGGGAAAACCATAAAACAAATCGCGGTGTTGGTTGTCGGGCGTGCAGATCACGGTGCCGCCGTCACCGAGCAATATCTCCATCTCCTGCACTGTTTCATGTACTAGTCCGTACCGGAAGGAGGACGACTCGATGCCACAACCCGCCGTTGCCCCGCCAATGGTGATCGACTTGAGCTGCGGCACCACGGCCGGCATCACCCGATGCTTCAGGCACTCGGCCACCAGCGTGACGTACGGCGTCATGCCCTCGACTTCGACGTACCCGGCCGCGGCGTCGATTCGCAGGACATCGTTGAAATCGCGCACGTCCAGTCTTTGCGCCGGAACTTCGCGACGGTCGCGAAACAGATTGGAGGTGGTCTTACCGAGCCGCAAGCCCGTGCCGCGGTGTGCGCGCAGGAATTCGGTCAGGTGCTGTTTCTTTTCTTCGTAGGCGGGGCTCGTCACGGGTCCTAGTCCGGCGCATGCAACGACCGTAAGTGTACCCGAAACCTCCCCGGGAATGCGCGCGATGGTGGCTCAGCGATTGAGGTCGCGGTACACCGTTTCGGCCACGGTCAACAGCTGCTCGCGCGGCGTTTCCGCCGACAGCGCGTAGCCCAGCGGGCCGTCGACCCAATAGAAGACGCTCACCCCGTCCTTGCGTGCGTAGCGAAACGCGGTTTCCTGGTTCGCGGTCACGTCGGTGCTGACATACAGGGTCAGCCGCTGGCCTCGGGCGTCCTCGTACATGAACTGGGCGGCCGGTTTTTCGCGGCCCGGCAGCAGGCGTCCGCCGATCAGGCGGTAACCGAGTTTACCCAGATCCGGTGCCTGCACCGGTTCCCCCAGTCGCTTCGTAAGCCACTTCACCAGATGGTCTTCCTGCGCCGCGCCCACCTCGACCGGATGCAGGACTTCCGGCGTGTAAATCACGTGTGCCACGGCGGCCTGCTCGGCGAACGACAGTCCCGGTGGCGGCGATATCCGCTGCTCGCCGCGCAGAATCCAGCCGATCGCCAGCGCGACCGCCAGCGAGGCGGCCATCGCGGAATAACGCCACAGCCGACGATCCGGAGACGTCTCCAGTACACGCGG
>DASPRK010000133.1:0-2822 GCA_035624495.1 Methylomirabilis sp. (SeqCode) | reverse complement strand
TTTTCGCCTTCGAACGTCTCCCCGTCGACTTTTTACCCTCCCTGGAGACGCCGCATCTGCGGGTGCAGGTTCCCGTTCCCGGCCTGACGCCGGCGGAGATCGAAGACAAGGTGATGCGTCCTCTCGAGGGGGCGCTGCTCGGCACGCCGGGCGTCATCACCGTCGAGTCCGTCGCCACGCCCGGAAACACGGTGGTGGACCTTTATCTGCATCATTTTCGCGACGTCGACGGCGTGCAACAGGAAGTGGCTTCGCGCCTGGAACACCTGAAGACGACGTTGCCAGCGGCGGTCGCGACGCCGATGCTGTCGCGGCTCGACGCCGCGCGCACGGCCGCGGAGTTGACCGTGACTGCGCGCGACCGCGACCCACTGGCATTGCGCGATTGGGTGGATGGCGAGCTGGTCAAACGCCTGCGCGAGTTGCCCGGCGTGGCGACGGTGCAGGCGCGGGGTGGGGTGGTGCGGGAAATCGTGGTCCGGCCGGATCAGCGACGGCTCGCGGGATTCGGGATCGGCTTCGACGACATCATACAAGGGCTGCAAAAGGCGCGCGAACCGGAGGCTCGCATCTCCACGCCGCCCGTAATGCACCCCCGCGGTCGTGCCGTGATGCAATCGGGCAACGTCGCCGCCGTCGCGGCCATGCCGTTGACGTTGCCGAGCGGAGAAAGCATTCCGTTGTCGGAAGTGGCCGAGGTCACGCTCGGCGAGGAAACCGGGGCAGGCCGCGTTTCTCCGAACGGTGCCGAGCCGGTGACGTTAACGGTGCAGAATCAATCCCGCGCGGCGCGTGCCGACGTTTTCGAACATGTGCGGGCGGAGATCGATTGGATGCGCGCCAACCGCCTGATTCCCGAGGGCATCGAAGTACGGTTTCTGACGCGCCCGTTCGAGCAGGCCAGGCGGATCGCGGGGCGGCTGGTGGCGGCACTGGTCGGCGGCACCCTGCTGGCGCTGCTCACCGCCTATTTCATTTCCGGGAGCGGGCGACGCACGTGGATTCTCGCCGTCATCCAGGTCGTGTCGGTGCAGACCGCCTTTATCGGCCTGTGGCTGGCGGGACAGGCGTTGAATGCCACGACATTGGGCGCGCTGGCGCTTGCCAGTGGATTGCTGGGCGCGTGCGCGATTTTGATGTTCGAGCGCGCCAAGCCGGCCGCGGACGCTCCGTCCGTGAGTCCAGTCATGACAGCGATGATCCTGCCTGTGGCGCTGGTGTCGTTGGCGTTCGCCGGTGGCGAGATTGAAGCCTTGTTCCGCGAATTTATACCGGTCCTTACCGGCGCCTGGATTATTTCGGCGCTGCTCACCTGGATCGTGGTGCCGGCGTTCGATTCCGCGCGCCGGCGCGCCAGGCCCTGGACCATGGCGGCCCGGCGGGCGATGCAGAACACGCGGCGGTTCTACGGCCGTCTCCTCGGCGCACTGTTGCGGCGACCCTGGCTGCCGCTGATCCTGGCACTGGTGTTCGTGGGCGCGATGGCGGTCGCGTTTTTCCACCGCTACCACGAAACTCCGCCGGCGTTCAATCCTGTGCCCGGCGCCGCGATGACTTGGCGCCTGCGCGGGCCGGACGCGACGCGGCTGGCGGCGCTCGGCGACGACCTGCAGCAGCGATTGCACGCGCTTCCGGGGTTGACCGAGGTCGTAAATTCAGCGCGCCTCACGCAGGAACAATATGTGCTGCACCTCGACGATACGCGCGCCGGAGAGCTGGGGCTGGATATCACCGAAGTCGGCCGGGCGCTAGCGATCGCGCTCACCGGCGTTTCGGCCGGGAGCATCCGCGATGCCGATCATCGCTATGACATTCGCATGGAATTGCCGCCCAGGGAATCGGCCGATGCCGTGACCCGAGGGCGCCTGTTGCTGCTCGGCGAGCTCAAGCATCGGCCGGCGGTGTATTTGCGCGACGTGGCCACGGTCGAGCGGAGCGCGGCGCCGGCGGAAATCTGGCATGAAAACGGCCTGCCCGAGATCCGCGTGACGGGGACGGTGGCGGCGGATGCAACACCGCGCCGGATCGCCGCCGATGCGCGCCGGGCGCTCGAAGGATACACCTTGCCCCCGGGCTATGAGTTGTCCGGCGACGGTGCCGGGGGTTCGGCGGCGCGCGATGCTCACGAGCAGATGTTGCCCGCGCTCGCATTGTCATTCGTGTTCGCGGCGCTCATCTTGTGGCAGCGGTCGTGGCGCGTCGCGACTATGGTCACGGGATGCGCCGTGATCGTGGCGCTGGCGGTCGCCACGTTGCTGATCAACATGCCGTCGCCCTTCAGCATCTGGTTTGGCGCGGTCATCGCCATCGGGATCGCGGCTTTCTACGCCGCGGTGTTTGTGATGGCGATCGAGGCGACGTGCCAGGCCGGGGTCTTGTCGCGCCGGACGCTGGCGCAGGCGGCCAGGGACCTGTGGCGTCCGATGCTGACCATGACCCTGATGGCGATTGCGGCGACGGTGCCATTGATGCTGCTTGGCGGAACGGTTATTGTTCTGCGTTCACTTATTATTATCGTGGTTGCCAGTCTGATATTGGCGTTTTTGGCAAGTGTCTTGATAATCCCGCCCCTTTATTATTTGATGACACGGATGGAACAAAGTCCAGTCCGATCGCATCTATAAGCAAATCTGTTTCATCCGTAATTTATTCATAAATTTTGGCTCTTCCGGAGGACCCCATGACCCACCCCCAACGCCGCACCTTCCTGAAATGCACCCTTGCCGTGGTGGTCGCCACCGCCGCCGGCAGCTTAGGGCTGCTCTCCCCGTATCAGGCCCTGGCCGCCGACTGGCCGAAGGAGGCCTTCAGCGCCAAGAGAA
>DASPRK010000085.1:0-42415 GCA_035624495.1 Methylomirabilis sp. (SeqCode) | reverse complement strand
CGCCTGCGATAACGCCAAACAGAACATCGATCTCGACACGGTCCGTGCCGTGATCACGGGGCGCTTTCAGGTCATGGCGCAGTTCGCGCGCGACGTCATGCACCGCGTGTACCGTGAAGAGCTGAAAAAGGCCGACCGTGCCGACCGCGAATCCTGGACCCTGCTCAAGCGCGCGCACCGGCTGATGGTGCGGGAAGCGGCGCAGCTCGACGAGACCAAGCACCGGTTGCTGCAGCGGGCGCTCGAAATCAACGACAGGCTCAAAACGGTATACGCGATGAAGCAGAAGCTGGTGGACATCTGGAACCGTCGCGCGACGACCCAGGAGCATCTCATCCAGGCGCTGCAGGAATGGTGCCGCGAGGCCGAGGCCACCGGCATCGAGTCCCTGCGTCACTTCTCGCGGAAGCTTCGCACCTACACGCTGGTGCCGACACCGGTCTGATCATCGGTTTTCGACGAAACAAAAAACCCGCCATCGGCGGGTTTTTTGTTTCGATGCTGGATATCCGCTCAGGTCGCCCTGGCCAAGCGTTTGTGCAGCGGACTGTGGCGCGGGAAGTGCGCCAGCAGGAATTCCATCTGGTCGGCGAGAATCCGTTTGCCCTGCAGGAAGATGTATTCGGCGTGCGTCGGGGTGAACGGCACCGCCAGCAGTTCGAGTCCGGCCTGCTCCGGGGTGCGGCCGGCCTTGTGGTTGTTGCAGCGCTTGCAGGCGGTGACGACGTTGTTCCAGGAATCCGTGCCACCCGTGGAAAGCGGCATGATGTGGTCGCGCGACAATCCGCGCGCGGAGAACTGCTCGCCGCAATACAGGCACAGGTGCGCGTCGCGCGCGAACAGGGTCTGGTTGTTGAGCGGGGGCACGTAGTGCGCCCGCGCCTTCAGCACCGCATGGCTGTCTCCGTGGGTGGCGATGATGGAGCTGATCTCCAGAACGGAGCGGCGGCCGGTGACGGCGTTGTAACCGCCGCGAATCCGGTACAGCGGTACTCCGCAGGTGTAGGCCACCTGCCCCAGGTGATAGACCCGCACGGCCTCTTTGAAGTCAATCCATTCAAGCGGCATCCCCGATGCGTCGGTCCTCAAGACTTGCTGATTCAATGAATACACGAAACCAACCTTCCGTCACCCATCAATCGCGAACGCCGATATTTATCTCAGAAAATGAGAGGCTTGTACATAGTCTAGCATCCTGGGGCCGCTCAGGACTTCGACCTGGAAAAAACGGCGGCAGTGATCCATGCCGCGACGCCAAAAGCACAAAGCCCGGCGAAGCCGGGCTTTGTGGAATTTCCGAGGACGCTCACTTGATCTTGGCTTCCTTGTAGATCACGTGCTTGCGCACGACGGGGTCGTACTTCTTGAATTCGAGCTTGTCCGGGGTCGTGCGTTTGTTCTTGGTCGTGGTGTAAAAATGCCCGGTACCGGCGCTTGAAACCAGCTTGATCTTTTCGCGTATCGCTTTGGCCATGACTTGACTCCCTATACCTTCTCGCCCCGGGCGCGCATCTCGGCCAGCACCGCGTCGAGACCTTTCTTGTCGATGGTGCGCAGCCCTTGGCTCGACAGACGCAGGGTCACCCAGCGTTTTTCGCTCTCCACCCACAGTCGGCGGTTCTGCAGATTGGGCAGAAACCGGCGACGGGTCTTGTTGTTGGCATGGGACACGTTATTGCCCGTGCGCACGCGCTTACCCGTGACCTGACATACTCTGGACATCGGCAATCTCCCTACAAACTCGGCCCTGATGGCGCTCAAAGGACGGCTTTTATATCAGATATGGTTGCGGCATGGTAGGGGGCATCCACGGCCCCTGATCAGCCGATCCGGCGGATGACGGCGCGGACGCGCGCCGCCGCAGCGGTTAAACCAGCCCGCGCTCGCTGAATGAAACGGTTTCGCCGTCCCCCACCACAAGATGGTCCAACAACCGCACATCCACCAGCGTCAGGGCTTCCTTGAGCCGATTGGTCAACAATTCATCCGCCCGGCTCGGCTCGGCCACGCCCGAAGGATGGTTATGCACCAGAATCACGGCGGCGGCGTTGTGCTTGAGCGCGCGCTTGAGCACCTCACGCGGGTATACCGCCGTGCCGTTCAGGGTACCCTGGAACAATTCCTCGAACGCCAGCACCCGGTGCCGGTTGTCCAGGAACAATACGCAAAACACCTCGTTCCTGCGGTCTCGCAAATGGGCTTGGAGAAAATCCTTTGTGTCTCGGGTAGAACTCAGCGTGACTTCGCGTTTGAGTTTCTCGGCCAGAAAGCGCCGGCCTATTTCGAGGCTCGCCTGCAACTGCACGTATTTCGCCTCGCCCAAACCGGATACCTGACATACCTCTTCCGGGCCTGCCGCCAGCAGGTCGCGCAATCCGCCGAAGCGTGCGAGCAATTCGCGCGCCACGTCCACGGCGGTTTTGCCGGGCACTCCGGTACGCAGAAAGATGGCCAACAACTCAGCGTCCGAGAGCGCCGCGGGACCGCGTTGCAGGAGCTTTTCGCGCGGGCGCTCGTGTTCCGGCCATTCGCTTATTGCCATGGGATTGTCCTTATCATTTGTACTCGTCCCCGCCGGGCAAGTACACTTTAACACATGGGCACGCTCACGAATAAACGCATCCTCCTCGGCGTCACGGGTGGCATAGCCGCCTACAAAAGCGCCGACACCGCGCGGCGTTTGCGCGACGCCGGCGCCGAGGTGCGCGTCGTCATGACGCAGGGCGCGACGAGCTTCATCACGCCCCTGACGCTGCAGGCGGTCAGCGGTCATCCGGTGTATCAGCACCTGCTCGATACCGATGCCGAAGCCGGGATGGGTCACATCGAGCTCGCGCGCTGGGCCGACGCGGTGCTGGTGGCGCCGGCGAGCGCCAACTTTCTGGCGCGACTCGCCCAGGGGCGCGCCGACGATCTGTTGACCGCCGTGTGCCTCGCGGCCGCGGGGCCGGTCGCGGTCGCACCCGCGATGAATCAGCAGATGTGGAACAATGCCACGACCCAGACGAATCTCGCCAGCCTTAAAAAGAATGGCGTAAACATTTTTGGTCCCGCCGAAGGATTGCAGGCCTGCGGCGAAGTCGGTCCGGGCCGCATGCTGGAACCAGCCGAGCTGGCGCGGCTAACTTCGCAATTATTCGCGAGCGGCGAGCTCGACGGACTCACCGTCATTGTTACCGCCGGGCCAACTTGGGAAGCGATCGATCCGGTGCGCGGACTGACCAACCGCAGCTCCGGCAAGATGGGCTATGCCGTCGCGCAGGCCGCGGCCGAAGCCGGCGCGAACGTGATTCTCGTCTCCGGACCCACCGCGCTAGCCGACCCCGACCGCGTGCGCACCATTCGCATCGAGAGCGCGCAGGAAATGCACGACGCGGTGCACGCGCAGGTGCGCGCGGCGGACATTTTCATCGGCGTCGCGGCCGTATCCGATTACCGTCCAACCGTGACTGCCCCCGAGAAAATCAAGAAAACGGAAACCAAACTCACGCTCGAGCTGGTCCGCACGCCGGACATTCTCGCCAGCGTGACGGCGCTTCGGCCGGCGCCGTTCACCGTCGGCTTCGCCGCCGAGACCGAGAATGTCGAACGGCACGCGCGCCATAAACTGGAAAACAAGAACCTCGATCTGATCGCCGCCAACCGGGTCGGCGCCGATCTCGGCTTCGAGTCGGATGAAAACAGCCTGCTGCTGATCGGGCGCGACGGCGCTACGGAGTTGCCGCTCCAGCCGAAGACCCGGCTCGCGCGCGCGCTCATCCATGAGATCGCGATGAAATATCACGGCAGGCATGCTGCCGGCGCGCCCCGAGACGTGGCGCATGGACGTGCCGATTAACGAAGCCGAGGACGCCATTCAGAGCTGAAAATGACAAAGAAAGTGGAACTGAAAATCCTCGACAAACGCATCGGCGCCGAATTCCCGCTGCCGCGCTACGCCACGCACGGCTCGGCCGGCATGGACCTGTACGCCTGTCTGGACGAGCATCTGCACATCGCTCCCGGCGAGGCGCACCTCGTGCCCTCGGGGATCGCGATCCACATCGGCGACGCCGAGCTCGCCGCGGTGCTGCTGCCACGTTCGGGCCTGGGACACAAGCACGGCATCGTCCTCGGCAACCTTGTCGGCCTCATCGATTCCGATTACCAGGGGCAGATTTTCGTCTCGGTCTGGAACCGCGGACGCGAGACTTTCACCATCGAGCCAGGCGACCGCATCGCGCAAATGGTGTTCGTCCCGGTGGTGCAGGCGGAATTCGAGGTCGTCCCCGATTTCGAGGAAAGCCGGCGCGGCGCGGGGGGTTTCGGCCATTCGGGCCGGAAATAATCCGGCGCGCACGGGCGCATATCCGCAGTTTCCGACCTCGGGTCGGAGAGACATCCCTTTCCTTCTGGTCAGTTTCGGCGAAGTTTCCTATGTTTAAGGGAGAGGAAACCGGTTATTTCCGTCTAAAGGACCACATTTCCGAAACCATGGCATCGCGCGACACAACCGCTTCGTCGCTCACGCGCATTCACCTGCTGGCGCTCGTGGTGCTGTTGCTGTCCCTGCTGCTCGCCGGTTATGCCGGCTATCGGTTTGCGCGCGACCTGCAACAATCTCTTTACCAGGAAAACGTGGCGCGCGTCGCGCGCGCGGCGGCGGATAGCGCCGACGCACTGCTGATGCGACAACGCCGGATGCTGGAAAAAGCCGCGCGCCAGCCGGCGGTCGCCGGGCTGCTGCAACGCATGACGCCCACGGCCCGTGACCGCAAAGAAAATGAAATCAAGACCCTGCTCCCCGGCGCGATCGCGGTACATCTGCTGCCGCTAAACAACGCCGGCGTTGTCTCCGCCACCGCACCGATCGATCCGGCGTGCCTCGACTATGTCCGGCGCGCGGGATTCGCCGACACGCCTGCCGCGCCCGAATTTCACGCACTCGGCACGGCCGCCGAGCATTACGACCTGGCCGTACCGGTACGGGACGAAACCGGAAAACCGCTCGGTCACCTGCTGGCGAGCTTCGCGCCGGCGTCGTTGCGCGTGACGATCCAGCAATCCCTGCCGGGCGGCTACCTGGAACTGCAGCAGGCCGATGCCGGGCATCCGGCGCAAACGGTGCTGGCGATCGGTGAGCCGCTCGCCAACGCGACGACGGTGTCGACCAACCTCGGCGACACCCGTTGGACCATGGTATACCAGCCGGCAGACCCGCCGCCGGTCCTGCTCGCCGGAAACCGGATTTATTACTTCGGCTTCATCGTCCTCGCGATGGCGGTTATCGTCATGATGCTGTTCCGCATGCAACACCGGACCGGCACGGCCGTGCGCCACGACATCAAGTCGCTGGTGCGAATGTTTCGCGATCTGCGTGACGGAACCGTGCGCGTGGCCTATCCCATGGAGCTCGAGGAATTCTCCGAGATATTCGATTACCTGCGCGACCGCGGAAAGAAGCTCGTCGAAGAAAAAGAAAAGATGAAGAACATGGGCCTCATGGATCACCTCTCGCAACTTTCCAATCGCCGACACTTCGAGACGCGGCTCAAGGAACTGTTCGAGGCATCCAAGACGAACGGCCCCTCGTCCGTGCTCATCATCGACATGGACCATTTCAAGCAGGTCAACGACCGCCACGGCCACGACGCCGGCGATGCGCTGATCGTCGCGTTCGCCAGGGCGCTGCGCAAGGTGGTGCGGCAGACCGACGTGCTGGCGCGCCTCGGCGGCGATGAATTCTGCATCATTTATCCATACGCCTCCCTGGACAACGCCAAGGTCCTGGCCGACCGCCTGCGCAAGCAGTTGCCGCGCGAGGTTGCCTTGACCAAAGGCGTCATACATCAATTGCGGTGGACTGGCGGCCTGAGCGCCATGCACGACAAGGACGCCAAACCCGATGACGTGCTGTGGCGCGCCGATCGGGCGTTGCTGCAGGCCAAAGAAGCCGGTCGCAACATCACCAAAATTTACGATGCGGCGTCGGGACCGCCGGTGAAAAAGCAGATCATGGTGAGCTGAGACGCGCTGCCGGCGCCCGCGGGGAGTAACCGCTGCCTCGCCCGGCGCGGTCGGATGCGGTAGACTCGCGGCCGAATCGTTTAAACCCGAGATTCCGCCGCCATGTCGAGACCTGATCCCAGCGCCACCTCAGCGACCGCCGTTCTTCCTCCAGAAATTTTCAAGGCCTACGACATTCGCGGCATCGTCGGCCACACGCTCACGCCCGCCATCGTGGAAAAAATCGGCCGTGCCCTCGGCAGCGAGGCGCGCGCCCAGAGCCAGAAACGCTTCGTCATCGGACGCGACGGCCGGCTCTCGGGGCCGGAACTGGCCGCGGCGCTGGCCCGCGGGATCGCCAAGAGTGGCTGCGATGTGGTCGATATCGGCATGGTCCCGACCCCGGTGGTGTACTTCGCGATCCAGCATCTGGGCGCGGGCTCGGGCGTGGCGGTCACCGGCAGCCACAACCCGCCCGATTACAACGGTCTCAAGATGGTCATTGGCGGCACTACGCTGTCGGGCGAGGCGATCCAGAAATTGCGGCAGCGGATTATCAATAACGATCTCGCAGCCGGCCAGGGCACGGCCTCTCAGACCGATGTGCGCCAGGCCTATCTCGACCGCATCACCGGCGACGTAAAGCTGGCGCGCCCGATGCGCGTGGCGATCGACTGCGGTAACGGCGTCGCCAGCGAAATCGCACCGGCGTTGCTGAAGCGACTCGGCTGCCAGCTCACCGAGCTTTTCTGCCAGACCGACGGAACCTTTCCGAACCATCATCCCGATCCGAGCAAGCCCGAAAATCTCGAAGACCTGATCAGGGAAATTGGCAAGGGTGGCTACGACGTCGGCCTCGCCTTCGATGGCGACGGCGACCGGCTGGGCGTGATCGCTCCCGACGGCCATGTCATCTGGGCCGACCGGCAAATGATCCTGTACGCGCGCGACGTGTTGTCGCGCCACCCCGGCGCCGAGATCATTTACGACGTGAAGTGCTCGCGCACGCTCGACGCCGAGATCCGCAAGGCCGGCGGCAAGCCGACCATGTGGAAGACCGGGCACTCGTTCATCAAGGCCAAGCTCAAGGAAACCGGCGCGGCGCTCGCCGGCGAGATGAGCGGGCATATTTTCTTCAAGGAACGCTGGTACGGCTTCGACGACGGGTTGTACACGGCCGCGCGACTGCTGGAACTGCTAGCGCGCGATCCGCGTCCGACGCAGCAGATTTTTTCCTCCCTGCCCAATACCGTGAACACGCCGGAACTGAACCTCAAATTCGCCGAGGGCGAGCATTTCACCGTCATTAAGGAACTCGTCAAACACGCGCATTTTCCTGACGCGAAGGTCACCACCATCGACGGCCTGCGCGTGGATTTCTCCGACGGCTTCGGGCTGGTGCGCGCCTCCAACACCACGCCGGTACTGGTGCTGCGGTTCGAGGGCGATAATCCGGCCGCGCTGGAGAGAATTCAGGGGCGGTTCCGGGAATTCATTCACGCTGTGAAGCCGGGGATGGCGTTGCCTTTCTAAGTCGAGCGGCCTGCGGCCGCGTGTACTTGTGGGTGGCTGACCCACGGCAGGTAACTTTTCTTTGCTTGTCCAAAGAAAAGTCACCAAAAGAAAAGACACCCCGGAGCCGCCGAATGCTTCCTGCGCTTCTCGCCGGAATCAGCGCTCGCCTAACTCGCCGGGCGCATACAACGCGCCTCGGGCTCGATCAGAAGTCTCGCGAACACCCCGATTCCGGCTGCGATGCTCAGCGGCGGCTACGGGGAATTTGAAAAACCCCTCTTGCATGTCATCTCCATGCATGGAAAACATGCAGCCCACCCACGATCTAGCGCATGTCATACGGCAAGGTTGCAGTCTATTTCGGTTTTGCGGACTCTCGGTAAAACATGAGTTCCTGTCTTGTCGGAGTTCCCTCTGGCCGGTTCGGTGGTAGATCGTTAATATTTAATCAATATGGATGCGTCTCTTATCTATAAGCAGTGCGAGGACCACCTCTTCCCCACGCTGAAATTCAGCGTGCGGGAGCGCGTTCTCTACTACCATCTGCTGCGGCTCACTCACCTTGAGGGCAAGCCCTCTGCCTTAGTCGCAATTCTGCCGCTTGCTAATGCGATGGGCGTGGCTGAAAGTTCGGCTCGCGAAGACATTCGCAGCTTGAATGAGCGTGGCTGTATCAAGATCGAGGATCGGTCGCGCAATGGGCACCTTGTGCGCGTTCTTTTGCCCGAAGAGATTGAAGGGGTTCTCCCCAAGCTTAGCCCTGCTGCTGAAATCGACGTTAATGACCTCGACTTCTTTTCTGGCCGCCGGTTTCTCTTGGCCTTACTTGCGCGCGAGGACAACCGCTGCTTCTATTGCTTGAAGGGCATTGGGGCTCAGTCATGTGAACTCGATCACGTCGTCTCTCAAGCAAACGGCACAGATAATTCCTACCGCAACATTGTGTGTTCGTGCCACGAATGCAACACCACGAAGCAGGCGCAATCCGCGCCAGATTTTGTTCGCGTCCTCTATAGGAAAGGCGTTCTGTCTCAAGCAGAGCTGGAAGACCGCCTCGTCACCATTGAGCGGCTTCAGGCTGGGAAGCTGATGCCTGATCGAGGATTGCTGCAAAGTGTTCTCTCGTAGTGCCGCGGCCCTCAGTAAACGTTTGGCAGGTCCCGTGTGCCAAACGCCCTCCGGACACGCGGCGTGTAGTTTGGCCGCGACCGTCCTGCGGCTGAGAGGCGCCACCGTGACTCTACGCCGGGGTCCCCTACCCCGGCTATCGCGGGCTCTTCGCCAGCGCTCCGCTTTCCCTGGCTCATCGAACGAGCTATTCGAGGCGGACCTTCGCAAGCGGGCTTCGCCTGCTTGCTCGGCCGCTCAATGGCAGCGTTAATAGTACATGTGATGCACCTCGACTAATTCTCCGCCGCCCGCTTCTCAAACGCCGCCCGCCAGCTTTCAGACAGGCCGGGGAGTCGCGCGGCGCGCGCGTAGTCCTCGCGCGTGCCGCGGTTGCCGTGACGCAGAAAGAATATATCGCGCACGCTCATGGAACCGGCGGCGCTTTCGAGAACCCGGATCGGTTCGCCCGCCTGCACCATGCCCTCTTCCAGCACGCGCAGGTAAAAGCCGGTGCGGTTGGCCGCGGTGAAGCGCGCGGGAAATTGATCGTCACCCATGCGGATGCCGAGCTTGTAGCAGGGTGAACGCGGCTGGCTCACTTGCACGCGCGCTGCGCCGATCTGCAGTACGTCGCCGATACGGACGTCGTCCTCGAGCGGGCCGGTGGCGGTGAAGTTCTCCCCGAACTGGCCGTGCGCGAAATCGGCGCGACCGGTTTCGGCGGCCCAGAAGGCATAGTGCTCGAAGGGATAGAGATACGCCGCCTTGTCCGCGCCGCCGTGGACCCGCGGGTCGGCCTGGCGGTCGCCGTCGAGGTTCAAATGGCGCAAAAGTACCGGTCCTGCCGCCGGTTCCTTGAAAATGCCGGTGCTAACCACCCGCCCCTGATGGACAATTTCGCGCGGCAGCCCAACATTGACGGAAATCAATCTCATCTGGTGAATTTAGGAGTATGAATCAATCATTCGTGCGGACTGCATGTATACCGCATTTCGCTCTCAAGCTAAACTAAGGCCATGCTGCACTGGTTTCGCAAAAAACTAAAACCGCACGGTCGCGGCGTTCTCGCTGCGATCGCGTCGTTGTGGCTGGTGGCGGCGGCCGCGCCCTGCGTCATGGCGCAGCCCCATCCCATGGACCACGCGTCCAGTCATTGCCCGATGCACCAGGGTGCGATGTCGATGGACGCCAGCGATTGCGGGCCGATCACGTCGGTCAATTGCCAGTTGCCCGACGTCAACACGCCGCTGGCCGCCGCGCTCGATCATGCCATTGCGACACCGGCCCTGCTCACGGTGTTGCCGGTGTCGTTCATATTGCCGAATACCGGCCAGCAACCACAGCGGATTCATCTCACGCCGGACATTCCTGCGCCGCCGTTTCATATCCGACATCTCACCCTGATCCTTTAAATCTCTCTCGCGCGCGCTCGCGCGCCATGTCGTTTCCGTTCACGACTGCAAGGAGAGATTCATGTCCGTCATCCGTGTTTTGTCCCGCCTCGCGGGTATATCGCTCATCCTCATGGCCGGCGCTTCCAGCGTCCGGGCCGACCCCGAACTGACGCTCACCGAAGCCGAGCGGCTGGCGCTGCAGCACGCGCCGTGGCTTTCGCACCACCGCACCAACGTCGCGGCGATGGCTGAACGCGTCACTTACGAAGGCCGTCTTCCCGATCCACAGCTCACGGTCGGCATGGTCAACGTTCCCACGGATACTTACAGGCTCGACCAGGAGGACATGACCATGGTGAACGTCGGCATTCGCCAGGCGTTTCCACCGGGCGATACGCTGAAGCTGCGCAGCCGGCGCGCGGAAAAGGAATTGTCGCGCGAGGAAGCGCGCCTCGAAATGGAGCGGCGTAATCTGCTGCTGCAGGTCCGCGATGCCTGGCTCGATCTCTACTTTGCGGACGAGTCGTTGCGGTTTCTTCGAGAGTCGCGGCAGCTGGCCGTGCGCCAGCGCGATGCCGCCGAGGGTCGCTTTCGCGCCGCGGCGGTGACCCAGCAGGAAGTATTGCAGGCGCGCGAGGAATTGGCGCGCCTTGACGAGCGCGAACAGGATCTGCGCGCGCAAAGTGAACGCCGGCGCGCGCAGTTGGCGCGCTGGATCGGGGAGCCGGCCTACGCGCCGTTGCCGGAGGCGGCGCCGCCGTTGCCGGACGTACCGGAGCGGTTCGAGCCTGCGCGGCATCCGGAATGGATCGCGGCGCAGGCGGGGTTGGAGGAGGCGCGCCTGGACGTGGACATCGCGCGCCAGGAATACAGGCCCGGCATGACGTTCGACCTGTCCTACGGCGCGCGCCAATCACGGCCGGACGGCCAGTCGCGCCCGGACCTGGTCAGCGCCATGGTCACTTTCGATCTGCCGATATTCCGCTCCAAGCGCCAGGACCGGCGTCTGGCCGAAAAACAGGCGATGCAGGCCGCGGCGCAATTCGAAACCGAGGATCGCCGGCGCGAACTCGAGGCGCGCTACCGTGCCGTGCGCGCCGAGCACGAAGCGCTCGCGGCGCGCGTGAAAATCTACACCGAACGGCTGCTGCCCGACATCGAGCGCGAGGCGCGCGTGACCGTTTCGGGGTTCGCGCGCGACGTGACCGGATTGCGCGAGGCGCGGCGCAAGGAACTGGAAGCGAAAACCGAACTCGTCCGACTGCGCGTCGATCTCGCCAAGAGCCAGGCGGAACTTCTGTATCTCATCGGGGAGGACATGCCATGAACCGGAAACATCTCCTGATATCTATCGCCATTGCCGCGAGCGTCATCGTCGGCGCCGCGCTGGTGTGGCACACGCACCCGCCCCAGCCGCCTGCGGCCGCGGCGGCGGCGAAAGCCGAGCGCCGCGTGCTTTACTGGACCGACCCGATGGTGCCGGGTTTCCGTTCCGACAAACCTGGCAAATCGCCGTTCATGGATATGGAACTGGTGCCGGTGTACGCGGGTGAGGCGGCGGAGGCGGTGGTGACCGTCCACCCGGAGATCGCGAACAGCCTCGGTGTGCGCACCTATCAGATCACGCGTACCGAGTCCGCGCGCCGTCTGACGGTTCAGGGTTATCTGTTCCGCGACGGCGGTCAGTTGTATGCGCTGGTCGATGTCCTCGACCGCGATGCGACCACGGTCCGGCCGGGCCTGGCCGCGACGGTGCGCGTGGCGGATCTGCCCGGTCGTGAATGGGAGGCCGCGGTGGAACGCGTGGAATCCGACATCGACATCGGCGGCCGTGCGCTGAAAGCGCGCGTGCGCATCAACTCGCCGGAAGCGGCGCTCAAGCCCAACATGTTCGCCGAAGTCGCCATTCGCATTCCCGTCGCCGGCGCGCGCCTGGTCATCCCACGCGAAGCACTGATCCGCACCGGCACGCGCGCCACAGTGATCCTGGCGCTCGGCGCCGGGCGCTTCCAGCCGGTGGAAGTTCTGCCGGGCCAGGAGTCTGGCGAGTGGATCGAGATTCAAAAGGGGCTCAAGCGGGGCGACATGGTGGTGGTTTCGGGGCAATTTCTCATCGACTCCGAGGCGAACGTGCACGCGAGCTTCGAACGCATGGAGGCGCCGGCGACGGACTCGCGCGCCGTCCCTGGGGAGCGAAAACCATGATCGCATCCGTCATCGGCTGGTCCCTGCGCAACCGCTTTTTGGTGCTGCTCGCGACCGCGTTCCTCGTGGCCTGGGGCGCTTATGCGATGACGTGCACGCCGCTGGATGCCATTCCCGATCTCTCGGACGCGCAAGTCATCATCAAGACCAGTTATCCCGGCCAGGCGCCGCAAGTGGTGGAGGATCAGGTGACCTATCCCCTCACCACCGCGATGCTCGCGGTGCCGGGCGCCGTCACCGTGCGCGGCTTTTCGCAGTTCGGCGATTCGTTCGTGTATGTCATCTTCAAGGACGGCGCCGATCTCTACTGGGCGCGCTCGCGCGTGCTGGAGTACCTGAGCCAGGTATTGCCCAGGCTGCCGCGCGGCGCCAGACCCGAGCTCGGCCCGGATGCCACCGGCGTGGGCTGGGTCTACGAATACGCCCTGATCGACCGCGGCGGCGGCCACGACCTCGCGCAACTGCGCGCGCTGCAGGACTGGTTCCTCAAATACGAACTGCGCACCGTACCGGGCGTATCCGAGGTCGCGACCGTCGGCGGCATGGTCAAGCAATATCAGGTGATCGTCGATCCCGCGAAGCTTCGCGCCTGGCGCCTGACGCTGCCCGAGGTGCGCATGGCGATCGAGAACGCGAACCGGGAAACCGGCGGTTCGGTCATCGAGATGTCCGAAGCCGAATACATGGTGCGCACCCGCGGATACATCAAAGGCGAAAACGACCTGCGCGAAATCCCGCTCGGGCTCGGTTCGACCGGCGCGCCGATCAAACTGGGCCAGATCGCCGAAACCCGCCTCGGCCCGGAGATGCGCCGCGGCATCGCCGAACTGAACGGCGACGGCGAGGTCGCCGGCGGCATCATCGTCATGCGTCACGGCGAGAACGCGCTCTCCACGATCCGCGCCGTCAAGCACAAGCTGGAGAGCCTGAAGGGCAGCCTGCCCGCCGGCGTGGAGATCGTGCCGGTCTACGACCGCTCCGCCGTCATCGAGCGCGCCGTCGGCAACCTGCGCGGCACGCTGATCGAGGAGTTCGTCGTGGTGGCGCTGGTCTGCCTCGCGTTTCTGTTCCATCTGCGTTCCGCGTTCGTGGCGATCGTCACGCTGCCCATCGGCATCCTGGCGAGCCTCATCGTGATGAAATACCAGGGTGTCAGCGCCAACATCATGTCGCTCGGCGGCATCGCCATCGCCATCGGCGCCATGGTGGACGCGGCCATCGTCATGATCGAGAACGTGCACAAGCACGCCGAGCGCGCGGCGATCACCGACGCCAACCGCTGGAAGCTGATCGAACGCGCCGCTCGCGAACTGGGCCCGCCACTGTTCTTCTCGCTGCTTATCATCACCGCGAGTTTCCTGCCGGTATTCACGCTCGAGGCCCAGGAAGGCCGGCTGTTTTCGCCGCTCGCGTTCACCAAGACTTACGCCATGGCCGCGGCGGCCGGACTTTCCGTCACGCTCGTGCCGGTGCTCATGGGCTACTTTATCCGCGGGCGTATCCGCGCCGAACGCCAAAACCCGCTCAATCGCTGGCTGATCGACGCCTATCGCCCGTTGCTCGACAGTGTGCTCGCGCACCCGCGGGCCGTGCTCTGGGGCGCGGCCGCGCTCGCCGCCGTCAGCGTCTATCCCGTAATGAAGCTCGGCAGCGAGTTCATGCCCGACATGGACGAGGGCGACGTTCTCTACATGCCGACGACCTTGCCCGGCCTCTCCGCCGGCAAGGCGCAGCAGGTTTTGCAGCAAACCGATCGGGTGTTGAAGACCTTTCCGGAGGTGAAAAGCGTCTTCGGCAAGGCCGGGCGCGCGGAAACGGCGACCGACCCCGCGCCCCTGTCCATGTTCGAAACCACCGTCCAGCTCAGGCCGAAATCCGAATGGCGCCAGGGAGTGACGACGGAGAAGCTGCTCGCCGAGATGAGCAAGGCGGTGGAATTCCCCGGGTTGTCCAACGTATTCGTCATGCCGATCAAGACGCGCATCGACATGCTCACTACCGGCATCCGCACGCCGGTGGGCGTGAAAATCCTGGGGCCGGACCTTGCCGTCATCGAAGCCCTCGGACGCGAAGTCGAGAACGCCGTGCGCGGCGTGCCCGGCACCGCCTCGGCCTATTCCGAGCGCGTGACCGGCGCGCGCTACGTCGACGTGCGCATCGACCGGAGCCGGGCGGCGCGTTTCGGCCTGAACACCGACGTCATCGACGAGGTTATCGGCACCGCCGTGGGCGGCATGAACGTCACCGAATCCATCGAGGGACGCGAGCGGTATCCCGTGAACCTGCGCTATCCGATCGACTATCGCGACTCGCCCGAGCGATTGCGGCGGCTTCCGATCATCACCGCCTCGGGCCTGCCAGTGGCGCTCGGAGAGGTCGCCGAGATCGGTATCGCCGACGGCCCCGACATGATCCGCAGCGAAAACGCGCGCCTCTCGGGCTGGACCTACATCGACGTGCACGGCCGCGACATCGGCTCCTATGTCGCCGAGGCCCGGCGCGCGGTGGCCGAAAAGGTGAAACTGCCACCCGGCTATTCGCTCGCGTGGTCGGGTCAGTTCGAATACCTGCAGCGCGCGCTCGGTCGCCTCGAACTGGTCGTGCCGCTGACGCTCGCGATCATCCTGCTGTTGCTCTACCTCAATTTTCGCAACCTCACCGAGGTGCTAATCATCGTCGGCACGCTGCCGCTCGCTCTCATCGGCGGGTTCTGGCTGCTTTATGCTCTCGGCTACAACCTGTCGGTGGCGGTGGCTGTGGGCTTCATCGCGCTCGGAGGCGTGGCGGTGGAAATCGGCGTGGTCATGCTGACGTATCTCGACCACGCCCTCCAGCGTCGCGAGACCGAACGCCGTGCCTCGGGCGCGGCGTTGACACCGGACGACGTGCGGGCGGCGGTGATCGAAGGCGCCCTGCTTCGCATCCGGCCGGTCACCATGACCAAGGTCGCGATCATCGCGGCGCTGCTGCCGATCCTGTGGAGCCACGGCACCGGCTCGGAAGCGATGAGCCGCATCGCCGCGCCCATGGTCGGCGGGATGCTGAGCGTCGCGATTCTCACGCTGGCGGTGATCCCGGCGGCGTATCTGCTGTGGCGACGTCGCGAGCTCGGGCGTCGCGAGGAGACCCGATAAGCGCCACCGATCGCCGCCAGCTGAGCGAGGCCGCGCGTGGCCTCGGTCGCGTGCGGATATCGCGTTCGTTTCCTTTTGCAGTCTGCGGGGTTTCGTCCCGGGGCCCGCGCGGACGATGTTCGTCAAACCCGGGCACATGAAATGACAGGAGGTGTTTTATGAAAATTCGTTCATTGTCTCTCGCAGCGCTCGTCGTTGCCGGCGCCGTCGCGGGTATCGTCAGCACGACGACCTTGGCCGAGACGTCAACCGCGGACCAGGCCCGGATGGAGGCGTGTTTCCGGGCGCACAGCCAGCTCATGATGAAGCCCGCGCTCATGAACATCCGTGACTGCTGGCGCGCCCATGGCTACCTGATGACGCGCTGAGCCGCTGCGCCTTCACGCCCCGTGCGGGATTCCGAATGATCTCGCACTGGGCGCGTTGTCTTGCCTCGCAGAATAATCGCCATCACAGGGAGGGGTGAGGGTGTCTTCTTTGAGGCAAACTCTAGCCGCGCTTGCGAACGTAATAGCGGAACGTCTTGCCATCCTGCTCCATGCGCAGCAGTTGATGGCCGGTGCGGTCGCACCACGCCGGGATGTCCATGCGCGAGCCGATGTCGGTGGCGATCAGTTCCAGCACTTCTCCCGGTTGCATCGATTTGATGGCACGGTGGGCCTGCTTGAGCGGCTCGGGACAGCATGTGCCCGAGGTATCGACCGTGCGGGACGGCTGGTCAGGTTTTTCCGCCATGGCGCTCCTCGAAAGTTGGCATCATTCTCACTATAACAGTTGCGCCGGAAATTTCCCCCGCCCGCCGGGAGTGAATTTATTGCCTGCCACCCGACGCCTGGTCCCGCCGTCGTGCTTGGATATAATTCTGCGCCATGGGCAGAAATCGACTTCCCCGACCCAAAAGCTCCGCCTACATCACGCCGGAAGGCGCGCGGCGCCTGCGCGGGGAGCTGGATCACCTGTGGCGCGTCAAGCGCCCTCAGGTGACACAGGCGGTGTCGGAGGCGGCGGCCCTCGGCGACCGCTCCGAAAACGCCGAATACATCTACGGCAAAAAACAGCTGCGCGAGATCGACCGGCGCATCCGTTTCCTGCAAAAACGTCTCGACGAACTGATCATCGTGGACCGCGCCCCGTCGGATACTTCGCGCGTCTTCTTCGGCGCCTGGGTGCGATTGGAAAACGACGCCGGGGAAGTGACGGAATACCGCATCGTGGGCCCGGATGAATTCGACCTGGCGCGGGGGCTGATCAGCATCGATTCGCCGCTGGCGCGCGCACTGCTCAGAAAAGCCGTGGATGACGAGATCACGGTGCCGCTGCCCGAGGGTCGGACCATCTACACCGTTCTCGATATCCGCTACCGCACCGGCAACCACCGCCAGGCATGAGACCGCCGCGCCGGGGCGGAATCCCGGCGCCACCAAACACTTCACGCGGGCGCGGGATCGGCGCGCCCATTCACCGCCGGCGCGGACGGGAGGCCGGCGCATTGGCGGACGTCCAACTGCCGGATGACCGTGCCGATACGTTCGGCCGCCACCGCCTCGCTGAACAGATGTCCCTGCATGTCGTGACAGCCGATGGACAGGAGGAACTGCACCTGCTCGCGCGTTTCCACGCCTTCGGCGAGGATGCCGAGATGCAGGCTCCGCGCCATCGCGGCGATGGCGGTGGTGATGGCGATGTCGCCGCGGTTACGGGCCACGTCGCGGATGAAGGAACCGTCTATCTTGAGCAGGTCGATCGGGAAGTGGCGCAGATAACTCAAGGACGAATAGCCGGTCCCGAAATCGTCGATCGAGAGCGATACGCCGATTTTTTTCAGCTCGCGCATCAGGTCGAGCGCGCGTTCGGCGTCGTCCACCAGCACGGTTTCGGTCAGCTCCAACTCGAGGCTGCGCGGCGACAAGCCGCTGCCCTCGAGGGCATGCCGCACGCTCGCGAGCAGCGAACCGGCGCGAAACTGCTTCATTGACAGGTTCACGGAAATACGCAGACTGCGGTGCCCGGCATCGTGCCAGCGCCGCGCCTGGCGACAGGCTTGCTGCATCACCCATTCGCCGGCGGGGATGATCATGCCGGTATCCTCGAGCAAAGGGATGAAACGGTCCGGCGCGATCAGTCCCCGTTCTGGATGCTGCCAGCGCAACAGCGCCTCGACGCCGGTTACGGTCCCGGACTGCACGTTGACTCGCGGCTGGTAATGGATGACGAATTGCTGATTCTGCAGGGCCTGGCGCAGGCCGATTTCGAATTCCAGGCTTTCCTGCGCCCGCGCATCCAGCTCCTGAGTATAGAACACGAAACGATTGCGTCCCGATTCCTTGGCCTCATGCATGGCGGCGTCCGCGTCTTTCAACAGGCGCTGCGGGTCCTTGGTCGCGTCCGGAAAGATGGCAATGCCGATGCTCAACGTGACGATGATTTCGCGTCCGTTGATTTTCATCGATTCGGCGAATTTCTGGATCAGCCGTCCGGCCGCCATCGCCGCTTCGTCGGCCGAGGCCAGGTTTTCCAGGATCACGGTGAATTCGTCGCCGCCAATCCGGCATGCGGTGTCGGACGCGCGCAGACAGGCACGCAGGCGCTTCGCGGTCTCGATCAACACTTTGTCTCCGCTCTCGTGCCCGAGGCTGTCGTTGATCACCTTGAATCGGTCGACGTCGATGAACATTATTCCGAGCGGCTTGCGCTCGCGCGCGGCGAGGTTGACCGCGTGTTGCAGGCGGTCCTTGAACAGCGCGCGGTTCGCCAACCCTGTCAGGGGGTCGTGATAAGCGATATAGTGGATCTGCTCCTGCTGCGCCTTGCGTTCCTCGCTTTCGTGGTGGCGGATGATGCGGTCGGCGCGGCGGACGATGTGAAACAGGAACAGATAGAGCAGCAGCAACAGCGTCGTGACGCCGCCCATGACCGTGTATTCGGTCCGATCGATATCGGCCACCAATGGCGTAACATCGGAGTAGATCTCGAACACACCGTCGACCGGTCCGCCCGGCGTCGGGCGGACCGGAATGTACGACGACAGCAGGTTACGATTTTCGATGACCCGCTCGGTGGCGGAGAAGTGGTCCCGAAACACCAGTTCGCTGACCGTCGCACCGGCCCGCGCTTTCTGTAAACCGGCATTGCCGGTCATGCGCTGACCGATCTGGCGCGGTTCCGTCGAATAGACCGTGAGACCGTTAGGGTCGTAGATTTTGACCTTGACCACGCGCAGGCCGCGGATCTTCTCCAGCAGTTCCTGCCGCAGGCTGGCGATCTCGGGCTGCGCCGCGAGCTCCCGCGGCGGGATAACGTGGGCGCGCGCGATGAAGTCGGCGTACCTCGGCCACAACGTGTTGGAAAGCGCCTTGGTCAGCGCCGCGTTGGTCAGCGTTTCATGATCGCTCAAGGAGCTGACCGCGACCATGCGGTAGAACAGGCTCAAGGCGACCGCCACCAGGGCGATGCCTAAAAAGCTGGCGATGGAATAAACGCGCGTCAGTCGAAACATGGTTGCACGTTACGCGGCCCGGGCGCAGGTCTCGCCGCGACCCGCTCAGGCGGCGTCGGAAAATTCAAACTCGACGAGGTCGAGACCGGCGACGTCGGTGTGCTGCACCACCACACCGTAGCGGCAGACAATGCCCGGGTCGTCCGCGGGGCCGCTGTCCTGCGCCGCGTTCCCCCGCTTCCCGCCGGCTACGACCTGCAGTCGCGAGGCGTTCGACCGGCTTGTTTTCTGGATTTCCATGGCTTTCTCCCGATGCCTGGGTTCTTGCCCTTATATGGAGTGCATAGGTCATGCCAGGGAGGGATCACCCGGATTTTCCCGGTGATTCGGGCTTTTCCGGTTCCAAGTCCGTGACGGCAAAGGCTATTTCGGGAACACCAGATTCCGCTTGAGCAGCTGGATGGCGCGCGCCGGGTCCACCCCCTTGGGACAGACGCGCGAGCACTCGCCGGCGTAATGACAATGAAACGCGCCTCCGGTCTGTTCCACCCGACTCCGCCGCCGCGCCGCGCCCTGATCGCGCGAGTCGGCATTGTAGCGCTGTGCTGCGGTCAGGGGCATCGGGCCGAGATAACCGGAGTCGGTTGCCACGGTGGGACAGGCGGCCATGCACAGGCCGCACTTGACGCAATAGGAGAATTGCAGATAGTCGATCAGCTGTTCCGGATTTTGCGCCAGCTCGCTTTGATCCGCCCCCGACGCGGATTCCTCGGCGCGTACCAGATACGGCTGCACCTCGGCGTGCGCCGCGAACATCGGGCCCTGGTCCGCCACCAGGTCCTTGACGATATCGAAATTCCACAGCGGCTCGAGGCGCAGCCGGTGGCGGCTGATCTCGAGCACTTGCGTGCTGCACGCCAGGCGCGGCATGCCGTTGACCACCATGCCGCAGGAACCGCACACGCCCATGCGGCAGGAAGACCGCCACACGAGCGCGGCGTCGCGTTCCTCGCGTATCTGGTGCAGCCCCTCGAGTACCGTCATGCCGGGGTGAACACGAACCGGGAATTCCTGCCAGTACGGGCGTTCATCCCGCTCCGGGTCGTAGCGCCGGATGGCAAACCGGACGTTGGTCGCGTCGCGTTCCGGTTTCATGCGCCCGCCCGCAAGTGCATGACAACGATGGCGTAGGCGCCGAGGCCGAAGAGGGCCACCCCGGCGGTCCAGACCGAGATCGATGTCGCCCGCCGCAAGAATGGGTTGTCGGTCAGTTCGGTGATCATGGTGCGCAGTCCGTAAAACCCGTGAAACAGCGCGGCCGCCAGCATCAGCACGTAGGTCGCCGTGAAAAACGAGCTGCGCGCCCGCGCCAATACGCTGTTCCACGCAAGCGGCTTGCCCCACGCCGGATCGATCAGCGCCAGCGTGCCATCCAGGTGCATGATCACCAGGTGCAACCCGAGCAGGATCAGCAACACCACAGCGCACGACAGGTGCAGACTCCAGATGCGTGATTCGCGCATGCGATCCCTCAATGCCCCGGCAGGAAAAAATCGAATCCGGCGAGCACGATGAAGAGCCCCGCCAGCACCATCATCGCGATCATGAGCGGACGCTGTTTATTAAGCGATGATTTATATGGATACACGGGCTCCTCCGGCGGGCCCACGGCGACTCCGAGCTCGACCAGCAGCAGCCGCACGCCGTTCAATGCGTGAAACGCGAAAGCGGCGAAGATCAGGAATTCCACCGCCTGAAAAACCGGATGGTGCGTCAGCGCCATGAGCGGCTCCCATACCTGGCGCCCGAGCAGCCGCGAGCTGGTGACGAAGACGTGAAAGATCAGAAACCCGAGCAGTGCGAGTCCCGTCAGGCGATGCAGCGTGTACAGGTAACGCTCGACGCCGTGCCGTCCCTTGCCGAGCCAGCCGAGCAGGCCCAGACGGTTCGGATAACGGCGCGGTGACGAAGTGTCCGACGTAACGACCTCCTTCAGTATCTGCGTTCCACCGGCGGCCAGCGGGTAATCGTGACCGGCTTGTAATCGAGCCGCGGTCCTTCGGGCGAAGCGGTCGCCAGCGTATGCTTCAGCCATTGCCGGTCGTCGCGCAACGGAAAATCGGTGCGCGCGTGCGCGCCGCGGGTTTCCTCGCGCGCCAGCGCCGCGGCCGCGGCAACCTCGGCCAGGTCAAGCAGGTTCTCGAGCTCGAGCGTGCTCACCAGATTGGCATTGTAAACCCGCGATCGGTCCGCGACCGCGACCCGCCGGAACCGCTCCTTGAGCGCGCGGATTTCCGTGAGCGCCTGCATCAGTGCCGGGCCGGAGCGGTAAACCCCGACATGCCGGTCCATGGCCGCGCGCAATTCGCGGCGCAGGCGATAGGGATTCTCGGCTTCCGGCTTGTCTGCCAGAAAGGAAAAAATCCGCTGTTCTTCCTGCCGTACCCGCGCCGGCGGCAAATCCGCCGGCGGCGGGGCGGATTCGAGATATTGCGCGATGGCCTCACCGCACAGCGTACCCCACACCAGGCACTCGGCGGTGGAATTGGTGCCGAGGCGATTGGCGCCGTGCAGCGAGGAACAGGCGACCTCGCCCGCAGCCCAGATGCCGCGCGCTTTGGTCGCGCCGTGAATATCGGTTTCGATGCCACCCATTGAGTAGTGCGCCGCCGGCCGCACCGGGATCGGCTGAGTGATCGGGTCGAGGCCGGCGAAGCGGATGCACAGCTCCCGGATCAGCGGCAGCTTGTGGTTGATCGTGGGCGCGCCCAGGTGCGTCAGGTCGAGATGCACGTAATCCAGCCCGTCCGTGCCGGGAGAGCCGCGGCCTTCGGCGATCTCGCGCATCATGGCGCGGGCGATGATGTCGCGTGGCGCCAGCTCCATCTTGGCTTCGGCGTAGCGGCGCATGAAGCGTTCGCCCTCGCGGTTGCGCAAATATCCGCCTTCGCCGCGCGCGCCCTCCGTGATCAGGATGCCGGAGGGCACGAGACCGGTCGGGTGAAACTGCACGAACTCCATGTCCTCGAGCGCGAGCCCGGCGCGGTACGCCATGGCCTGCCCGTCGCCGCTCACGGTCTGCGAATAGGTGGTGAATCCATAGAGCACGCCGGCGCCGCCGCTCGCGATAAGCAGCGCACGCGCGCGCAGCGCCAGAAATTTCCCGCTCTTCAGATCGAGCGCGGTGAGCCCGCGGAACGTTCCGTCCTCCACGACCAGGGAGGTCGCGAACGTCTCCTCGTAGCGGGTGACGCCCGGGAATTTCTCGAGCGTGTCGTAGAGCGTCTGCATTTCGAAGAAGCCGGTCTTGTCGGCCGCCATGGTGGCGCGCGGGAAACTGTGACCGCCGAACGGCCGCTGCAGGATGCGGCCGTCGTCGCGACGCGACCACGGCAGGCCCCAATGATCGAGCTGGATGATCTCCTGCGGGCATCTCCGCACGAACAATTCCACGACGTCCTGGTCGGCGAGAAAGTCCGACCCTTTGACAGTGTCGACCGCGTGCGCGTCGAAACTGTCGCCCTCCTCCTCCCGCAACACCGCCGCGGTGCCGCCCTCGGCGCAGACTGAATGCGAGCGCATGATCTGGAGCTTGGAGACGACCGCGATGTCGGTGTGCGCGCCGCGCCGGCGCGCGATCTCGAGCGCCGCGCGCAGCCCCGCCAACCCGCTGCCGAGAATCAGCACGTCGTGGGTATGCGCTTCCGTCATGCTTCAGGCCTGTGTCGAAATAATCAAATTATGATGCTGAACCGCCAGCGTCGTTTGATCCAAGAGGATTTTTTTCCTGGCGGCGCTGGCGTCCTGGCGGTCAAATTCATATTTAATGGTCTTTAAACGTCGACAAGAACATCACGCCCCGCCCAGATACATGCGCCGCACATCCTGGTTGGCGAGCAGCTTGGCGCCGGAGTCGGTGAAGCGGTTGCGTCCCAGTTCGAGCGCGTAGCCGCGGTCGGAAAGCTCGAGGGCGCGCGCGGCGTTCTGTTCCACCATGAGCAGCGTGCGGCCCTGGCGCTTGAGCGCCAGCAGCTGGTCGAAGATCAGATCGACGTACTTGGGAGACAGGCCAAGCGAAGGTTCGTCGAGGATCACGAGCCGCGGGTTCATCATGAGCGCGCGCCCGATCGCGAGCATCTGCTGCTCGCCGCCGGATAGCTTGCCGGCCGGCTGCTGGCGCCGTTCGTACAGCCGCGGGAACTGCTCGAACACCGCCTGCACCGCCTTGCGGCGCTTGCGCCCGTCGTGCTGGAGAAACGCGCCCATCTCCAGGTTGTCGGCCACCGACATCTGCGCGAACACGATGCGTCCCTGCGGCACGTAACCGATGCCGAGCGCCGGGATCGTGTGCGCCGCCAGGTTGGTGATGTCGCGCCCGCCGAACATGACGCTGCCGCGCCGGGCCGGTACCAGACCGATGACCGACTTGATCACCGTGGACTTGCCGGCGCCGTTGGGACCGATGATGGAAACGATTTCGCCGGCGCGGACCTCGAGGCTCACGCCGAACAGCACTTGCACCGCGCCGTAGGAAACCTCCAGATCGCGAATGGCGAGCAGGGGACTCATGCGAGCCGCCTCCGTAAGGACGTTGCCGCATCTAACCGCCCGTTATCGGCGGCTGGCGGCATGAGCGGCCGGTCGCATCCCCGTTTCACGGGGTCCCTGCTCCCTGCTCATGCCGCCCTTTGCCGAAGTAGGCCTCGAGCACCTGCTCGTCGTTGCGGATCGCGGCGAAATCGCCGCGCGCGATGATCTCGCCGTCGCTCAGCACGTGAACGTCGGAGCACAGGTCGGCGATGACTTCCATGTTGTGCTCGATGATGAGAAACGTGGTGCCGAGGCCGTTCAGGTGCCGCACCATGTCCCAGAGCGTGCCGCGCAGCGTGGGATTGACGCCCGCGGCCGGTTCGTCCAGCAGGATCAGCGCCGGATCGCTCATCAGCACGCGCAGGAATTCGACCAGCTTCTGCTGGCCATAGGAAAGGTGTTTCCCGAGGACCGCGGCATACTCCCGCAGGTGCACGCGCTCGAGCAGGCCGAAGGCGCGTTCATCGGCGCTGCGGTCCTTGCGACTGCCGGCCACCACCAGGTTTTCGAGCACCGTGAGCTCCGGGAACACGCGCGAGAGTTGGAACGTGCGCGCCAGGCCGCGATGATATATCTGCGACGGACGCCACCCGAGTATGTTTTCGCGGTCGAAGTTGATGGTGCCGGTGGCGCCGCGATCGATGCCCGAGATCACCTGAAACAGCGTGGTCTTGCCCGAGCCGTTCGGCCCGATGAGACCGGTGATGGTGCCCCGAGCCACGTGCAGGTCCACGCCGCGCAGCGCCTGCACGCCGCCGAAATCGCGGCGCAGCCCCCAAACGCAAAGGATATGATCCGGGTCGCAAACGGGAGTCGTCACGGCGGCGTCTCCCCGGCCTTGGCTATGTCCGGACGCCGCCGCCGGTCGCGGCGCGCGAGCGAAACGATGCCACCCGGCAGGTACAACACCACCACCACCAGCAGCACGCCAAGCAGCGCCAGGTGCACCTCGGGAAACTCGGCCCACAGCATCTCGCGCAGGATCATGATGATGGCGGCGCCGACGATCGGCCCCCACACCGTACCGCTGCCGCCGAACAGCACCACGACGATCATTTCGACGTTGCGCGTGTGCGCGAACGCGGAATTCGGATTGATGAAACTGGTATACATGACGGAGACGGCGCCCACCGCGCCCGGAATCACCGCCGAGAGAACAAAGGCGACAACCTTGTTGAGGGTGGTGTTGACACCCACCATCTCGGCCGCTTCCTCGTCCTCGCGGATCGCGCGCAGCTCGAGGCCGAAACGGTTGCGGTGGATAAAGGCCACCAGCAGCGTCGCCCCCAGCGCCAGCATCAGCGTGGTAAAGTATTCCATTTCGAGCGACGGCAGCAGCGAGGGCGCCAGCGTGATGCCAGAGCCGCCGTTCGTGAGGTCCACCCACAGGGTGGCGACGATGCGCCCGATCTCGTTCAGCCCGAGCATGGCGATCGCGAAGTACGGGCCGCGCAAACGCAGCGTCAGCATGCCCAGCGGCAGGGACAGAACCGCGGCGACGACGGCGCCGTGGAACACCGCGAGCCACCACGGGAATCCCCAGGTCAGGAACAGCGCCCCCGCATAGGCGCCGAGTCCGAAAAACGCCGAGTGTCCGAAGGACACGTAACCGGTCATGCCGGAGATCAGATTCCATGCCTGCGCCAGCGCGATCACGAGGAACACCTGCAGCAGAAACGACTGGTAATACTCGTTGAGCGCGAGCGGCGCCACCGCCGCCGCTGCCACCAGCGCCGCGCCCGCCCAGGCGCCGTTCGATCGGAGGCCGTTGGCGATGCTAGGCACGCGCCGCCCCCTTGAGGCCGGTCGGCCGGATCAACAGCACGGCCACCAGCAACAGGTAGGCCATCGCCTCGCCCCACTGGGTCGAGACGAACGCGCCGACGAACGATTCGACCACGCCCAGCAGGACGCCACCGTAGAACGCGCCGACGAAATTGCCCATGCCGCCGATGATGATGATGGCGAAGCATTTCTGGATGAAATCGATGCCCGACCCCGGCCAGAACGAGTAAATCACGGACAGCATGACGCCCGCGGCGGCGGCCATGGCTGAGGCCAGGCCGAAGGCGAGCATGCGGATTTTCCGCACGTCGATGCCGCAGATGCTGGCCACCTGGGCATGTTCCGAAACCGCGCGGATCGCCTTGCCGAGACGCGTGCGTTCGAGAAATAGATACACCCCCACGGTCAGCGCCACCGAAATCAAGCCCGCGACGGCGCGCGGTTCCGAGATTGGAATATCGCCGATCGCAAACGAACCCTGCAACACCGGCACCGACTTGAAGTCGGCGGTGAACACCAGCAATCCGATATTGATGAGAATGATCGCCACGCCGTAGGTCGCGAGCAGCGAGTCGAGCATCGGCCGCCCCACCACGCGCTCGATCAACACGCGCTGGAAATAGTAGCCCGCGACGAACATCACCGGAACGATCAGGAACAACGAGATCAGCGGATGAATACCGAACGCGGCGTACAGCACGTAGGAACCGAAAGCGCCGATCAGCATCAACTCGGCGTGCGCCAGGTTGATCACGCGCATCACGCCGAACACCAGGTTGAGTCCGCAGGCCAGCAGCGCGTAGAGCGCCCCCGCGAGCAGCCCGCCGATCAGCAGCTGCAGCAGGATATCGGGTTCGAGCAGTTCCAAAGGCGGAGCATGCCGTTCCGGGTCAGCCGAGCCGCATCCGTGTCGGTGGCTGACCCGTGCGCATGAACGCTCTAGCGCTTACCCCAATCCTTGAAGGGATACACCGGTTTCGCGGTGGCGGCGTCGGGCGGCAGGATGATCTCGCGATTGCCGTTGATCCACTGCACCGCGTAACCCGTTTTGCCGATCTGCCGGCCGGTGCTATCCACCTTGAAATGACCGAAGGTGGTGACCGTATCCAGCGAAAACAGCGCCGCGCGCACCTTGTCGTGATCGAGCGAGCCGGCCTTTTTCACCGCGGCCTCGAGCACCTGGCCAGCGCCGTAGCCGCCAGCGGCATGGTAACCCGGCTCGTGGCCGTACTTCGCATGGTACTTCTCGGCGAATTCCTTGACGCCCGGCAACTTGAGCGTGGACTCAAACATGGTGTTGCCCATCACGCCCTCGGCGTCGAGACCCAGATTCTTACCGAAGTCGGGCAGGGCGGGGCCGACGGCGAACGCGAAGATCTTGGCGTACAAGCGATTCTCCTTGGCCTGGCGCATGAACGCCACCGAATCGGGCAGATACGATCCGCCGATGACCATGTCCGGCTTCTTGGACTTGATCTTGATAATCATGGAGGAGAAATCGGTTGAGGCCTTGCCGTACTCCTCCTCGAACACCACGTTCATCCCGAGCTGCTTGGCCTTGGATTTGACGCCGCTGGCGATCGCGCGCGGAAACTCGGTGTTCTCGTAGATCAGCGCGATCTTGTGCAGGCCCTTGCTCTTGGCGAAATCCAGAATCGGGTTCATGTAGGTTTCGGCGAGCGTGTACAGGCCGAAGATGTTCTTGTAACCGCGCTCCCAGATCTGGGTCGCCGAAGCGCCGGAGGACACCATCGGGAAATTGTACTTCTCGGCCACGGTGCTGGCAGCCATGGTGACGTCGGAGGAGTAGGGGCCGATCAGCAGGTCGACCTTGTCGTCGGTGATGAGTTTTTCGTAGAGCTTGGCGCCGGTCTCGGGTTTGGATTCGTCGTCATAGTACTTGAGTGCCACCTTGCGCCCGAGCAGGCCGCCGCGGGCGTTGACCTCATCAACCCACATCTGGAAACCCTGTAACTGCTCTTGCCCGGTCCGCGCATACTTGCCGGTCAGCGCCACCGAGGCACCGACCACGATATCTTGGGCGTAACCGACCACGGGTGAAATAACGAAGATAATCAAGAAAGACAGTAAGGCGGACAGCAAAAGTCGGCGTTTCATGACGAGCTCCTCCTTAAGTCGCCGCGCGGGGCGGCCGGGACCATGACCGTTCCTACCATACCACAGGCGAAATCCGGACAGAACTGGATCGGACGGATTGGCGGATGCCGGCCGGCTTGGTTTCATCCCGGTCAATGATTTGGTCGGGATGCCGCGGCCGGCAAATGCGAACCATTTTGCGAAAGACCCATCGCGCGGCCCGGTCGCCTCGGCATAGCCGCCCCGAATTCATCCTTTTCCGGAGGGAACGGCGAATGAGAACCGCGCGGTTTTGCCTGTTGAAATCGGGCTCGTTCTTTGCCGGTCGAATCGGTCTCCGTTAAAGTAGACGCCCGCTCAACAGGACTTGTCCGCTTGGATTCCACCGGCACCGAAAGAACCCGGCGCAAATTGCCGCGCACCGTCGTCATCGTCGGCCTGGTCAGCCTGTTCAACGACTTCGCCAGCGAGATGGTGACGCCGCTCATCCCGCTGCTGCTCGCCACCGTGCTCGCCGCCGGCCCCCTCGCCCTCGGCATCATCGAGGGCACCGCCGACGCCATGTCCAACCTGCTCAAGCTCTGGGCCGGACGACGTTCGGACTTCCACGGCCGGCGGCGCAAACCGTACGTGGTGGCGGGCTACCTGCTGTCGAACATCGTGCGCCCGCTGATCGGCGTCTCCGGCGGCTGGCTCACGGTGCTCGCGATCCGCGTCACCGACCGCGTCGGCAAGGGCATACGCACGGCGCCGCGCGATGCCCTGATCGCCGACGCGGTGCACGCCGGCCAGGCCGGGCGCGCTTACGGTTTCCACCGCGCCATGGATCACGCCGGGGCGGTGCTCGGGGCGCTCGCGGCCGCGGCCATCGTGTACTGGGGCACGGCCCGGCTCGAGGTCGTTATCGCCCTTTCCGCGATTCCCGGCCTGCTCACGGTGGGCCTCATCGCTTTCGGCATCAAGGAAACGGCTCGCCGCGAAAACCCTTCCGTCGAGCGCGCGCCGCTGTCCTGGTCACGCCTGAGTCCGGTGTCGCGACGTTATCTCGCGGTGCTGGGATTCTTCACACTCGGCAAGATTCCGGAAACCTTCCTGCTGCTGCGCGGGCACGAGCTCGGCATGACGGTGGTCGAGCTGTTGTTGCTGTGGGCCGCGATGCACGTGGTCAAGGTTTCGCTCTCGGAATACGCCGGCCGCCAGACCGATATCCACGGACGCCGTCCGCTGATCCTGCTCGGCTGGCTGGTCTATGCCGCGGCGCTGCTGGGACTGGCGTTCTCCGCTTCCGACACGGGACTGTGGGGCTTCAGCCTGCTGCTCGGTTTTTACTTCGGGCTGACGGAGGGCGCGGAACGCGCGCTGGTGCGCGACCTCGCCGCGCCCGCGGAACGCGGCACGGCGTTCGGCTGGTTTCACATGCTGGTAGGGCTTGCGGCGATTCCCGCGGGACTGCTGCTCGGCGGGTTGTGGAGCTTTTACGGCGTCAAAACGGCGTTCCTCGTTTCGGCGTCGCTCGCGACGCTGGCCACCGTCGGCTTCTGGCGCTACGTGCCGGTCGCCCGTCGCTAGCGCCGCGGCGTTCAGTACCCGCGCGGGGGCGGCCCGGAACTCGGGGTTGCCGTTTCATCGTCACCGGGTGCCGGCCGGTTGCCTTCGCCGGGACCACGGCGCCAGCGGGCGCGCGCCCTTTCCTGTCTTTACGCGGCCACCGCGACCGACACGCCGGCCGCGTCACCGGCTTCGATCGCCGCGTCATTTTCGCGTTTCGCCGTTCGGACGGACAGCGACAAATTCGGCGATCCAGACGATAATACTCCATCGCCAATCCAGCCGCCGATCCGGCCCGAAACTCATGCGATTCCGCCTCTGCTTTTGCCTCGGCGTTTGCGCCGTGCTGTCGACGAACGCGTCCTGGGCCGCGACCGCGCCCGATCCGGAGATCGCCGCCATCACCAACGCCGCCGAACGCGGCAACCAGGGCGCGCAGCTGCTGCTCGGTCTCAGCTATCGCGAAGGCCGCGGCGTGCCGCGCGACGCGCGCCAGGCGTTTTACTGGATCGATAAATCGGCGCACGAGCGCAATCCTTACGCGCAATACGTGCTCGGACAGATGTACGCCGCGGGCGAGGGCACCGCGCGCGATCCACAACAGGCGCTGACGTGGTGGCGCGCCGGCGCGGAACAGGGACAGGTGGACGCGCAGCTCGCGCTCGGCGAGGCGTATTTCTACGGCAAGGGAACCAAACAGGATTACCGCGAGGCGGAGCGCTGGCTCGCCAAGGCCGCCGATCAGGGAAACAGCCGGGCGCAATACCTGCTGGGCCGGATGTACCAGCGCGGTTACGGCGTGCCGCAGGACCTGGAACGCGGCAAGCACTGGCTCACGCGCGCCGCGGCGCAGGGCAACTCCGACGCCATCAAGCTGCTGCACTTTTTCGCCGACGTCGGCGAGGGGAGCATGGAGGTCTACGAGTCATCGCGCGAACAGTTGAAAAAACGTGCGGCCGAGGGCGACGTGGAGGCGCAGTACCAGCTGGCGCTGCGCTATGAAACCGGCGCCTGGGACGTGAGCAAGAATCCGGCCAAGGCGCTCGAGTGGTTCAACAAAGCGGCGGAAGGCGGCTACAAGCCGGCGATGCAGAGCCTGGCGGATATCTATGAGAAAGGGCTGCTGGGCGTGAAACCGGACCCGAAGCTCGCCGCCAATTGGCGCGAGCGCGCTAAATAGCGCCTAGTGCCCGAGACGAATGGCGACTCCCTCCCGTGGCGAAGCTCTTGCGGAGGGAGGAAGCAGGCCGCCACAGGAGACTATGTTCATTGAGTCGCCCGGCCGCCACCGCCGAAAGAGCGTTCGCCTCGGGCGGTGGCGGCCCCTTCGGCAATGGGCGCAGCCGCCGGAATGTTTGACCTTGCCCTGGGAGCTTCCGCCAGTGTTCCTGAAAGAGCTTCGCCCCTGGAGACGGCGGCGAGAATCAGTCCTGCGACGGCAAGTGGTCGAGATGCTTGAGCACCGCCAGCACCCCGAAAGTCGAAGCGATCATCCAGATGGAACCGAACAGCCACAGCAACAGCGGCACGGAAAAATAATAGGTACGCATGCCGATACCATAATAAGCCGCTGCCCGATTGAGATGCACCGCCACCTTGGCCGGTGTGATGCCGTGAGCCTTTTCGTCCTTGTCAGCCGGAACGTTGACCAGGAACCCCGCGTGATTGTAGCCACGCACCGCCAGCGAAAACGCGAAAAAAGCGACGAAAAAATCCACCAGGATCAGCATCAGCTTGAAGATCCAGATGCTGGACTCGTGGGTGCCGGTCAGGTTCAGGATGTGCAACGTCGGACCGATCTTGTCAGCGTTCGCGAGCATGTTCATGATGCCGAGGATCAGGATGATCGCGGTGGAGGCCATGAGGGTGGCGGCCATGGTGGCGTTGCGCAGCGTCTGCACCGACACCACGTCCCAGCCCTTGCTCATGGCCTGCTCGACCCAGGCGGTGCGCGCCAGCGCGTTCATGCCCTGCACCGTGCGCGTCGGGCTCAAGCGGCTACGCCGCATCAGACGGATCTGATAACCGCTAAGAATAACAGCGCAGAACAGGAACAACGCGCCGTCGATGATGTAATTCCAGTAATAAGAAATCAGCGAGGCCATCGGGTTCAGGGTTGTTTCCAGAATTGAAGGGGGCGGCATCTTAGCAAAATTGCCCGCTGCGCGCAGCCTTCGACGGCGGCGCGGGCGCCTCCCGCGGTTCCCATTTCCCGGGAATTCCCCTATGCTTGCCGCCCCATACCGGACGTTCGTCATGACCCTCGCCGCGCTGCGCCTCAATAAAAACGAAGATCGCCGTCTGCGTGCCGGCCACGTCTGGGTCTTCAGCAACGAAGTCGACACTCGCGCCACGCCGCTCACGCAGTTCCAGCCCGGCGATCCGGTGTTGATCGAAGACGCCGCGGGTCACGTCCTCGGCACCGGCTACGTCAACCCGCACGCGCTAATCTGTGCGCGGCTGGTCTCGCGCGACCCAAAATACGTTCTCGACCAATCGTTGCTTACACACCGCCTTAATATTGCCTTAAGCCTGCGCGAGCGGCTGTTCGATGCCCCTTATTATCGTCTCGCCTTCGGCGACAGCGACGGCCTCCCGGGACTGGTGGTGGACCGTTACGGCGACATCCTCGTGGCGCAGATCACCACCGCCGGGGTGGAACGGCTTAAAACCGAGGTCGTGGCCGCGCTCGTCAAGGCTATCGCCCCGCGCGCCATCCTGTTTCGCAACGACACCTCGAGTCGCGAGCTGGAAGGCCTGACGAGTTATGTCGAGACCGCGCACGGCGAGGTGCCGGAAACCGTCCAGTTATCGGAAAACGGCGTGACGTTTTCGGTGCCGCTGCACACCGGGCAGAAGACCGGCTGGTTTTACGATCAGCGCGAGAACCGCGCGCGCTTCCGGCTTTACGTCAAGGGCGCGCGCGTGCTGGACCTGTTCAGCTACCTCGGTGCATGGGGCGTGCAGGCGGCCGCGGCCGGCGCCGCGTCGGTGCTGTGCGTCGACAGCTCGCCGAAGGCGGTCGAAGGCATTCGCCACAATACCGAACTGAACCGCGTGGAAGACAGGGTCACCGTCGAGCGCGAAGAGGCGTTCGAGATGCTGCGGCGCCTGCGCGCGGCGCGCGAGCGCTTCGACGTGGTCGTGATTGACCCGCCCGCCTTCATCAAGCGCAAGAAGGACGTCAAGGAAGGCACGCAGGCATACCAGCGCTTGAACCAGATGGCGATGCAGGTGTTGTCCAAGGACGGCTTTCTAGTGTCCTGCTCCTGTTCGTATCACCTCCATCGAGACGATCTGCGCGACATCCTGCTCAAGAGCAGCCGGCACATCGACCGCTTCCTCGAAATCCTCGAGGAAGGCCACCAGGGACCGGATCATCCGGTGCACCCCGCGATCCCGGAAACCGCCTACCTCAAGGCCTTCTTCACGCGCCTGCTTCCGAATTGAGTCCGGTTTCGCCGGTGACGCTACGGCTTTTTTTCTTATTCCACACGATCAATGATTTTTTTACGGACAGGAATATTGCCTGACCCGGATTTTTGATCCATGCTCACGACACACGATCGGGAGATTGCCTCCCTGTCGTTTCGATTTTCAATCCATTCACACGAGGAGCCGCCATGTCCAAGTCTTCATCCATTACCCGCACGATCATGACCGGCCTGTTGCTGCTCGGCCTGGCCGGACCCTTTGCCGCGGCCCAGTCCGCCGGGAAAACCGGCACGCCAGGCGTCGTCATCCAGATCAGCGACAACAATCCGGCGGTCTGGAACCTCGCGCTGAACAACGCCAAGAATCTCAAGGACGCGCTCGGCAAGGACAACGTTGACGTTGAAATCGTCGCCTACGGTCCGGGCATCAATATGCTCAAGTTCGACTCCGAAGCCGCGCCGCGCTTCAAGGCAGCCAGCACCGAGGGCGTGGCACTGCTCGCGTGCGGCAACACCATGAAAGCACAGAAGCTGACCGAAAAAGATCTCGACGGTCATGTGAAAGTCGTGCCCGCGGGCGTGATCGAGATCATGAATAAGCAGCGCGAAGGCTGGGCTTATATCAAGCCCTGAACACGGCACAGAAGCCGCGACAAAAAGGGCGCCGGAGGCGCCCTTTTGTTTTTGCGTCGTCCCGCTGCCGGTGTGTCCCGAAGACGGCCCCGGTTAGAATGACGGCATGAAAATTCACCGCCTGACGGCGAATGAGGCACTCGCGAACCTGCACACCCGCGCGCAAGGCTTGTCCGCGGAGGAAGCGCGGCGGCGGCTCCAGGAGTTCGGCAGCAATCGCATCGAGCGCGTGCGCACTGAGCACGGCTGGCGGCGCCTGTGGTACAGCTTCACCCATTTTCTGGCGCTGATCCTGTGGCTGGCTGCAGGCCTCGCGTTCTTCGCCGACTATCGGGAACCCGGCCAAGGCATGGGAATCCTCGGTGCGGCGATCCTCGGCGTGATCCTGATCAACGGGATTTTCTCCTTCTGGCAGGAACATCGCGTGGAACAGGCGCTCGCCGCGCTGCAGCGGCTGCTGCCGCATCAAGTCAAAGTGACGCGCGACAACGCGCTGGTCACGCTGCCGGCGGCCGAGATCGTTCCGGGCGATATCGTCTGGCTCGAGGCGGGCGACGACATCCCCGCCGATTGCCGCGTGCTCGAAGCTTTCGGCGCGCGCGTCGACAACGCCACCATCACCGGCGAATCGGTACCGTTGCCCTGCGACGCCAGGCCCTCCGCCGTCGAGGAGCTGCTGCATGCACGCAATATTCTGCTCGCCGGAACCTCATTGGTGGCGGGCGAGATCCGCGCCGTGGTATTCGCCACCGGCATGCGCACCGAATTCGGAAAAATCGCGCACCTGACGCAAACCACCGGCGCCGTGCTCTCGCCGTTGCAGCGAGAGATCGTGCGGCTCACCCGTGTGATCGCCGCGATCGCCACCGTGCTCGGGATATTGTTCTACTTCATCGGCTACAGCCTGGTGGGGCTTTCATTCTGGGCCAGCCTGATCTTCGCCATCGGCATCATCGTCGCCAACGTTCCGGAAGGCCTGTTGCCCACCGTGACGCTCGCGCTCGCCATGGGCGGACAACGCATGGTGAAACGGAACGTCCTGATCCGCCACCTGCCGTCGGTGGAGACCCTCGGATGCGCCACCGTCATCTGCACCGACAAGACCGGTACCCTGACCCAGAACCGCATGGAAATAAGGCAGCTTTTCATCGGCGGCGCCCTGCACGCCCCGGCGGAAGCGCCGAAGCTCGCGCCAACGTGTGCGCCGTTCTTCGAGATCGCCTTGCACTGCCACAACCTGCGGGATGCCACAACGGCCAACGGGCCGGCGGATTTGCTGGGCGACCCCATGGAAGCGGCGTTGGCGCGACTGGCACAAACCGCCACGCGCCAGGCGGTCGTGTTCGCGCACATGGACGAAATCCCGTTCGACTCGGAACGCCGGCGCCTGTCCACCGTGCATGACACCGCGGCGGGGCAAACGATCTACACCAAGGGCGCGCTCGAGGCGGTGTTACCCTTGTGCCGGCAGGCGCAGCCCGGCGCCGTCCCCGAGCCATTGACGCCGGAACTCGCGCAAACCTTCGTGCTGGCCGAGGCATCCATGGCGGAACAGGGCCTGCGCGTGCTGGCGCTCGCTTACCGGCCGCTTCCGCCGGGCACATCTCACGAGCATCTCGAAGAGCATTTGATTCTCGTCGGGCTGGTAGGTTTCCGCGATCCGCCGCGTCCCGAAGTCCCGGACGCGGTTCTCCAATGCCGCGAAGCCGGCATCAAGGTCATCATGGTCACCGGGGACCACCCGCGGACAGCGCTTGCGATCGCGCGCGAAATCGGACTCGTGCGCACGCCCGATCCGACGCTGATCGCCGGCGAGCAGTTGCGAAAATTATCGGAAGCCGAGCTGCTGCTAGCGCTGGATGCCCCCGAGATCGTGTTTGCGCGCGTGGCGGCGGATCAGAAACTGCGCATCGTGCGCGCGCTCAAGCAGCAAGGCGCGACCGTGGCCGCCACCGGCGACGGCGTCAACGACGCACCCGCCCTCAAGCAGGCCGACATCGGCATTGCCATGGGCGTCACCGGCACGGATGTGGCGCGCGAGTCAGCGCACATGGTCCTGCTGGACGACAACTTTGCGAGCATCGTGGCGGCGATCGAGGAGGGCCGCGCGGTGTATGACAATATGCGCAAGTTTCTGACCTACATCCTCACCCACAACGTGGCGGAACTGGTACCATACCTCGCGTTCGCGTTGTTCCGCATCCCCTTGCCCCTGACCGTCATCCAAATACTGGCAGTCGATCTCGGCACCGACGTACTGCCGGCGCTTGCCTTGGGCGCCGAGCTGCCAGAGCCGGAAGTCATGCGCCGGCCGCCGCGTTCTCCAAAGGAACGCCTCCTCAACTGGCCCGTGCTCGCACGCGCCTACCTGTGGCTCGGCCTTCTGGAAGCGGCGGCGGCGATGGCGGCGTTTTTCTTCGTGTTGCACGACGCCGGCTGGAACTACGGTGAAACGCTCGCCGCCACCGACCCGGTTTATCTTCAGGCTAGCACCGCCTGCCTCTCGGCCATCATCGTGATGCAGGTGGTCAATGTGTTTCTCTGCCGCAGCGAAAACAGGTCGACATTCGACCGGGGATCCTTTCGCAATCGCTTGATCCTCGGGGGAATCGCTGTCGAAATCGCCCTGATTCTGCTCATTGACTATACGCCTTGGGGCAACCGGCTGATCGGCACGGCGCCGATATCATTGAATGTCTGGCTCAGCGTCGTGCCGTTCGCGCTCGCGATGCTGGCGCTCGAAGAATTGCGCAAAGCGCTGGCGCGACGCCTGTAACAAGCGGCCACCGGGAATGTCTGTCGGAGGACGGGAAACGTTGTGCGCCATGCAAAAAGCGATGCAGTGGGCGCCGCCCGAACGGATACGCGGGAAGGCGGCATTTCCTATCCCCGTATTCCTTATCCTCAAATCAATCCAAGACTTGTGGTCGATGTGTTTCTTGAAGCCGTTGACAGGGGGGAGTTGATAGTTTTCAAGAAGCGGATAAGCCGCTCCATGCTTGAACCTGAACGAGTTGAATACATCTATGCCCTGGACGATCACGCGCCGACCGTGAAAGTGTTTTCTGCACTGAAGAAACCTTTCCCGTTCCCTGACATGCCGGAAGTGCTGGTAGAAGGCATAACCGGCGCGTTGGACTGGAACGGTCACATAACCGAATCGACCGTGCACTGCCAATAGACCGGCTTGACGTCCATGGCCAATAATTGGCTGCCTCAACCCAACGAGATCAGATGCGCCAGCAGCGGCAGCAGCAATGCCGTTACCGGCGCAATGGGGCTCCGCAAGAACCCAAGCGTCAACGCAGATCGAGGCGGCGGAACAGTCGGACCTTGATGAAATCGAGCAGGGCCAGATAGAGCAACACGGTGGCGAGCAGCCCCGCGACGAGCGCCGGACTCAACGCCTCCATGAAGATGCCCTGGATCGCAAGCACGCTCACCGCAACGACGTCGAGAATCGAAGCGAGCAGCAGCCAGCGGCTCGGACGCGATTGCCACAGGTGGCGGCTGGTGCGCACCAGGTACACGTTGCCCTGGCCGGTGAACACGAGCATCAGGAAGATGAGCGTCTGCAACTGCGGTAGCGGCAGGCACAGCACGTCGCGACCGGTGAAGAACACGGTGAACGACAGCGCCAGAACCAGCACCGCCAGCACCGCCGCGACGAGAACGAGCCGGCGCACGTCCCAGCGCACCGGCCGCGATGCGGGCTCGGCATGGTCGGTGGCGATCGCCATGGTCACGAAATCGTTGGTGAACAGCAGCAGAACGATAAGTAGCGGCGTCACGACAAACACGCCGGTGAGCATCACGCCCACGCTCAGGAACAAAGCGATCTCGATGGTCTTGATGATCTTGTTCAGCGTGTAAGTCAGCATGCGCCGGTAGATGCGCCGGCTTTCGTCAATGGCGGCCATGATATCCGCGAGCCCGGGGTTGGTGAGCACCAGGCTCGCCGCGGCCTTGGCCACGTCGGTGGCGTTGGCCACGGCGATGCCGACTTCGGCCTGCTTGAGTGCGGGGGCGTCGTTCACGCCGTCGCCGGTCATGCCGGTCACGTGTCCGGCGCGCTGCAGGTTCTTCACCAGATGGAACTTGTCCTCGGGCAACACGCGCGCGAACACGTCGCAATCGCGCGTCGGGTCGCCTTCGCCCTGGCGCAACGCCTCGGCCGCGCACGCACGCTCGCCCAGGCCCAGGCGGGCGGCGACCGCGCGCGCCGTGGCGAGGGCATCGCCCGTCACCATCACCACCCGCACCCCGAACGCTTTCAGGCTCTGCACCAGCGCGCCCGAATCGGCGCGCGGCGGATCCTCCAGCGCCAACAGTCCCACGAAGCGCAGCGTCTCCACGCCCGCGGCCACGGCGAGCACGCGGTACCCGCCGGCGGCGAGCTGTTCCATGTCGCGGTTCAAGTCCGGCGCGCCGGGGACCAGGGCCGCCACCGTTCGCGCGGCGCCCTTGATCACGCGCAGCTCGCCGTTGTCGCGGTACACGGCCTCGGTGCGCTTGGTCTCGGGATCGAAGGGAATGAACTTCACCCGCTCGGGCAGGTTGGCCAGCACGTCGCGCGAGCGCGCGGCCGCGAGAATCGTCAGATCGATCGGATCCTGCGTGGCCTCGTCGCAGGCGAGCGCCGCCAGCCGCAGCAACTGCGTCTCGTCGTGCGGTGCAAACGGCCGCAACGCCGCGACCGTCAACCGATTCTTCGTGAGCGTGCCGGTCTTGTCGCTCGCGAGCACATCCATCGCCGCCGCTTCTTCGATGGCGGACAGGCGCGTGACGAGCACTCCGCGACGCGCGAGCGCCTGCGCGCCGAACGCCTGTGCGACCGTAAAGGTGGCCGGCAACGCCACCGGCACGGACGCGACCAGCAGGATCAGCGCGAACGGCAGCAGGTCGTGCAGCGCCAGGCCCGTCGCGATGGCGTAGAGGAATAGCGCCACGACCAGCACCCCATCGAGCGTGACGAGATAGCGCACGATTCTGAGAATGAGTTGCGTCAGATGACTCTCGGTTTTGGCCAGGCGCACCAGCTCGGCAGTGCGGCCGAAGTAGGTGTGCGAGCCGGTGCCCGTGACCTCGCCCGTCGCCTCGCCGCGGCGCACCGTGCTGCCGGCATAAGCGGTCGCGCCGGCCCCGGCTTCGACCGGCAGGGATTCGCCGGTGAGCGTCGATTGATCGAGCAGCAGCGCGCCTTCGGTGAGGCGTATATCCGCGGGCGCGAGATCGCCCAGACGCACATGCACCACGTCGCCGGGCACCAGCTCCTGCGCCGTGATTGTCTGCCAGCGACCGTCGCGCAATACGCGCGCCGTCACCGACAGCCGCTGCCGCAGCAGCGCCAGCGCCCGGTTGGCGCGGTTTTCCTGGAAGAAACTCAGGAGGGCATTGAAAACGAGGAGGATGGCGATGACGAGGGCCTCATCCGACTTGCCCAGGGCGAGCTGAAGCACGACGGTAGCCTCGAGCATCCATGGCACCGGCGACCAGAACTTGCCGAGCAGCACGCGCCAGGGATGCGGGCGCGCCTCCGGCACCGCGTTAGGGCCATGCTGACGCAGGCGCGCCGCGGCCTCCGTTCCCGTGAGCCCGGCCGCGCCCGGCATGCGGCTATGTCCCGCGGACGATTAAGACCGGTTCGGAGATCTCCATCAAAATGCGCCTGGTCAATGAACCCCTCCGGTCCCGGTGAATGGGAAGGAAATATTCTACGGCACGGGGAAAGGTCTGGCGACCACGAACGGCTTCATCAAGACAGGCTGCCCATCCAGAACGCCGATTGGAAATGTAGACTCCCTGCTGCTGACTAACGTGCTGTTAACCGGCGCGGGCCACGAGACTTCAATAAACGGTGCGCCGTATCATCGCGTCCGGTTGAAGACAGAGTTAGGGTCAAGGGGTTTCTTCGTTGGCAACTTGTCGGGACCTGTTGGATTTCCCCAAAACAAACCTGTACCGCCAAAAGATCAAACCGACGCACAAGAGAGCGCCCGAGAAATTCCAAAAATTCATGGTATAGCCTCTAACGACCAAGTCTACCAGCGACAATACAGGTGGGGCCATCGCGATGCCGTAACAAACGCGAAGCCGCTCGCGAAGAGGAGGAACGATTCTGCAGATAGCTAACCACACTATAGCGAGGACCATGGGCAAGAAGAACGACCCCATGAATTCTACAAATGGGCCATACAAAGGTTCGCCATACATAGCATCATTCATGCGTTCTTCCCCCTCTGTCGTTTCCACCCTAACGTTGTAGCTTAGCGGACCGTCAAAAAGCTCAGCTTCTTGACGGTCCGCTAGAGCGCAGTGTTAGTGAGCATTTGAAACAGCACGAAAGCGTCCGGACATTTTCAGGCCATCACGGATATTCAGGCCCATGAGCGTGAGATTTACCGCGCCTGCTAGAAGCTCAACACCCTGAACCAAATAGAACATATTGTCGAATGTGCCGACGGTGGCCCAACGATTAAGGAAAATGGCGCACGGAATCAACACCAGAAGCCCATTTGCAGCAATGAATGGCATTCTTTTCTTTTTGTTTTCGACAAGCCGCCCGTGGCGAGACATTGAGAGGAAGAAACCACTGCCGCCCGTTGCTGCGATAGCTGGCACCAAGATAAACAAACCAGGCATGACAATTAGAGCCTTTACGCTTGCCACGGCGTCGTGAGAGCCAAACAACTCCACGATTATCGTGGAAATGAAGAAGGTGGCAATTGTCAGCGTTGCCAACAACCCGGCGATGAAATGAGCTTGCTTCGGCATCGAGCGATCTCCTGCTCGCTAACGTTCAAACGCAGCGGCCCGTGGCTTCTCGCGCGTCCGCTGAAGTGCGATGTTGGACTGCACATCGGCGTCTCTGGTCCTACTCCCTCGACCCTGCCTCTCTGAGCAGACGGACAACATCGGTCTTCTTGGCCTTCATTGCCCACACCAGGGCCGTTTCGCCTCGCGAATCCTCGGCGTCAACGTTGGCATGGTGAGCGAGCAGCATCCGGACGATCTCGACATGCCCCTTGCCAGCGGCCCATATCAACGCGGTGTGTCCTTGCTCATCGCTTGCGTTTGGATCAGCACCATTTTCAAGCAGCGCTTTGACGATGGCTACATGGCCGTTCAGTGCAGCCTGCATCAGGGCTGTCACGCCACCGGTCGGCTTCGCGTTTACGTTTGCCCCATGCGCCAGCAAGAGGTTGACGAACTCGAGATTGCCATTTCTCGCTACCTCCATGAGCGCCGTTCGGCCATAGACATTGGCGGCATTCACGTCCGCGCCCTTGGCAATCAACGCCTTCGCGATACCAACATCGCCCATGTCCGTCCCGCCCCATGTGGAAGCCATGAGGGCAGTCAGTCCCACTGGGTTTGAAGCGTTCACGTCCGCCCCCGCCTGAAGCAAGGCGTCCACTTTCGCAGAGTCTCCATCCCACGCAGCCTGGATTAATGCGGTGTTGCCGGCCTGTTGGGGAATACACGCCGATAGCATCATCAAGAGCGCGGCTACGGTGCTAATGCACAGGGCCCGGAATCGCGCGGTAATGGTCATTTCTTCTTTTCCAACGTTGTGGCTAACCGGCGCGAACGGAGGTGACGCCGACTGAAGCGCGTCCGGATGAGCCGCGTGTTAGGCGCGACCGTGTTACATGTCGGGCCTGAGCTTACTCTTGCCTGACTATATCGACCGAAATCTCCACCGCCGGAATGATTCCTCGGTTCTCAAGCCAGTGTGTGGTGTTCCTATCCTCGGGCCAGCCCACTTCCGGTCCATAGTCCGTAGCGACTCCATTGCGATGGTCAGTGATCGTTCCTTGCAGGATGTAGACGGTGCCTGGCCGGTCCTTGTGGTCGTGAATCGGGCCGAAGACGCCTCCAGGCGCGATGGTCACCATACGCATTCGAAGTTGGCGCCCTGCCATACCCTCGATCTCAGGGCCAAGATCAACCGTTGCAAGTAACTTCACCGTAACACCTTTCGTCTCAGGTGCCACCTGTTCGTTGCTCATCGTGCTTTCCTCTCTGCACTTCCAGGGCCTAACGCAGAGTTTACCGGTGCGCGGTTACGGACAGAAGACCAGCGTGCGATGCTCCCCGCGCGTCCGGGTACACCATCATGTTAGAAGGCGCTACGTGTGGTATGCGGCGTCGGGCGCAATACCAACAAAGGCGATCCCGACGAGAATGTCCATGGTACACGTCCTCTACTATTTCTTTCTCACAAAGAGCTGGAATGCACCAGCGAGGGCGAGCACCGCGCCGCCAATCATGGTCCACATGGCCTTGTCTGTCGGTGAGCCGGTGAACACACGGCTGACCTTCGAGCCGACTGCCTCCGACATGCTGTACCCCCAAATCAGCAAAGCGATGCCCGCGACGAGCATGGCAATCGCGATCATCCTATTGTTCATCGGGTTCTCCTTTCGGTTGAAATGTTCGCGCCGCGTACGCAGCGGCTTCTTAGGCCCCTACGCGCGTTTGACGAGGCGCAACACGACAATAAGGATTACGGCACCGATGGTCGCCACGATGATGGAGCCGATCAAGCCGCCACCGACGGACGCACCTAGAGAGGTAAAGAGAAATCCACCAATCAATGCGCCGAGTACGCCCACAACGATGTCGCCGATAGCGCCGAATCCGCCACCCTTGACAAGTACTCCCGCAAGCCACCCTGCCACCAACCCCACCACTATGAACCAGACGAATTCCATAATGCCCTCCTTCGGTTGAACGATCCGACTATACTTCGTTGCTTGGCAATAAGGCCCAACGCTTGCGTTAAGCAGCGCGCCGCCGTTTGGCGCGTCCGCTTGAACGCACTGTTAGGCGTGATGATTTCTCCGTGAACCGACCTGTCACGAACTTATGCAGTACGCTTGCAATGAGCGTTTGGTATGGCACGCCTTCTTCAGCCGCACGGGTTTGAATATCCATCAGATCGGGTGAGGACAATCTGACATTCACCCTGCGGTCCTTGATAAAGGTAGCCCGGGCCGCTTCTTTGTATTTTTTCAGTTCGGCTTTCGAGGGCGACGTGGACTTGAAAAGCCCCTTCTCGTAATCCTCGGAAATTCGCTCTTCATGAGATTTTCTGCGCTTTTTCATTTCAATCACCGCCTTTCAGGTAATCGCGGGTGGCCTTTCTGCTCAGAATAACCGTTTTGAGGAAGTAGTATTCGACTTCTTCCACAAATGGAACCAAGTAGGCATAATGCTCAACCGCTACGACAAGCATTCGTTGATTAGGGTATTTGCCGGGGTTGGTATGCACCACGATATCGAGCAATCCGTCGGCCTCGATGGCAAGAACAATCTCCTCGAAGGAGATATTCCGCTCGGCTTTCAGTTGTTCGTTCTTCTCGTGGCTCCAACGAAACGGCTTCATTTTCCCAGTCTAGCCGAGTGTGTGCCTTTTGTCATCACCTACTAAAGACGTTCGGTCATCACGTCTATCGCTGTTTTAACCGGCGCGGACCACGATATATCGGAAAACGGTGCGCCGTATCACCGCGTCCGCTTGACCAACTTGTTAGCTCTTGGCTT
>DASPRK010000080.1:0-8393 GCA_035624495.1 Methylomirabilis sp. (SeqCode) | reverse complement strand
GGCAGCCGCTTGATTATGTACCCGGCCATCAGCGTGACCATCGTTTCGTTGGCGCCGCTCAGCGAGGTCAGGAGTTTGTTGGCCGCAATCTGGCAACGCTGGACCTTATCCGGGTTCTCGATGAACTCCGGTCCCATCTGCCAGCCGCGATCCATGTCCTGGTCCATTTTGCGGAAAAAGTCCTCGGCGTCGTGCAGCATCGCCGGCGGCACGTCGACGCTGTACATGCGCTGATCCACGATCACGTTCAGTTTCATGGTTGCGAGGCCATCTAGGCGTTGCAGCACGGCGACGTGTCCGGCGCGGGCTCCAGCAGGTTTTCAATAGCGGGTCCGGCGTCGGCGCCTTTCTTGACGTGGATGTCCAGGATGGCGCGCGCCATGGCGAGCCAGCGCGACCGTCCCTCGACCGCGAGCGTCTCCAATACCTCGGGATTCGGTTCCGCGATCCAGCGTTGATAGGCCGTGATCGCCTCGGGGAACAGGTGCCGGCGCATGCCGGTGAAGTTGGCAAAATAGAAGTGCAGGGAAGCGGTGTTTTGCCTCGCCAGCAGTCCCGGCAGCGTGGACAGACAGTCCGCGAGGATGTCGCGCACCGCGCGCACCATGATTTCGGCCTTGGAGCGCGCCAGCGAATCGATCATCTGGTGCCAGGCTTCACCGAGCTGTTCGCCCACCATTCCTTCCCCCAGCTCATGCAGGATCATGGATTCGGTTTCGTTCTGCGTCATCCGTTCCAACGCCCCGCTGACGTCGAGATCAAACGAATAGCACGCGAGCGCGCGTTCCATCGCTTCGTTCTTGCGATTCCAGCGCCATTCCTCGATCTTTTCCCACAGGAACCGCCGCACTGATTCCTGGCGCACGTATATCGTTTTGCCCTGCAGCATCGCGGGCGGCGCCTCGAGGTCGCGCGCGTATTCGCAGGAGGAGACGTAAATCGTGTAACCGTCGCGGCGTTCCTTGTGCAGCAACGCCCCGAGAAAAAAATGGGGTTTGCGAAAGCGGCCATATCCGCCGCTGTAGACGTAGCCGTGCGGGACCAGCTCGCGGTTGACAGTCGCGACGTCGAACGGATCCAAGTGGCGGTTTTCCAGCGGCAGCGGTTCGAACGCGCAGGTTTCCAGGTCGGACCACATGTGTTCGCGTTCCTGCATCCAGCTGCCGACTTCGCTCCGGGGCAGATCGTGCGCGAACGGGATGTCGTGTTCCCAGCGGTAGAACTCGCGCATCTTAAGAAGAAAAATGCAGAGCGTGAAATCGCCCGCGTGCCGCGCATCGGAGATATGGCAGTTTTTCTGTACCGCGTTGACCAGGTGACCGAGATTCAGCATGGCATGGTGTCGTGTGATTATTTTTAAAGTATAGGACCGTCGGGTATGCGGAAACCAGCGCCGATATATATGGGGGCGGGTCGCCTTCCGGTCACGCCAAGTCCCCGTCAGCCTGGTCGCTCGGGGGTTCGGATGCCGGATAAGCACGCGAAAATCAGGGGATTGGTCAGCCGGCAATTTTTATCCTTGAAATGCCGGTTTCAATGAGTAATATATGCGCCGCTTCAGCGCAGTCCCTTGGCCAAGAATTTTCAGGAGCAGCGTTTTTATGAACAAGATGTATTACGAAACCATCAACACGATGGAAAAGAAGGGCGTCGACCAGGAGTACATCAACGGCTGGGCGTGCGGTTTCCTGCACAATCCCAAGCGCGAGGAACAGCGCCTGAACGACGCCTACAACGCCGGTTACGACGACGGCCATGCCGGCAAGACCGACGGGTTCACGACCTGGGTCAAGAAGTAAGTTTTGCGTGAGGTCGGGGTGGCGCGGATTCGCGCCACGCGGACCCATTCAGCCGTGCTGGGCCTTCTCGTACCACTTTCTGGCTTCCATTTCATTCTTCTCCACCCCGAGACCCTGCTCGTAGAGCATACCCAGCGCCATCTGTGAACCGGCCAACCCCTGTTCGGCGGCCCGGCGGAACCAGTTGGCGGCTTCCGTTTCATTCTTGGTCGCGCATTCGCCCTGCAGGTACATGAAACCGAGCCCGTGCTGCGCCAGGGCATCGCCCTGTTCGGCGGCGGCGCGCATCCATTTATAGGCCATCATTTCATTGCGCACGTGACCGAGGCCGTTCTGATACATGATCGCAAGACGATATTGCGCCTGGGCGTTGCCGGTTTCCGCCAGCGGCGAGAGAAATTTGAAGGCATTGGCGAACTCCTTGGCCTCAAAGGCGGAGATGCCGCTGGCGAGATTCATATCGAGTTCTGACATGGCGACGCTCCGTCGTGGCCGGGATAGACGAGGCCGGCATTTTGCCAGAGCGGCGTCCGAACGCGAAGTAAAACCGGATGCTTTGCAGGTTATCGGCTTTGAAAATCTTCCCCTATAATGCGCCGCATGGCGCTGCGATTGAAAACCAAATATCGCAAGAAGGGCCCGAAGACGCTGGAAGATCGCGCCAGCGTGGTGGCGATGAACATCTGGCGCATCGCGCAGGAGACCTGCCGGCACATGGAGAAGGAAGGCTATCCGCTGGGCGGCGACCGGCAGGTGACGGCGGTGCTCACCGAGCTTATGGCGTTCCTGGTGCAGATGTCGGACCGGATCGTCTATGGCCAGCTGAGCGAGGAAGAGCGGGTGCGTTTCATCAACGCCGTGGGCAACAACTTGGCCCGGATCACGGCGACTAATCTCGTCGAGTTCGTCGGCCCGGGCGCCCACGCGGACGAATTCGTGGGTACGGTCAACGCGCGCTTGGTCGATTATTCGGAATTCGAGTTCGATGGCCGCAACCCCGGCTATGCGGTTCTGCGCTACCTCGGTGAGAAGGTGGCGTGCGCCATGGACGCCACCGACAGCAAATGGGTGTTGGAGCAGATCGTCGACGTGGAAGCGCCGGAAGCCATCAAGGCGATCAGGAAACTGGTCGGCGAAGTCCTGGGCGTGCAGGCGACCTAGCGCCCAGTGCCCGAGGCGAATAGCGACTCCCTCCCGTGGCGAAGCTCCTTCGAAAGGAGGACGCCGGCTGCCACCTCCGAAAGAGCATTCGCCTCGGGCGGTGGCGGCCCCTTCGGCAATAGGCGCAGATAGCCGCAATGAGCTATGTTTCCATGAGCGCCATTGCCGTGGTCTCCGAAAGCGCTGCGCCTCGGGAGTCGGCGGCTAGACTTTCCGCCGCTGGATAAGTATCTTAACAAGAATTCATAAAATCCTGATTTCGTGAATCAAAGTTTTTCATATGGGTGATCTCTTGCCCCGGCAATGGAAGATTTAAATCCGCTGTTTCAAAAACTCCGCGACCTCCAGGACCGTTCTCAGGCCATACGGGGGTATCTTTGACTTCGACTCCAAGTCGCAGCGCCTGGTAGAAGTTCAGCGCGAACTCGAACAACCCGACATCTGGAACAACCCGCAGCGCGCCCAGGAGCTGGGCAAGGAACGCGCGCGCCTGGAGAGCGAGATTGGGACGCTCGCGCATCTTGCGACCGAGCTGACGCATTCGCGCGAATTGCTCGAACTGGCGCGCGAAGCAGGCGACGCCGAGGTGGTGGCCTCGGTGGCCGCGGACCTCGCGAAACTGGAAAAACAGCTGGCCGATCTCGAATTCCAGCGCATGTTCTCGGGCGAAATGGACGCCAACAACGCGTTCATGGACATCCAGGCCGGCTCCGGCGGCACCGAGGCCCAGGACTGGGCCAACATGCTGCTGCGCATGTACCTCATGTGGGGCGACAGGCGCGGCTTCAAGACTGAAATTCTGGGGATCTCCGAAGGCGAGGTGGCTGGGATCAAGAGTGCGACCGTGCGTTTCACCGGTCCGTACGCCTTCGGCTATCTCCGTACCGAGACCGGGGTGCACCGGCTGGTGCGCAAATCGCCCTTCGATTCCGGCAACCGCCGGCACACCTCGTTCGCCTCGGTATTCGCCTACCCCGAGGTGGACGAGGACATCGAGGTTGACATCAACCCAGCTGACCTGCGGGTGGATACATACCGCGCCAGCGGCGCCGGCGGCCAACACGTCAACCGCACCGATTCCGCGGTGCGCATCACGCACAACCCGAGCGGGATTGTGGTTCAATGCCAATCCGACCGCTCGCAGCATCGCAACCGCGCCGAAGCCATGAAAATGCTCAAGGCCCGGCTCTATGAGCTGGAGCGCGAGAAGCTCGACCGGGAAAAACAGAAGATGGAGGCGAGCAAGACCGACATCGAATGGGGCCACCAGATCCGGTCCTATGTGCTCGACCAGTCGCGGGTGAAGGACCTGCGCACCGGGGTGGAAAGCGGCAACCCGCAGGCCGTGCTCGATGGCGATCTCGACAAATTCATCGATGCCAGTCTTAAAAGCGGGCTCAAGCAGATTTAATGTCACATATGACAGAAATACAATAACTCTTTAATATCCATGTGAAATGATTAACGAACCCGACGAGAACGAACAGATTGCGCTGCGCCGCGCCAAGCTCGCGGAATTGCGCCGACAGGGCCAAGCGTTCCCCAACGACTTCCGGCGCAACGTGGTGGCGGCCGAGCTGCACGCCGAATACGGAGGGAAGGAACCGGCCGAGATCGAGACCCGCAACGTGCGCTGCAAGGTCGCCGGACGGATGATGACCCGGCGCATTATGGGGAAGGCCAGCTTCGCCCATCTGCAGGATATGTCCGGGCGCATCCAGATTTACGTGACCCGCGATGCCATTGGCGAAATGGCATACGAGGAGTTCAAGAAGTGGGACATCGGCGACATCCTCGGGGCCGAGGGCGTGCTGTTCAAGACCAAGACCGGCGAGCTGTCGGTCAAAGTGGACGAAGTCCGGCTGCTGGCCAAGTCGCTCCGGCCCTTGCCCGAAAAATACCACGGCCTGACCGACACCGAGACCAAGTACCGCCAGCGCTACCTCGACCTGATCATGAACGAGGTGACGCGCAAGACCTTCGGCATCCGCACCGCGATCGTGCGATATCTGCGCAATTTTCTCGACGCGCGCGGTTTCCTCGAAGTGGAAACACCGATGATGCAAATGATCCCGGGCGGGGCGACGGCACGCCCGTTCGTCACGCATCATCAGGCGCTCGACATGAGCCTGTTCCTGCGCGTGGCGCCGGAGCTGTATCTCAAGCGCCTGATCGTCGGCGGCTTCGAGAAGGTGTACGAGATCAACCGCAACTTCCGCAACGAAGGCCTGTCGACGCGGCACAACCCCGAATTCACCATGCTCGAGTTCTATCAGGCCTACGCCGATTATCACGACCTGATGAATCTCAGCGAGGAAATGCTGCGCGGCCTGGCGCAGACGGTGCTCGGGACGGAGACGATCGCATATCAGGGCGAAACCTACGACTTCGGCAAGCGTTTCCGCCGTCTGACGCTGTGCGAGGCGATTCTGCGCCACAATCCCGACATCCGTGACGCCGATCTCGACGACATCGAAGCGCTGCGCCGGATTGCCGCGCGCTTGGAGTTGCCCGTCAAGGACGCCTACGGCACCGGCAAGCTGCAACTGGAGATCTTCGAGAAGACCGTCGAGGACAAGCTCAAGGACCCGACGTTCATCACGTCCTATCCGACGGAAGTTTCCCCGTTGGCGCGGCGCAATGACAAAAAACCCGACGTTACCGATCGCTTCGAACTGTTCGTCGGTGGCCGCGAGATCGCCAACGGCTTTTCCGAGCTGAACGACGCCGAGGACCAGGCCGAGCGTTTCCGCAAGCAGGTTCAGGAAAAGGAAGCGGGCGACGAGGAGGCGATGCATTTCGACGAGGATTACATCCGCGCGCTCGAGCACGGCATGCCGCCGACGGCCGGCGAGGGCATCGGCATCGATCGGCTGGTGATGCTGTTCACCGATTCGCCGTCGATCCGCGACGTGCTGCTGTTCCCGCACATGCGTCCCGAGAAGTGAAAGAGGTTGCACTGCCAAGACGCCAAGAACGCCACGTTTTTATCTCCGAGCAATTTTTCTTGGCGCCTTGGCGGTTTATGGTCTTATTGGTTCATTCGTGATGCGCAACGGGTTACCTCCGGCAATCTTTCTCATGGGCCCCACGGCCGCGGGCAAGACCGCGCTTGCACTGGCGTTGCATAACGCGTTGCCGGTGGAAATCATCAGTGTCGACTCCTCGCAGGTGTACCGAGGCATGGATATCGGCACGGCGAAGCCGACGCCGGCCGAACTGGCGCGCGCGCCACACCGACTGATCGATATCCGCGACCCGGCGCAGGCCTATTCGGCCGCCGAGTTCTGCGATGACGCCAGGCGCGAAATGGAGGCGATCGCACGGGCGGGGCGGATTCCGCTGCTGGTCGGCGGCAGCATGTTTTACTTCCGCGCGTTGGAATTCGGTCTTTCAGATCTACCCTCGGCTGATCCCGATGTGCGCGCGCATCTCGCCGAAGAGGCCGGGAGCGTCGGTTGGCCCGCCTTGCATCAGCGCCTGCGGTCGATCGATCCCGAGTCTGCGGCCCAGATTCATCCCAACGACGCCCAGCGCATCCAGCGTGCGCTGGAGATTCATGCTTTGACGGGCCAGCCGCCGAGCCGCCTCGGCGGCGGGCGGCTGCACGGCGAGTTACCGTACGGGTTGGTGAAAATCGCGCTCTGGCCGCAGAACCGGGCACGCTTGCACGCGCGCATCGAAAGCCGATTTCGCGCGATGCTGGAGCAGAATTTTCTCGGCGAAGTGGAACATCTGTACCGTCGCGGTGATCTAACGGCTGAACTGCCCTCGATCCGCACCGTCGGTTACCGCCAGGCGTGGAAATACTTGACTGGAGAAGTCAATTATAATGAAATGATAAATCAGGCTGTTGCCGCCACGCGCCAGTTCGCGAAGCGCCAGGTAACCTGGTTGCGGAGTTACCCGCAGGTACGGGCATTTGGTATCGATTCCACGCCGGAAAAGGCGTGTTTGGAGTATTTACAGGCGACTATTCGTCTATAAAGGCTCGATCTGGGGTTATACTTATATTTCAGCGGCCAAGAACAGGCCGGCAAAACGAAAAGCCGGAAGGCAATAGACACAATAGACATAAGAACAGGAGAACTGTCATGAGCCAACAAAAGGGGCAAGCCTTACAAGACCCTTTCCTTAATACCCTGCGCAAAGAACATGTCCCGGTATCCATATTTCTGGTGAACGGCATCAAGCTGCAGGGACAGATCGAGTCGTTCGATCAATTCGTGGTTTTGCTCAAGAATTCCGTGAGCCAGATGATTTACAAACATGCCATCTCCACGGTGGTCCCCAGCCGCCCGGTGAAGTTTCATTTTGAAGGCGTGGACGACTCCGACGTCAAGGGCCCTGGAAACGAATAAGCTCCCGCTGACCTCCGACACGGGCGCGCGCCGCCGCGAGCGCGCGCTGCTCGTGCAGTTGCGACTGTCGAGCCGCCTCGAACAGGAAGCGCTGGACGAACTGCGGTTGCTCGCCGAATCGGCCGGCGCGGAAGTCTGCGGCGCCATTCAAGGCAGCCGTCAGGTGCCGGATGCCGCCACCTTCGTCGGCAAGGGCAAGGCCGAGGAAATCCGCGACGTGGTCGCGCGCGAACATGCCGATCTGGTGCTGGTCAACCACGAGCTTTCTCCGGCGCAGGAACGCAATCTCGAGAAAATCGTCAATTGTCGCGTGCTCGACCGCACCGGGCTCATCCTGGATATTTTTGCGCAACGGGCGCGGTCCGCCGAAGGCAAGTTGCAGGTGGAGCTGGCACAGCTCGGGCACATGTCCACGCGCCTGGTGCGCGGCTGGACCCACCTGGAGCGTCAGAAGGGCGGTATCGGTCTGCGCGGACCGGGCGAGACGCAGCTGGAAGTTGACCGGCGTCTGATCCGCGACCGCATCAAGAAACTCAACGAGCGCCTCATGCAGGTTAACGTGCAGCGTCGCAGCCGGCGGCGGGCGCGCCACAAGGTGCCGATCCCGACGGTGTCGCTGGTCGGTTACACCAACGCCGGCAAATCGTCTCTGTTCAACCGGCTCACCGCGGCGTCGGTCTATGCCGCCGACCAGCTGTTCGCGACGCTCGATCCGACGATGCGCCGGCTTGAACTGCCTGGCAAGAGCGCCGTGATTCTGGCGGACACGGTCGGATTCATCCGCGATCTCCCACACGACCTGGTGGAGGCGTTCAAGTCGACGCTCGAAGAGGTCGCCGAGGCGGATTTGCTGCTGCACGTGGTGGACTCCGCCAACGTCGAGCGCTTCGATCAGATGCAGCGGGTGAACGAGGTGCTGACGGAGATCGAAGCGAGCACGATTCCGCAGATCGTGGTGTTCAACAAGATCGATCTCACGGCCGACGCGGCGCGTTACGAGCGCGACGCCAACGGCCGGATTTCACGCGTCTGGGTTTCCGCGCACAGCGGCGCCGGCATGGATCTGTTGCAG
>DASPRK010000055.1:0-26200 GCA_035624495.1 Methylomirabilis sp. (SeqCode) | reverse complement strand
ATCGAGATGACGCCGCAGGGCGTCGAGAACTTCGGCGGCAGCTACGACGATTATCTGCGCCGCCAGCTGGAGCAGGCGGAGCAGGTGCAGGGACGGGCGCGTAACGCGAGATAATCGGCGCGCCGGCTTCGATTCCACCATAGGAATTCCCGCCGCTTTGTTCCGCGGTCGCGGGGTGACAACCTCCTGGTTATCATGACCGACCCCGAGTCGATCAAACTCCCGGCCGGTTGTCCGCCAGCGGACCTGGTGCTACTCTAGTAACACCAAGACCGTTTTCAGCGCCAGTGACCTCCACCACCACTCTCAAACTGCCGGAAAAACTCAAGATGCGCATCGCCCGTCTGGCCAAGGAGACCGGGCGTTCGGCGCACAGCCTCATGGTCGAAGCCTTGGAGCGCGAGGTGACGCGCGAGGAACGGATGCGGGAATTCGTGCGCGAGGCGCTTGCCTCCGACGCCGCCGTCGAAGAGGGCGCGGCGGTGTATCGGGCCGAGGACGTTCATCCCTGGCTGGAGCGGCTGGCCAAAAACCGAAAAGCCGCGCGTCCCAGGCCTTGGCGGAAGTAGTTTATTCTGAAAATGCGCTCGCCAACCTCGAGCGCATATTTGGTTTCCTGCTCGAGCAGGACCCGCAGGCGGCGATGGCCGCCGCGGCTGTTATTCGTGAGGCCGTGGAAACCCTGTCGAATCATCCGCTGATCGGCCGAAGTTTCGCCGGCGAGTTGCGCGAGCTGGTGATCTCCTACGGGAAGACCGGTTACATCGCGCTATATCGCTTGGTGCCGGCGCAGGATCAAGTTCGCATCCTGGCCATACGCCACCAGCGTGAGCTGGATTTTCCGATTTGACCGCGCTTTCACGGGATGCCCGAATGCGCGAGATCGACGGCTCCTACGGCGAAGGCGGCGGACAACTTTTACGCACGGCCTGCGCGCTGGCCGCCATCACCGGTGCGCCGGTGCGCTTGCACGACATTCGCGCGCGCCGCGCGCCGCCGGGCCTCGCGCCGCAGCATCTCACCGCGGTCAAAGCGGTCGCGGCCCTGTGCGAGGCCGAGACCGAAGGCCTCGAGTTGCGGTCGCCGGAGCTGATCTTCCGCCCCGGAAAGTTGCGCGGCGGGGAATTTCGTTTCGACGTCGGCACCGCCGGCAGCGTCACGCTGGTGTTGCAGGCGCTGCTGCCGGTGGCGCTCGTCGCGAGCGCACCGGTGCGCATTCATCTGACCGGCGGCACCGACGTGCGCGCCGCGCCGCCGCTGGATTATCTGCGGTTCGTGCTGCTGCCGCTGCTCGGACGCATGGGCGCGCGCGTGGAGCTCGCGCTCCAGCGCCGCGGCTACTATCCGCGCGGCGGCGGCGAGATCACGGTCGCGGTGCAGCCAGGCCGCCTCCACGGCCTGCGTCTCGAGGCGCCGGAAGCGGTGCGGGAAGTTCGCGGCATCGCCCACGTATCGAATTTGCCGACGCATATCGTGACGCGCATGCAGCAGACGGCGCAGCAGATGCTGGCGGACCTGGCGCGCGTCGAGATCGAGCCGCAGATACTGAACCGCGATCAGGCGATCGGACAGGGCGGAGCCATTGTACTGTGGGCGCGCACGGCCCAGGCGTTGCTTGGCGGCTCGGAAGTGGCGCAGCGCGGGATTCCGGCGGAGCGCATCGCCGCGACCGCCGCGCAGGCGCTGCGCGAAGATATCGCCGCTGGCGCGACGCTCGATCTGCACGCCTCCGATCAGATTCTGGTTTTTTGCGCGCTGGCGCAGGGCTCGTCCTGTTTTCTGGCGCGCACGCTGTCGTCGCATGCGCAGACCACGCTTTGGCTGTTGCCGCAGTTTCTGCCGATGCGCGCGGCAACCCGCGCGGCGGGTCTCTGTACGCGGGTCGACATCGAACCTGGAGAACGGCCCGGGAAAACCGGGTCGCCGTGAGCCAATCCGGACTTGGCCGGCACTTTCAAGGACGAACGACCGGAAGGACGCGTCGTGGGGTAAGCTGACCTGATTCCGCTCATCTTCCCCCCGGCCGGGCTGACAGCAAAATTCATTTGTCACATACTGCGCAAGCCCGTGGCGCGCCGCATATTCTGACGAGCCGGACATGGCGGCTCGACGAAGGTCGGTGTCGGCAGAGTGCACGATAAGATCAAAATGGACACAGGGACGCGACGACATGGATGAGTATGTGAAGGTCACCTTTCCTACCCGGCGCCAGGTGTGGGTCGACGGCAAACCCGCCGGGGTCACCAACAAGAAATTCCAGGTGGAAACCGGCAATCACGTTTTCGACCTCGGCCCGAAAAAAAACTACAAACCCGAGAAGCAGGAGCGCACGGTCCAGGGTACGATGCCGGAGGAGCCGATGATCATTGCGTTCGAACGCGTGGACCATCAATGAAGCTTGCGCCGGGCATGATGCGAATCCTGGCGCTGGCGTTCGCGCTGCTCGCCGCCGGCTGCGCCAGCTTTCCGAAAACCGAGCATCTCGCCGCCTATGATGAATCCAAGGGCTACCGCTACGAGCGCCTCGACAAGACCGGCAATCAGGACGATCTGTTCATTATCCTGACGTTTTCCGGCGGTGGCACCCGGGCCGCGGCGCTTTCCTACGGCGTGCTCGAGGCGCTGCGCGACAGCACGGTCGAAATCGACGGCAAGCCGCGCAATCTCCTGGACGAGGTGGACGTGATCTCGTCCGTTTCGGGCGGCAGCTTTACGGCGGCGTATTACGCCTTGCACGGAAACGAGATATTCGAGGAAGGCGGCCGGTTCCAGAAGGACTTTCTCTATCACGACGTCGAAGCGGACCTGTTCTACAAGCTGTTAAACCCGTACAACTGGGCGCGCCTGGCCTCACCGGAATTCGGCCGCATCGACCTCGCCTCGGAGCTGTATCAAGAGCTGCTGTTCGGCGACGCCACGTTTCATGACCTGGAGGCGCGCGGCCGCAAGCCGTTCGTGATGCTCAACGCCACCGACATGGTGAAGGGTGCCCAGTTCACCTTCACGCAGTCGCAGTTCGATCCGCTGTGCGCCGACCTCGGCCGCTTTTCCATCGCCCGCGCGGTGGCCGCGTCTTCCGACTTCCCGCTGGCGTTTTCGCCGCTGGCCGTCAACAGCTATCCCGGGACCTGCGGATACGTCGAGCCGGGTTGGGTGGCGCCGGCGTTGCGCGATCTGTCAGCGAATCCTCGGCGCTACTACCGCGCGCGCATGCTGCGGACATACGAGGAGCGGGATCGTCATTTCGTGCACCTGCTCGACGGCGGCGTCGCGGACAACATCGGCCTGCGCGGGCCGCTGACGTCGATACGCTCTGGTGACGTCGATTGGAGCGTTCTGAACAAGGTCAATAACGAGGAAATCAGGAAACTCGTGGTCATCGTCGTGGACGCCCGCAACGAAGCGAAGCCGGAGTTCGACGAATCGCCCAGGGCGCCGGGCACGTTCACGGTGGTGAATGCGATCGCCACGACGCCGCTCGACAACTACTCGTTCGACAGCATCGAGCTGCTGCAGGACACGTTCCGCCGGCGCGACGATGCCCAGCGCCGCCAGCCGGACCTGCACCAGGTGCAGCTGTACCGCATTTACGTCGGATTCGATCAGATTACGAATGACGCCGAACGCGAGGCCTTTCTTTCCATCAAGACTGCTTTCGTTCTGCCGCGGGCACAGGTGGATGCGCTGCGGCGCCAGGGCGCCGAGCTGCTGCTGCAGTCGGAGTGTTTCCAGAAGCTCGTTCATCCCCCCGCGGGCGACAAGGCGCGCGGCTGTCCATGAGCACGGGCGGCGCATACCCGTGACGAATTCCCGAAGCGGCGCCAGGGGCCTCTGACCCCGCATGTGTCCGCCTCGAAAGATAACAAGGCGCAACTTCATGTCTGGCAAAACCTACGTCAAGACCGAAGACAGCGTCATCTGCTTTCCGAAAGTGAAAGAGGGAGCTCCCTGTTGACCGTTCCGGTTCCTGCGCGCTTTGCAAGGGGACGGCGGGACGGGCAAGAGACTCGCCGCCACGGTTGCCAGCGGCCGGGCGGGTGTCGAATTTATCCGTTACCCGTGGACGGCGAGCCTTGCGGGGATTCCGAGGCTGAACAGCGCCTGCCAATGGTGTAATCTCGAATAATGACCAATTCGCCCGGTTGAATATCATGCCCACCCCGGCGGTTCTGTTTGCTTCGGTCCTATTCGGCGCCATCGGCCTGGGCGCGTTCATTTACGGAAAGAGGTCATATCGTTGGCAACCTCTGGGTCTGGGCGTGGCCTTGATGGTTTATCCCTATTTCATTTCACAGACCTGGCTGCTCTACGTGATCGGCGGCGCGTTGTGCGCCGGTCTGTTTTTGTTTCGCGAGTGAAGGTGGGGCGTAGCGGCGTGTTGTCGGTGCTGGCAACCAGGAGGTAACGACCCATGTTCATCGGCCACTTCGCGGTTGCGTTCGGCATCAAGCGCGCGGCACCGGAAGTCAAATTGGGCACGGCGATCGTGGCCGCGTGTTTCCTCGATCTGGTGTGGCCGCTGCTGGTGGCGGCGGGCGTCGAGACGGTGAAGATCGATCCCGGTAACATGGTGCTGAGTCCGCTCGATTTCGTTTCCTATCCGTACTCGCACAGTCTTTTGATGACGCTCGTCTGGGCCGGCTTGTTCGCCGGGGTGTACCGCTGGCGCGGCGGTTCGGCGCGCGCCGCGTTGTGGCTCGGGGTCGCGGTCGCGAGCCACTGGTTTCTGGATCTGGTCGTGCATCGTCCGGATCTGCCGCTCGCGCCGGGGCTGGACATGCGCATCGGGCTGGGCTTGTGGAATTCGGTGGCCGGAACGCTGGCGGTGGAAGGATCGCTGTTCGCCGCCGGCCTGTGGCTGTACCTGTCGACCACGCGCGCCCGCGACCGCATCGGCCGCTGGGGACCAAGGGGCCTGGCGGTGCTGCTGCTGGTGAGTTATGTTGCGGCCATGTTCGGTCCACCACCGCCGAATGTGGATGCCATCGTCATCGCCGACATTCTCGGCACCGCGCTTTCGGTGGCATGCGCCTATTGGGTCGACCGTCACCGCGACGTTGTCCCGCGCTATCCGGCGTCGTCGTCGTTCTCCCGCGAGGCGAGGTTGCCATGAAGAAATTGAAACACGAGGCGGAACTGGTCAAAGCCGCGATTGTCGCCGGCGTGAAGTACGCGGAAGACCGGGGCGCAGCCATCTTCGAGCCGACCGATTCGGCCAGCGAGAAAATCCTGTTCATCTACCGGCTTCTGGTGCACGACAAGCTCATTCAGGCGCTGCCTGAAGATCAGGTGTCGCAGCAATCCATGCGGCACAAGCTGGCGATCTGGTATTCCAGACAGCTGCCGCCGGATCATCCGCTGCTGCAATAGAAAAAATCCGACGGTCCGGCGCGTCGATATGCGGGACCGATGTCGGACAACCCTAGCGCAGCTGGCCGATCTCGCCCTGGTAATCGAACGGCAGTTTGCCGGCGCGGTTCGCGACGCTGATCCCGCCGGTCAGGCGATAGCGCAGGCTTTGGCCCGTGCCGCTTTCGAGCGCGCGGATCTGATTAACGATGCGCGCGAAATTGCTTACCAGATTGATCTCGAACACCGTCTCGCCGTACGGCGGCACCGTGACCGCCTTGTCGCTCACGCCGCGCCCCAGCTCGACGTCGTTGATTTCGAGCCGGAAATCCATTCCATTGACGGGGACCTCCACCGCGTTGGGATTCTGCAATCGGATTTTCAAGGCGAAGCGCTGTTCGAAGAGCGTGGCGTCGAGTACCCGCAAATCGATCAGGCTCACGTGCGGCGCCTCGAGGGGCGGTTGCACCGCCGCGCAACCGCCGAGGATGATCGCGAATAACAGGGCGATGAATTTTTTCATATTCGCGTCAAACCCGCCGCCCCCGAAACATTTCACCGCGGGGCGGATGAACGAGTCGTTGGACAGGATTCAGCTCGCCGCTCGCAGCGCCGCCGGTTTTTCGTGGCTGATGTTCGTGCCGAGCACCGCGAGGAACTTCGCCAGCCACTGCGGGTGCGCCGGCCATGCCGGCGCGCTCACCAGATTGCCGTCGACGATCGCCTGGTCCACCGGGATTGCCTTGTAAATGCCGCCGGCGGCGCTCACTTCCGGTCCCACCGCCGGGTAGGCGGTGCAGGTGCGGCCCTTGAGGGTGCCGGCGGCGCTCAGGATCTGCAACCCGTGGCAGATGGCGGCGATCGGCTTGCCGCTGTCGGCGAAGTGGCGCGTGACCTCGAGCACGCGCGGCGTCAGGCGCAGATACTCCGGCGCGCGCCCGCCAGGGAGCACGAGCGCGTCGTAGTCCTGCGGTCTGATCTCGTCGAACGTGGCGTTGAGCTGGAAATTGTGCCCGCGCTTCTCGCTGTAGGTCTGGTCGCCCTCGAAATCGTGAATCGCGGTGCGGATCGCCTCGCCGGCCTTCTTGCCGGGGCACACGGCGTGCACCGTGTGGCCGACCATGGTGAGCGCCTGGAACGGCACCATGATCTCGTAGTCCTCGCCGAAGTCACCGACCAGCATCAGAATTTTGCGTCCTGCCATGGCATTCTCCTTCGTTACGACGTGAAAAGGGTATTCCAGTCTACGCCCGCGGACGTAACTGCTTCAACGCCGGGGCGTAAACCAGCACAAATGATGCAGGTATGCGGCGGGATCCGTGAATAAACCTCGCTTGTATCGGGAGTGATTGTTCCGCGGGGTTTTGACCGGCGTTATCATGTTGTTTCCGCTGTTCCTGTCGCGCGCGGGCGCTGAGCTCAGAAGGAGGAACGAGCATGGCTGTCGCATCCACCATCAAGCGTTTTCTGAAAGAACATAACGTGGCCTATGACGTCGTTGTGCACCGCCGGACCCTGAGCAGCATGGAGACCGCGGCAGAGGCGCATGTTCCCGGCGACCGCCTGATCAAGTGCGTGGTCATCGAAGACGAGGCGGGCTATCTTATGGTGGCGCTGCCGTCGACGCGCCGTCTGGAGCTGGGGCAGTTGCATCGCCAGTTGCAGCGCAACCTCGGGCTCGCCACCGAACGCGAACTGTCCGAGTTGTTCAAGGACTGCGACGTCGGCGCGATCCCGCCAATCGGCGCCGCTTATGGAATCGAGACTCTCGTGGACGACAGCCTGCTGGAGGAGGACGACATTTATTTCGAAGCCGGCGACCACGAGGAACTGATTCACATGAGCGGCAGGCAGTTTCAGATTTTGCTCGCCAGCGCCCGGCACGGCCGCTACAGCTATCACGTTTAGGCCGGGTGGCCCGGAGGCGCTTCGATCTCTCGGGGCGGGCGGGGCCGGCGAATGATTGTTCCGGTCAGCCGGCCGCCGGGCACCGTCCGTGGCGCCGGTACCGCGCCATCCTTGCGCGGTTTACGATGATCTACTCGGAATCGCCGGCCGGGCTGTAAGATTCCGAATTCGCCGGCGGCGTCATCCACTCAGCCAGCGCGCTCGACAGGATCGCCTTGGCCTGGGCCGGGGTGACACCGTACATCGCGTTGAGCTCGTCCGCAGTTTTGGTGGTGCCCACGCGGTAGTAGATCCGTTCGCCGTAGCGAATCGCGACGGTCTCGCCTGTCGTCGGCAAGGTGGCGAAGGCTATGCCAGGAAAACCGGCATCAGGGGGAGATGGTTCTTTATGCATGGCGATACTCCTGATTACGTGAGACTCGGGTTCATCCTGAAATCATGCGTTCATTCTTGGCGCCGCGAGCGTGGCCTGGAACAAGCAAAGAGTATAGGCGGCGTTTGTTACAGTGACAGGATAAAACCTAATTAGTTTCCAGATATCAATCCATGGTCCGACCACGCGTAGAAATCCGTTGACGAGTGGAGCAATGCCGTGCCACGCAGCGCGTAAGGTCGCTTGCTTGTCTTGAATCTGTCATGTTGTGGTCCAATGGGGTGCAGGCGGAGCGAGGTTACGGAAGCAGGCCTGGACTCGTTTCCCGCAAAGGCAAACATCGAGGGTGTCGAATGCAAGAACGATTGGCGGAACTCGAAGTGCGGCTGACGTTTCAGGACAAGACCATCCAGGAGCTCAACGAGGTGGTCACGCGCCAGCAACGTCAGCTCGACCGCATGGCGCGCGAGCTGGCGATGCTGAAGGCGCAGCTGCAAATACTGGCGCCGTCGCCGGCGGCGAGCGATGCGGAGGAAACCCCACCACCGCATTACTGAGACGATTTGATCGTCGGGATTCCATCTGACTCTCGCCAGCGGGAATTTCCCTTTCTTCGCGCACGGCTTCCGTCGGGCCGCCCGAGTATGGTGCAATATCTCCAAGAACAAAAGCGCGGAGGAACAGCGCGTGAAGACGTTGACCGTTACAATTCCCGCCGGCGCGCAGGCGATGGCGCTGCATACCGCCTGGCCGGACGGCGATGGGCCGTTTCCCGCGATCGTGGCGATCCAGCATGCGCCCGGCGTCGACATGTTCCTGCACGCGATGGTTGAGCGCCTGGCGCAGGCGGGTTATGGCGCGGCCGCGCCCGATCTCTACCATCGACTCGACGCCCGCCTCGACGGCATGCAAAAGATGAAGCTGCTGAAGGACCGCGAGGTTGAAGTCGACGTCACCGCCACGGTCGAGTGGCTGCGCGCGCATCCGGTGGTGAACCGCGAACGGCTCGGGATCATCGGTTTTTGCATGGGCGGTCGGGTGGCGTATCTTGGGGCCGCGGTCAATCCACACTTCAAGGCGGCAGTGGTTTACTACGGCGGCAACATCATGGTGCCGTGGGGCGAGGGCGCAGTCGCGCCGTTCGCGCGCACCGGCGAGATCCATTGTCCGCTGTTGTTCCATTTTGGCGCCGACGACACCAATCCTTCGCCCGCGGACATGCACCGGCTCGACGCCGAGCTGATGCGCCACGGCAAGGCGCACGAGTTTCACGTCTACCCGAACGCCGGGCACGCGTTCATGAACTTCACCAACGCCGAACGCTATCGCGAGGCGGCGACCAACAGTTCCTGGCCGCGCACACTGGCATTTCTGGCGCAGCACCTGCGCCCCTGAAGGCCGACACGCGTCATCGGATCGACCGTGAAACCATGCTTGATTAACGATGTCTTATTGATACTGCGCGCGGGCGGGAAAATCGTGAGCCGTGAACCGCGTTGATATAAAGTAACCACTCGCACCCTTTGGAGCATATTCATGATCCTATCCATGTACCAGGCTTCCGTTCCGGTTTTCCTGCGCGCGCTGAACAACCTCGTCGAGATCCTCGGCAAGGGCGCGGCCCACGCGGAGGCGCGCAAAATCGACCCGGCGGTGCTGCTTAACAGCCGCTTGTATCCGGACATGTTTCCGCTGACGCGGCAGGTGATGATCGTCACCGACACCGCGAAGGGCGGCGCGGCGCGCCTGAGCGGCGCCGAGCCGCCGACCTACGAAGACAACGAAACCACGTTTCCCCAGCTGATCGAGCGCATCCGCAAGACCATCGCTTATCTAAGTACCTTCAAGCCCGAGCAGATCGACGGCTCCGAAAACCGGAAGGTCACGCTCAAGGTTCGTGACGACACGCTGACGCTCGATGGCCTGACGTTTTTATTGCATCGCGTACTGCCAAATTTGTTTTTTCACGTGTCGATCGCCTACGCGATCCTGCGACACAACGGCGTCGAGCTCGGCAAGAAGGATTATCTGGGCAAGTTCTAATCGGGGTGCGCGCGGTTTTTCGCGTCCGGCAGCAAGGCGGGTTGAGATTTTCACCGGCCGCGGCGTAAGATGGCTGCGCCGCATGGGTTAAAAACAAAACAGGGACGATTATGAAAAACGCAATGTGGGTGGTGGTGGTTCTGGTGCTGGGCGGCATCGCCGCCGGGTATTTCTATTGGCAGATGCAGCGTGAGACGCCGGTGCCGCCGGTTGCCGAAGCACCGCCGCCACCGCCGCCGCCCAAACCCGAACCGCAGATCCGCCATCCGATCCAGCCGCCCGCGACACCGGGCGAAAAACCGCTGCCGTCGCTCGAGGAGAGCGACGCCGCCTTGGCGCAGGTGCTCACGGATTTCTTCGGTGAGAAGCAGGTCGTGGAGTTTATTGATCTGAAGGATATCGTGCGCCGCATCGTGGTGACGGTGGACAATCTGCCGCGCAAGAAAGTGCCGATGCGTTACCGGCTGTTTCGGCCGGTGGCCGGGCAGTTTCAGGTGGCCGGCACCGACCGCGATCTCACCCTCAAGCCGGAAAATTACCGGCGCTACACCCCCTACGTGTTATTGTCGCAGGCGGTGGACGTGAAGACGCTGGTCGTGACCTATGTCCACTTCTATCCGCTGTTCCAGGAGGAATACCAGCAGCTCGGCTATCCCAAGGGCTACTTCAACGACCGCCTGATCGAGGCGATCGACGACATGCTGGCGGCGCCGGAGGTGAAGGGGCCGATCCGGCTGGAGCGGCCGAACGTGCTGTATCAGTTCTACGATCCCGATCTCGAGGCGTTGTCGGCCGGCCAGAAGATATTGATCCGCATGGGACCCGAAAACGCCGCCCGCATCAAGGCGCGGTTGCGGGAGCTGCGGCGCGAGCTGACCGGCCAGTTGTCGGAACCGCCGAAAAGCGCCGGTTAGGTCCGTCATCCGGCGAGTGGCGCGCCGGCATTAGCGCGCACGCCGCGGCTTTGCTAGGCTGTGCGCTCACGCAACCGCCGCCAGCACCCTCCACGTGAGCACGACCTCTACCCGCCCCGGCGACGTCAGCGCCGGAAACACGGCCTTCGCCATTCTCGCCGCCATCAGCGTGTGCCATTTGTTGAACGACATGATGCAATCGCTGCTGCCGGCGATTTACCCGATGCTGAAGAGCGACTATGGCCTGGACTTCGGCCAGATCGGCCTGCTGACGTTCACGTTTCAATTCACCGCCTCGCTGCTGCAGCCGCTGATCGGCCTGTACATCGACCGCAAGCCCAAACCGTATTCGCTCGCCGTTGGCATGGGGTTCACTCTGACCGGCCTGATGCTGCTGGCGTACGCGCATCATTACGCGGTGCTGCTGCTGGCGGCGGCGCTGGTCGGCACCGGCTCGTCGGTGTTTCACCCGGAATCCTCCCGCGTCGCGCGCATGGCCTCGGGCGGGCGGCACGGGTTGGCGCAATCGCTGTTTCAGGTGGGCGGCAACGCCGGCTCCGCCGCCGGCCCGCTGCTGGCGGCGTTCATCGTGCTGCGTTATGGGCAGTCGAGCGTCGCCTGGTTTTCCCTGGCCGCCATGCTCGGCATCCTCCTGCTGATCAACGTCGGGCACTGGTACAAGGCACACGGACTGGCGCGCATCAAGTCGCGCGCGGCGCGCGCCGCGGGGCACGTCGCGTTGCCGCGCGCCAGGGTCATCCTCGTCATCGGCGTGCTGATCGCGCTGATCTTCTCGAAGTTCTTCTACATGGCCAGCATGACGAGCTACTACACTTTTTACCTGATCAGCCGCTTCCACGTGCCGGTGCAGAATGCGCAGCTGCATCTGTTCGTGTTTCTCGCCGCCGTTTCCGTCGGCACCATCGCCGGCGGGCCGATCGGCGATCGTATCGGCCGCAAGGCGGTGATCTGGGTCTCGATCCTCGGGGTGCTCCCGTTCACGCTGCTGCTGCCGTACGCCAACCTGTTCTGGACCGGCGTGCTGAGCGTGCCGATCGGCATCATCTTGGCGTCGGCGTTCCCGGCGATAGTGGTGTACGCGCAGGAGCTGATGCCGTCCCGAATCGGCGCCGTCGCCGGCCTGTTCTTCGGCTTCGCCTTCGGCCTGGGCGGCATCGGCGCGGCGGTGCTGGGCGAGCTTGCCGACGCCACCAGCATCGCGTTCGTGTTCCATCTGTGTTCGTTTCTGCCGGTGATCGGCCTGCTCGCCGGTTTCCTGCCGCCGGTGGAAACGGAGAGCCGGCGCCGGCGCGGGCAGGCGGTCGCGGTGGACATGACCGGCAACGCCGACGTGGCGCCGTCGCAATCGACGCGCTGAGAAACTTCCTCCGAACCTCGCCGCGGCGGAATCCCGATGCCATCGCTTTTTGAAGTTCTGGGCCTGCTGGTGCTGGCCGCCGGCGTTGCCTACTGGCTGGAGGCGATGCGCGGCAAGGAGCTGGCGCGCGCCGCCGGCAGGCGCGCCTGCGACGACGCGCGGCTGCAGTTTCTCGACGACACCGTGGTGCTCACCAAGGTGCGGGTGCGGCGCGACGAAAACGGCCGCATCGCCTTCTATCGCCAATACCGCTTCGAATTCACCGACAGCAATGACGCGCGCTATCGCGGCAACGTGACCGTCTTCGGCAAGCGCGTGCAGCACCTGTCGCTGGGTTCGTAGCGCGCCGCCGCCCGCTTGTCGCCCAGGTCCCGGGGTGGCGCTCGCCATCCGCTGTGCTTTACTGAAAAGAAGCGAGAGCCATTCGATGCGAGGGCCTGGCGATGCGAACGTCTCAGCAACCCGAACCCGTCACGATCCGCCACGACGCCAGCCGGCGTCGCCGCGGTTGGGGCGTGCTGCTGGTCCTGTTGCTGATGCTTGAAGAGGGCGTCGCCGCCGCGGTCGTGCCGCTCAACGGCCGGTCGCAGCACATGGTGTTCACGAGCGCGCAAGTGCAGGCGATCGCCGCGGCCGCGTATGACAAGCGCCTCCAGGAATTGGCGCGCCAGGGCAAGCTGGATCGGGATCCGGCGCTGGTGGAACGGGCGCGCCGGATTGCGGGCCGGATCATCGCGCAGGCCATCGTCCTAAAACCCATCGCGGCGCACTGGACGTGGGAAATCCACGTCGCCAGTGGCGGCCAATTCGACGCCTACTGCATGGCCGGGGGCAAGATTCTCGTCGGCGACGCGTTCCTGGGGGACCAGCGATTCACCGACGGTGAGCTCGCGGCGCTGCTCGGACACGAGGTCGCGCACGCGATCGCCGAGCACGTGCGCGAGCAGCTGTCGGCGGTGCCTGACCTCGAGCCGGCCTACGCCCACCTCGGACTGGATGACGTCGTCGCCGTGCTCGGTTGGGATTTGTCCGTGACGTTCAGGCTCGCGCCGTTGTCCCGCCTGCACGAACTCGAGGCCGATGACATCGGAATCTATCTGGCGGCCAAGGCCGGTTACGATCCGCACGCGCTGCTTCAGTTCTACCGCAAGCTTGGCCGCCTTGGCGATGGGTCCGACTTTTTCAACTCCCACGGCGCGAACGATCAGCGCCTGCAGGCGGTCGAGAACTTCGTCACGTACGCCGAGCCGCTGTACAAGGCGAGCCTGGCCGCCCACCGGGAGCCGGGATTCGTGTTTCATTGAAAAAAATGAAAAAATGGGCCCCGACCCCATTTCCAACCACCACGGGAAGCATTTATTTATGGAAGAGAAACGCCGTCGCTCCGTCGAAGCCTACCTGAACGAAGCCTTTCTGGGCTCGGCCTCGGCCAGGCCGTTGCGCATTCTTTCGGAATACCTGGAGCCGAAAAGCCGCTTCGATCATTACCAGATCGACGACACGATCGTGTTCATGGGGTCGGCGCGGCTGATCGCGCGCGAGCAGGCCGAGACCGAATTGCAGCAGACGGAACGCGACGGTGGCGACATCGAGCGTGCGCGGCAGCGGCTCGCGATGTCGCGTTACTACGAGGCGGCGCGCGAACTGGCGCGGCGGGTGACCGACTGGTCCAAGGCGCTCGGGGACCAGGACCGGCGCTTTGTGGTGTGTACCGGCGGCGGCCCGGGGATCATGGAGGCAGCGAATCGCGGTGCCTCCGAGGCCAAGGGCATGAACGTCGGGCTCACGATTTCGATTCCGATCGAAGAGTTCGACAACCGCTACACCACGCGCGAGTTGTCGTTCCATTTCCATTACTTTTTCATGCGCAAGTTCTGGTTCGCCTACCTGGCCAAGGCGTTGATCGTGTTTCCCGGCGGATTCGGGACGCTCGATGAATTGTTCGAGGTGCTGACGCTGCTCCAGACACGCAAGATGAGCAAACACCTGTTGGTGGTGCTGTTCGGCACGCAGTACTGGGACGAAGTGATCAACTTCGAGGCGCTGATCCGCCACGGCACCATCAACCGCGAGGACCTGAAGCTGTTCCATCGCACCGACTCGCTGGACGAGGCATTCGAGATCATCACGCGCCACCTGCGTGAATACGCGCTGGCCGAGCGCGGGGCGATTCTTTAAAGAAGAATTTCCGGCCCTTAAGCGCGGCGACGGCGGCAGGTCACTTCTTCATTCTAAGGTTGCCGCTGCCGCTCCTACCTTATAATATGGCCGCGTCCAACGCCCGAGGTGTCGCCTCATGGACATGAACCCGAGTCGGCGAACTTTCCTCAAGCTGGCGGCCGCGACTGGCGGCGGTCTGCTGGTCGGTTTCGATATAATTGCGTGCAGTCGCGCCGATCGGCCGTATCGCCTGGGCGACGGCAACTTCAGTCCCAACTCCTGGATACATCTGGCCCCCGACGACAGCGTCACGCTCATGTTTGCCGCCTCGGAATTGGGGCAGGGCGCCATGACCACGCTGCCGCTGGTGCTGGCCGAGGAGCTCGAGGCCGACTGGTCCAAGGTCAAGGCGGCGCCGGCGCCGGTGAACCCCGACTTCGACAATCCCCTCATGGGCCAGCAGATGACCGGCGGCAGCACCGCGGTACGCGGCTACTGGGAGCCGCTGCGCCACGCCGGCGCGAACACGCGCGAATTGCTGATCGCGGCGGCGGCGCAATCCTGGGGCGTGGCGGCGGCCGAATGCCGCGCGCAAAACAGCGAAGTGTTTCACGACGCCAGCCGCCGGCGGGTGCGCTACGGCGCGTTGCTGGCGCAGGCGGCCAAGCTCACGCCGCCGTCGAACGCGCGCCTCAAGGATCCGAAGGATTTCCGCCTGATCGGCAAATTCATCGCGCGCCTCGACGCCCCGGCCAAGGTCGACGGCAGCGCGGTGTTCGGGCAGGACGTGCGCCTGCCGGGCCTGCTCACCGCGGTGGTCGCGCGTTGCCCGGTGTTCGGCGGCAGTCTCAAGAGCCACGACGCCGCGCCCGCGATGGCGGTGGCGGGCGTGCGCCACGTCGTCGTGATCGGCTCCGGCGTCGCGGTGGCGGCCGACAATTTTTGGGCGGCGCAACGCGGGCGCGCAGCGCTCGCGGTCGACTGGGACTTCGGGTCCAAGGCCAGGCTCGACAGCGCCGCGATTGAAGCGCAGCTGCGCGCCGCGGTCGAGCGCGAGGGCGAAACCACGCGCGATGACGGCAACGCCGTCACGGCGCTGGCCAAGGCGACGCGAGTCATTGAGGCGCGCTACGAGACGCCGTACCTGGCGCATGCCTGCATGGAACCGATGAACTGCACGGCACACGTGCGCGCCGATGGCTGCGACGTGTGGGTACCGACGCAGGCGCAGACCGAGGCGCAGGCGACGGCAGCCAGGATCACGGGCCTCCCGAAATCCAAGGTGAACGTCCACACGACTTACATCGGCGGCGGTTTCGGGCGGCGCCTGAAGTCGGACTTCGTAGTCGAAGCGGTGGAACTCGCGAAAGCGATCGGTGCGCCGGTCAAGGTGCTGTGGACGCGCGAAGACGACATGCAGCACGATTTCTATCGTCCGGCCAACTGCGCGCGGTTGCGCGCGACGCTCGACGCGCGCGGCCGGCCGGCCGCGTGGCTGCAGCGCGTCGCCGGGCCGAAGAGCGCTCTGGGCGGCGTGAACATCCCGTACGCGATTCCGAATCTGCGCGTCGAAACGATCGAAGCCGATCCTGGCGTGCCCGTCGGCGCCTGGCGTTCGGTCGGCGCTTCCCAGAACGCGTTTTCGGTCGAGTGCTTCATCGACGAGCTGGCGCACGCCGCCGGCCAGGACCCGCTGGCGTATCGCTTGCAACTGCTGGCGGATGCGCCGCGTCACCGCGCGGCGCTGAGCCTGGCGGCCGAGAAGGCCGGTTGGGGCCGGCCGTTGCCGCCCGGTCACGGCCGCGGGCTGGCGGTGTATACCGCTTATGCCGGCTGGGTCGCGCACGTGGCCGAGGTGTCGGTCGTGAACGGGGCGATCCGCGTGTACCGCGTCGTCAGCGCCGTCGATTGCGGGCTGGCGGTGAATCCGGATGGCGTGCGTGCCCAGACTGAAAGCGCGGTCGTGTTCGGCTTGACGGCGGCGCTCAGTGGCGAGATCACGCTCGAGAACGGCCGCGTGGTGCAGGGCAACTTCGACGACTATCTACTGCTGCGCATCGGCGAGATCCCGAAGATCGAGGTACATCTGGTTCAGAACGCCGAGCCGCCGGGCGGGGTCGGCGAACCCGGCGTGCCGCCGATCGCGCCGGCGGTTGCCAACGCGGTGTTCGCCGCCACCGGCAAGCGCCTGCGGCGGTTGCCGCTGCGCCTCGACCGCGCCGGTTGATCGGGCGATCAGCCTATGGCGCCGGTCTATCGGATAATGCCGACGCCGATGCCGAAGTGAACGTTGGGTTCGCGGGAATTGCTTTTGGGTTGCGGCCACAGTTGCAGCTTGCTCGCCACCACCACCGGATAGACGAATTTTGCCTCACCGACGGTGCCGGTGCGGGTCTCCGTCACCGTGCCAACCACCGTGATCAGCCGGCCCGGCGCAAAATCGGCGGTTTCGAGATAACCCGACTTGACCACGATGAAACGCCCGGTCGGCGGGGCGCTGTTGTCGGGGGCGTTTGCCGAATCGAGCGGGTAGGCCACCACTTCCAGCTCGGTCTTGTCCTGCAGGTTCTTCGCGGCGGCGATCAGTCCGCCCCAGGCGACGGTGTGGTTGAGCATGCCGGGCAGGTTTTTCGCCGCTTCGGTCGGCGTGACGCGCGGGTCGGCGTTGCCGATGTCATAGGGCGTGACGCAGCCGCCGAGAAGGGCGGCGGCTATCAACGCCGATACCATCATCGCTAAGCGGTTCATGCCTGAATTGTCGCTCATTCACTCCAGGGTCAATAGGGCCACGGCCTGTGGTATGGCCAGCCCCACGGATACCACGGGTCGTACCAGAACGGATCGTAATAATAAGGATAGGGATAAGGGTGCGGCGCCAGGTGCAGGCGCCGCGGCCACAGATAGATGCTATCGGCGCGGACCACCGGATAGGTGTAGCGGTATTCGCCGATCGCCTGTTCGACGACGCCCTCGATGCGCCCGCGCACGGTCACTTCGCGTTCCGTTTTGTACACCGCCGGATCGAGGAAGCCCTGAACCTTCACCAGAAATCGGCCAAGGCTTTTGTCCTCTTCGAGCGGACGGCCGTCGCTGTCGAGGTCGCGCGCGACGATCTCCAGAACCGTGTGGTCGCGTTCGTTGCGGGTGCTGGCGATGTTGCCGCCCCAGCGCACTTCCGCGTCACGGTATTGTTCCGGCTGCGCGCGCACCTCGGCGATCTGTACGTTTCCCGGCGCCGCGGTGCGGATGGCGTCGGGCACCACGCTGGCGCAGCCGCCGAGCAACGCGACCGCCACGATACCGAGCACAGCGATGCGCATGGTGCGATTCCTCCCGGCGCCGATGCATCCGCCGATGAACTATTAGACCACCTTTTCGCCGCCGAGTGGCAGACTTTCCGGCCGGGCGTCCGGCTCGATGCGGCGGCGATGTAACGGCGCTTTGTTTTCAGAAGTTCGCGGGCTGCGGAATATTCGCCCGGGCCTCGCTGATATATAGTGGCCGGCACGGAAGCAAGAAAACGTGATATCCACGGTCGTGACATTCGATTTTTCGGACGGGTGCCGCGGGCGCCAGGGTGCGGAGAGCCGTGGCCATGCGCACTAGGCGGCGGTTTCGCGTTCCGGCGCCATTCGCGCTCATCGTCCTGGCCTACGCGGGCATGCAGTCGTACGCGATTTACAAGGCGTCCTCCGGCGCCGGCCTCGCGCTGCCCGTCGTCACCGGGCTGGCGGGCTGGGTGGTGCTGATGACCCTAATGCCGTTTCTGCTCTGGCGGCTCGAGCGTCACGGCTGGCACCTTCCGGTCGTGGCCGGCGCCTGGATCGGTTACTTCTGGATGGGCCTGGCGTTTCTGTTCTTCTGGGTCGCGCTCGGTTTCGATCTGTTCGACGGCGTCGTGAGCGCGGCTGGCGGGTTGTTACGCGTCGATCTCTCGGAATTCATACCCTCGCCGTGGCACGGTTTCCTGTGGTCGGCGGCGCTGACGCTCGTTCTGGCCGCTTATGGGTTCGTGGCGGCGCGCCGCCGGCGGGTCGAGCATGTCGTGCTGTCCACCTCGAAGTTGCCGGCCGGAAGCGATGCGCTGCGAATCGTGCAGATCTCCGACGTGCACCTGGGCGCGATCATCGGCGCGCGCCGGCTGCGCCGGATACTCGAGAAGGTCGTCGCGCTCGCACCCGACGTGCTGGTTTCGACCGGCGATCTGCTGGACGGTCAGGCGGATCACCTGGACGGGCTCGCGCGGCTGTTCGATGCGGTGCAGCCGCGGCTCGGAAAGTTCGCCGTCACCGGCAATCACGAGTTCTACGTCGGCCACCAGCGCGCGCTCGAGTTCACGCGGCGTTGCGGGTTCACGGTGCTGTCCGGCGAGGCGGTGCCGCTGACGCGCAGCGTCACGCTCGCGGGCGTGGACGACCCGACGGGAAGACGCATGGGGATCGCGGCCGCGCTCGACGAGCCGGCGCTGCTCGCCGCGCAGCCGCGCGAGCGTTTCACGATTCTGCTCAAGCACCAGCCGGTGGTGGATTCGCGCGCCGCCGGACTTTTCGATCTGCAACTCTCCGGTCACGTGCATCGCGGGCAGATTTTTCCCTTTGGCCTGCTGGTGCGCTTGGCCTATCCGATGCGCGCCGGATTGACGTGGCTCGCGCCGCAGCGCTGGCTGTACGTCAGCCGCGGCACCGGCACCTGGGGGCCACCGATGCGCGTATTCGCGCCGCCCGAGATCACGCTGATCGAGATCAAGCCGGCCTGAGGTTCGCGCTAGTCGCTCAATCCTCAGATGGGTCGAAAGCGCACTGCGTTTACCCCGGTACGGCCGGAAGGCTGGGCTCGGCTGAACCGTTGCGGTCACAGCCGCCCGGTTATCTTGCGCGTCGTTGGCCTCGAGGCTGTTAGCCGCGCGCGATGGCGAAACTCGTGGCCGTCGATCATATTGATCCGCTGTTAATGTCGAGTGCAATGGTCCGCCGGAGCGGTAGGACGGATTTCCCGCACCGCCTCGCAACGTCGTTTGCGCACGCGCGGAAGCATTGATCGCGCGCCGGCTTCGTGTACTTGGGCGAATTAATTTTCCGCATAGGCGTCATCGGACGCGCAACGATTGGCGGTCCGTTCCATGGCGACGGCACCGTGCAAATTGCAATTCAAAAACGCGTGTTGTCCATCGAGCGCTTGCATGCACGAGAATCCGCGTGCATGCGGTTCTTCGTTGGTTGTGTTTTGCCGGTGATGTGGTATAAGAAAAACGTTTTCGATACGGCCGCTGAGTCTCGATGGATAAGCCGAATCTCAAACCGATCACGTGCCGGCTGACGGCGGCGCTGCTTCTGTCGCTGTCCCTTTGGTTCACCGGGGTGCGCGATGTCGAAGCATTCGAAACCAAATTCGACCTGAACGCCGGATATCGCGCGGACGATCTCAACTGGAACATCGCTTCTGACTTGAGTGGGACGGCCACGCCGAACGTGCTCTCGGAGCTGACGTGGCATACGTTGCGCATCGCACAACTGTCGGGCGGATTGCAGATGACGGGGTCGAATGGGCTCCATTTCCGGGCCACGGCCGACTATGGCTGGATCCGCTCCGGCGACAACCAGGACTCGGATTATCTGGGTGACAACCGCACGCTCGAGTTTTCGCGCACGAACAACGACACTTCGGGTGACGAGGTCTGGGACATGTCGTTGGCGTTCGGATATCGCTTTCGATACATACAGGGAAATAAAGCCACTTGCGTGTTGCCTCTCGTTGGATATTCGCGCCATGTCCAGAACCTCAGGATCACCGACGCCAATCAAACGATCCCGGCCACCGGACCCATACCGGGGCTCGATAGCACTTATCAAACCCGTTGGGAGGGCGGCTGGTTGGGGGTCGAATTTCTGACCGACACGCCGAACGACGTCAACGCGTATTTCCGTTGGGAACACCACTGGGCCGACTACTACGCCGAAGCCAATTGGAATTTACGAAACGATTTCGAGCATCCGCGCAGTTTCGAGCAGGAGGCGAATGGCACGGGAAACGTCTTGTCGGTCGGTTTCGTGACTGTCCCCAACACCAACCGATGGTCGATCCGGGTCGGCCTGGACTATCAGCGATGGACGACCGACCCGGGGACAAACCGGGTGTACTTCGCGGACGGAACGATCGGTATGACGCGACTCAATAATGTCGAGTGGAAATCCTGGGCGCTGTCATTGGGTTTGCAGCGGTTGATGTAAACGTTCGACAGACCCGTACGCCCGGTTAATCAAGCGAAGGTTGCGTGCAGGCCGATCAGCTTGGCAAAAAAAAGCCCGCAAGCATCGCGGGCTGGAGGAGAGAGAAAGCAAAGCATTGCGTCCGTCGCCGCTTCACCGGTTCCGCGTCGCCTTGCTCAGGGCGCGCGGTGCCCGAAACGGCGTGCATCCTCCGCGGCGTAAGTAGCCACGGCCTTATCGGCGCTGCAGGTCGAATTCAGTTTCGTGACCACATCGGTCAATTTGCGTCCCGGGATCGCGCAGGTCATCTCGGTGTTCGGCATGCCCGTGCGCACGCGGCTCAGCATGCAACCCACGCTCAGCGCCACCTGGCCCTGTTCCTTCGCGATCGGAATGATGTGACACTGCGGTTTGCCCTCGAAGCGAAGGTCCGGCAGGGCGTCGTGCAAGATCATGGCCTGCTTGCCGTTGAGCCGCAGAAAAACCACGTCCGGGTCCATCTTGGTGTCGGTCAGCGGTCCGTAGGTAACGCACTTCGGGCGCTGCTTGACCACGGGAATATGCGGAAACACCTCCGGCGTGACCCAGCAGGCATCAACCAGCGCCTTGACGTCCGCGCGTTTGGCCGCCACGTCGAGCGTGATGAAACCATGGGTCAGGCTGCCGACGCTGCAATTGCCGTGGTCTTCGGCGCAGGTGTGGAACGTGCGGTCCGCCGCTTTCATCCAGAAGACGCAGCCGGCCGATACCTTGCCGGTGCGCCCGTCGGGCGTCGGCGGCGGCAAGGCACCTTCATAGCGCGACACACCGGCCGGCTCTTCCTGCGTAAACGTGATCGCCAGGGGCGGTGTCTGCAGTGACAGCAGATTGGTCAGCGCGCCAGCCAATGCCTTGTAATCCTGTTTCATCTTTAATTGTCTCCTAATTATTAATAGTCATTGCGAATGTTGGATGATATACCGGGTGACCGGGGCGTTGCTCAGAGCGCGATCACCCGCGTGATCGGGAAGCGAGCCGTCCTTCAGCCGCCGCAGGGACTCGGTGGAAGGCCACCGCCGCCGCTGCCGCCACCGCCGCCGCTGCCGCTGCCACTGGTTCCTGTGCTGCCACCGGTGGTCGATGCGACCGGGGCGTGATAACTCCCCAGTGTGAGAGCCGTGGCTGGCCCCGGCAGCGTGATGACGTTTACGAGCGTGCGTGTCTTTGCATCGATCACGTCGATATTGCCGTTGCGGAGCTGTAAGAACTCGGCTCCGTCCGGCGTGAACAATCCCGTAAAGGCGCTGGGCAGGGGGACAAACTCGGTGATGAAGTACGGCGGTGTGAGACCTTTGAAGCCGATGATCTGAATGCCGTCGGCGCCGACGAAGGTCATCAGCCAACTCTCGTCGCCGAACATGATGGCGGTGGTTCCGCTGCCCTGAATGCGTGCGATATTCGGGTGGGCAGTGCTGGCCCGACCGAACAGCCCGTTCAAGATGAATTTCGGCCCCGGGTCGGTGGCGGTCACCTTCTGAAGGTAGGCGTGGGTCGTGTTGTCGGGTTGGGTCGCCCCCAGGAAGTTGTCACCCGGCAGCGAGACGTACTTGTAGTTGACGCTCGTGGTCGCGCCGCCCGTGGAAGCATAGCTCACGCTCACCGTGTAAGTCGCGCCGTTGGTGAAAGTTGTTCCGCCGCTTTGCGTGGCGAGATCCGGGGTCAGCACGTCCTTCAGATCCATGACGATGCGCTCGATCTCGAATACGCCCGCCGGGTTCGTGACGTCCCACAGGCTCTGGCTGTTGTCGCCTTCGTTCTCTACCTGCATGATGAATTCGTTGCCGACGTTGCGGTTCATCAACGTCGCCATCCACGGCCCGACCCGCTGCCCGGATGGGCTGCACGGTCCGGTCTGGGGACAAGTCGGCGCCGACCCCACACCGCCGCGTGCGGCCGCGGCGGTGGAGCGAGAAATCACCGGCGTCGGCGCCTGCGATACCTGCGGCGTCGCGGTCCTCAAGGTATCGTCATTCGCCCCCGTGATCGTGTCGCCCTGCACGTCGGGCCACCACGACCATACTTGGCCGGCGGCGTTGCGTAGCGTTGTTGAGTCGCACGGTTCCGAGTAGGTATTCTTGTCGGATTCAGATGTGCCAGTCGAAACGCGGTTGTAATTGAGCTTGCCAGGAGCCGTGCCTGGAGGCGTCGCCGCGGTATAGAGTCCAGCGAACGTGGACACGATAGTGTTGTTCTGATCCTTCACCTCTCCGAGACGCGGATAGACGAAACGCACGGGATAGCCGAAGGTGGGCGAGCCCGGATCGGTATCCAGGAACACGGCGTGATCGCCCATCCGCACGCCGATCATCGTCAGCTTGCCGTCTGGCGTCGGCGCGATGTCGACCGGCGAATAACCCATGTTGTAAAACACCGCCGGCACGGCGATGGCGGCGGCCAGCAGATGCGCCTGTGTCGCCTGTATCGTGAAATTCGAATCGACGCCACCGGTGGAACTTTGCACCGCGCAGAAATCCACCGTCTGGACTTCGGCGACGCTGGCGCTGGTTCGGCCGAAGTACGGCCGCAGCGCCGCCATCTGAGCTTCAGTCTGGGGATCGGTTAACTGCGCTACCGGTGTGCTCGGACCCAGTCCGAGGTAGCCGGCGACCAGGCTCAGCGCATTGACGACTGCGGATCCGATCGTGCCTTCACGGTTACCCTGGATGGAGGGCGCGACCGGCCGCGGCAGCACCTGGAGCGTGTCGGGATCTATACCCCACACGTTCGGTCCGGATTCGACCCAAAGCGGACCTTCATAAAACGCCTGATTGTCCGTCATGCCGGCGGTGGCCCCCACGCCGGTGACGGCCATCTTTGTGTCACCGGTGGTCAGATCGATGCGCGCTATGCTGTCGCCCACACCGTCGTTATCCGAATCGTAAAAGGCGAAAACGGCGGGGGTGAGGACGGTGGACGTCGCCGTTGTCGTCGTTCCCGACGTCGTATTCGGGCTGCCCGAACAGCCACCGAGCACCGCGACGGCGGCCAGCACTGTCAGGAAAGATCTTGCCGGGTACGGGGATAGGGAAAGACTCATCCAATTCATGGTGATCTCCTCCTGCTTAAATTTTTTCTATGACGGCTACTTTACTCTACGGGACCCGACTGCATGAATCATACCAGGCGGACCTCTGCCGGTACGAGGAAAATGTGTCAAGAAAGCAAGCATATACATCACGCCTTGGCAGATTGAGCGGATCAAAAACAATGCAAAAAACGCTGCTCCTCAATTGCATCGGTATTTTGCAACGCCTGCTGCTTGCAAACGGTAATTCGCGCTCCATAGGGTGGTGCCCGCAATTTCTCGGTCGATGATATTCCCTCGTTAAGGTTCGGCCGCCTTCGATGCTTTTTGTATCTCGCCGGTGCCGCGTGCCGGAACCTGCGCATGAACGTCGCACAGGGTTTTGAATCGCGCGCAACAGAGAGTTCAGGCGCCGATTCTTCGGTTGGTTGCCGGGCACCAGCCCGCAGTCAGTTCGTGCTCGCGTATTCACCGGGCGGACAACGGTGAGGTAGTATCGGTGTCATGAAAAAGCTCGCGGTTTGGGCCGCCGTCGGCGCCGGGACTCTGATTACGGCAAGCATCGCGCTTTACATTTTTCACGGTTCCGGAAGTGCGCTGCGCCGCGATGCGTCCAGGCAGGCGGCACAAGAAGATCCCATCGCGGCCTTTCTCGCCGCACACTGGGCCAATCCGCTGCCACCGCAGGGTGCGCCGCCCGCCCAATTCTCTCCGCTCGAGGCATCGCTCGCCCCCGAGGCCTGCGGCCAGTGCCACGTTCAGCAGTACCACGACTGGCGCGACAGTTTGCACCGCCGGACCGTGGGACCGGGATTGCTGTGGCAGTTTCACATGATGGATCAGCAAGCCGCCAACGCCTGTATGCGCTGTCACGCGCCGCTGGCCGAGCAAAAAGCGCTGATGGCGCTCGAACGCGGCTGGTCCGGCGTACCGTCGCCGCCGCCACCTTCCTACGTTCCACCGAATTTGCACCGCGAAGGCCTTGTCTGTGCCGGTTGTCATGTGCGCGCTCACCAGCGCTTTGGTCCACCCCCGCGCAATCCAAGCACTGCCAATCCCCCGCCTCACGGCGGATTCCATCCCAACGCCGCGTTCGAGGACAGTCGCTTCTGCGCCGTCTGTCATCAGTTTCCGGAATCGGGTTCTCGCCTGAATGGGAAGCTCCTGGAGAACACCTATGAGGAGTGGCGCAACAGTCTCCCCGGCCGGGCGGGCCAAACTTGCCAGTCCTGCCACATGCCCGACCGCCGTCATCTCTGGCGCGGTATTCATGATCCGCAGATGACCGCGCGCGCGCTCACCGTGGCGATCGATCTCTACGAGCGGGACCGAGAGCACATGTTGGTGCAGGCCAGTATCACCAATACCGGAGCCGGGCACTACTTTCCGACGTATGTCGTGCCGGAAATCGTGTTCACTTTGCGGCTGATCGACCCCGCCGGCCGCCGGCAAGGCGAAATTGCGCACACTGTCGTCGCGCGCCGGGCCAACGTCGAACTGACGCAGGAACGATTCGATCATCGCATCCGAAGCGGCGAAACGCGTATTCTGAGCGGTGTGGTCAAACGTCCCGCGGGAGCCGGCTGGAGTATCGAGCTGGATATGGCCGTTGCCCCCGGGGCTCATTATCACCGCTCGTTTCGGTACGCACTGGAACATGTTTCCCACATGAAGCCGGATACGCGGAAACTGCTGCAACAGGCGTTGAGACAGGTCGACGCGGCGCGTTACCAAGTGACGCTTGCGCGCACGGCGATTCGTTAGGAGCTTGATAGCACGGCTCGGGCGGTGCTATTGCAAATTGCGCAGTACACGCTTTGACGTAGGGTTCTGCAATGTCGTTGGTGAATTGGAATGCTTAAATTAGAGGGAAATACAGAGTGGCATATATTATGCTACTCGCACATTAGATTTAGGTCTGGAGAAACGGCATGAAGCCCACACATTATCGATTGATATGCGCCAGCATCGGGTTGCCTCTGATGCTCTTGGCCGCGACGGCGAAAAGTGCCGGCGACAACACGAGCGGCGCGACGCCCGCGGTCACAGCACCGTCTGCAATCGCGCCCGCACCCGCGGTTGCGGATCAGCAAAAAACCGCTGAACAGACCCCGAGTGACCAAAAACCGGGAAGACTTCGGTTCCGAGCAGCCGGCGGCGCCTGCACCTGCGAGTGCGCTAAGGGCGGTATGTCCGAGGCCGATATACAGCGCGCCGAGCGTTCGGAGGGGGCGCGCAACAGCGCCAAGAACTGAATGTATTTTTCATGACGCCTAGATCATCTCCATTACCCGCCTCGATAGTAATTTGACCACGGGGCCCGCAAAACGGAGGAGGAGCAAAAATGAACCGGTCATACAATAACGCCCGTACCCCTACCCGCAGTCTGATTCGACGCATCGGCGTTCGAATCGGAATCGTGGCATTGATGGCCCTGGCCGTGGTTTCGTGGTCCGTGTTCGTCGAGATGCCCCATGCGCCCGGCACGGCATCGGTCGCGCCGGACGCAGTTGGCCGCAGCGCCTCCGCCGGTTGGGGGGGCGAGGCGTTGACGACATCGCCGGAGCGCGCCCCGACCTGGTCCCCGATTCCCGTCGCGAATGCCTGCGGGCTCGGCACCTCTTCCTGTTTCAAGTGCCACAACGGCCAGCGCGCCATGGCCCCGAAGATGGACAAGGCCACCGGTCTGTGGCACGTGCAGCACATGCACGTCAACGACGACTGCGTGGGCTGCCATGCGGGCAATCCGCGGATCATCAAGAAGGAATTGGCCCATGCGGATCTGGTCGCCGATCCCCGCTCCAA
>DASPRK010000034.1:0-9967 GCA_035624495.1 Methylomirabilis sp. (SeqCode) | reverse complement strand
AAATACCGCGCGCGCCTTTGGCGGCCTCGACATGCTGATACTGAACGCCGGGGTTTTTCCGCCCGGTGTCCGCATCGACGCCCTCACCACGGCCGAATGGCGGAAAGTGCTGCACATCAATCTGGACGCCAATATGATGCTTATGCGTGAGGCGCATCCGTTGCTCAAACTCGCGCCCAAGGGCGGACGGGTGGTGGTAATCGGTTCGAAAAACGTCCCCGCGCCCGGTCCCGGCGCCGCCGCCTATTCGGCATCGAAGGCGGCGTTGAACCAGCTCGCGCGCGTGGCCGCGCTCGAATGGGGTGCCGACAACATCCGCATCAATTCGCTGCACCCGAACGCCGTCTTCGACACCGGCATCTGGACCGAGGAAGTTCTCCAGGCACGCGCGAAGCATTACCGGCTCACGGTCGAGCAGTACAAGAAAAACAACGTGCTGAAAACCGAAGTTACCAGCCGCGACGTGGCCGAACTCGCCGCCGAATTGTGCGGCCCGCTGTTCGCCAAGACCACCGCCGCGCAGGTGCCGGTGGACGGCGGCAATGAACGTGTTATATGAGTTTTCAACACGCCATTTTTCCAGGATCAAAATTGGCGCGCTCCGGCGCGAATGCGACGTTGCGCCCCATGATCGGTGCGCAACAAAGACGCACAAGGCATAAAAAAACATTGGATTGTTTTCGAGCCTGGGTCAGTGTACCGCTTCATGGTGCGTAACCAGCCGAAACTCTTCGACATGTTACGACCAAACCGCCTAATTCACTTTGCGAATACTCAACTGCCGCGGAGAAACGGCGTTTGACGCGCCCGATTGCCGTCGCCTTGTTGGTCGCCGCGCTGCTGGGCGGTTGCGTCATGTTGGCCCGTGTGCAGCTTGATGATCGTTACGGCCCATCGGATCCGCGAAACCGCGGCGGCCCGGCGGTTGAAATGCAGACGGTTGATTACCAGCACGACGTCCGGCCGATCATCGAGAGTCGCTGTGTCGTCTGCCACAGTTGTTACGACGCCCCCTGCCAGCTCAATCTCAGTGCCGCCGATGGCATCGAACGTGGCGCGAACAAAACCAAGGTCTACGACGGTACCCGGCTGGTGGCCGGCGACCTGACGCGCCTCTTCGAGGACGCCCGCACGCCGGAGCAATGGCGCGACAAAGGTTTTTTCCCGGTGCTGAACGAGCGCGCCCAGACACCGCAAGCGAACATCGAAGGCGGCGTCATGGCGCGCCTGCTGATGCTCAAGCGCGCCTACCCGTTGCCTGGCTCCGCGACGCTGCCGGACAGTTTCGATCTGTCGCTGGATCGCCATCAGCAGTGCACGACCATCGACGAATTTGACCGCTTTGCCGAGAAGCAGCCGCTGTGGGGAATGCCGTACGCGCTGCCCGGGTTGACCGATCGCGAATACCACATCTTGATGACCTGGATCGGGAACGGCGCGCGGTTTCCGGCACCGGAACCGCCGCCGCGCGCGTACGTAACGCGCATCGCGCAGTGGGAGGACTTTTTGAACGGCGGATCGGCCAAGCAGCAGTTGATGAGCCGATACATCTTCGAGCACCTGTTTCTCGCAGATCTGTATTTCGATGACATGCCGAACGGCCGCTTCTTTCGGCTCGTGCGCTCGCGCACGCCGCCCGGCGAGCCGGTCGATTATATCGCCACGCGTCGACCCTACGACGACCCGGGCGTGAAATCGTTCTATTACCGTATTGAGCCGGTGCGCACGACGATCCTCGCCAAGACGCACCTGCCCTATGCGCTCGGCGACTCTCGCCGGCAGCGGTACCGGGAACTGTTTCTCGAAGCACCCTACGCCGTGTCGCGCTTGCCGTCCTACGCGCTGGATACGGCTTCCAATCCGTTCGTCACCTTTCAGGACATTCCGGTGCGCTCGCGTTACCGGTTCCTGCTCGACGACGCACTATTCTACGTGATGGGCTTTATCAAGGGTCCGGTGTGTCGCGGCCAAGTCGCGCTCAATGTTATCAACGACAAATTCTGGGTGGTATTCGCCACGCCGGATGCGGAGGCTTCCGCGGGGGTCGAGGCATTTCTTGCGGCCGAAAGCACCAAACTGCAGTTGCCGGCGAAGGAGGGCAGCAGCGCGTTCGCGCTGCTGCCCTGGCTCAAGTATTCCGATCTCGAACGGGAATACCTGCAGGCCAAGGCACGGTTCCTCAATCGGGCGCTGTCTGGCCCGCGATCCGTCACCTCGGATCTGATCTGGGACGGCGACGGCGACAACTCCAACGCCGCGCTCACGGTATTCCGTCACTTCGACAGCGCATCGGTGGTGCGAGGATTGGTCGGTGACGATCCCAAGACCGCCTGGGTGATCGGCTATCCGCTGTTGGAGCGGATCCACTATTTGCTGGTGGCCGGATTCGACGTGTATGGCAACGTCGGTCATCAGCTCAACACGCGGCTGTACATGGACTTCTTGCGGATGGAGGGTGAGTTCAATTTCCTTGCGTTATTGCCGAAGAGCATGCGCCAGCGCGAGGTGGATTTCTGGTATCGAGGTGCCGGCGATCATGTCAAGAAATATATCGACGGAGAGATCGTCAACCTCGAGCAGGACAGCGCCATTTCCTACCGCACCGCCGCTCCCAAGGCCGAACTTTACGCGACGCTGAAACGGCGCCTGGCCCCGGTGCTGAATCACGCATACAGTCTGGACGAGGAGCCGGACAAGGAGCTCCGCCGGCAGCTACAGCGCCTGGCGAAGGTGCACGGCGGGGCGGTTTCGTGGCTGCCACAGCTGGCGCTGCTGTCGGTCGTCCCGGATAACGCCGGCGTCGGTGCGGCCGGCAAAATGTTTTCGCTGATTAATAACAGCGCCCACAGCAATATCGCCGGACTCTTCTCGGATGAAAAAAACCGCTTGCCGGCCGAGGATACGCTAACGGTTGCACGCGGAATCGTCGGCGCTTACCCCAATGCTTTCTATCGGGTGACGCGGCGGCAACTACCTACGTTCGTCGACGCGGTTGCCAGCCTGAACGGCGAGGCCGCCTATGCGAGGTTGGTCACAGACTTTGGCGTGCGCCGGACCGATTCCAGGTTCTGGCCGCACGTCGACGCCGTTCACGCGGCCTACCGGAAAAACGCGCCGCTCGAGTTCGGCTTGCTCGACTACAGCCGGCTGGAGAACCGCTGATGGGCGCAATGATGCGCGCGAGTTCCACGCCGCGCTCACACCGCCCATGGGCACCGACGCGCAGGAAATCTCCTCGTCAAACTGACATGCAAAAACTGCCACGCGCGTTTTACGATCGGGACACGATTACGGTCGCCCGGGAATTGTTGGGTAAATTTTTGGTTCACGAAACACGCGGGGTGGAACGTGTCGGCCGGATCGTGGAAGTGGAGGCCTACCTCGGGCCGCACGATCTCGCCGCCCATTCCGCGCGCGGGCTGACGAAGCGTACCAAAGTGATGTTCGGCCCGCCGGGGCATGCCTATGTCTACATGATCTACGGGATGTACTTCTGCATGAACGTGGTCACCGAACGCGAAGGCCACGCCTCCGCGGTGTTGTTACGCGCCGTGGAGCCGATAAAGGCTATCGAGGAGCGAACCCAGGGCCCCGGCCTGCTGTGCAGGGCCATGAAAATCGACAAGCGCTTCAACGGACACGACCTGATAAGTGACGGTTTTTATATTGCCAGGCCTGCCGCGACCGAACGTTTCAGCATCGTCAAGCGACCAAGGGTTGGCGTCGACTACGCGGAACACTGGGCCAGACGGCCGCTGCGATTTTACATCAAGGGCAGTCCATACATTTCCAAGCCTTGATGCGAGGTCGTCGACGCAGCATCCGCGTGCCGATTGCATCATCGGGTGACGACGCTGGCAGCCCAGTCGAGTACCGTTTGCACTCGCGGCACCAGCAGCGGTCTCGCTGACTTATACTCCAGCCAGCGGTATTCGTCATGTTCTGGATGTCCGAGTTCGGCGCTGACCGGCAAATTTACCTCGCCTTCTTTTGACTCCGCGACATAGTAGCGCGCGATCTTGTTTTTGCCGTACGGCTCGGTTTCGATGAAACCGTGGCCCCAGCGGAAGTCGAGCCGAATAAGCGTCGTTTCTTCCTCGGTTTCGCGAATGGCGGCCGCCAGCGGATCTTCGCCGTGCTCGACGATGCCCTTTGGAAAATCCCAGTACTCATAGGCGCGCAACAACAGGTACATCCACATGTCCTGCGTTTGCCGCACGACCACCACGCCTGCCGAAAGCGTCGGTTTGATGTTCATTTCTTTAGCGATAACAGATCGATGCGTTCCTTCGGTTTGGGCAGTAGCACCGACGCGTGCAGGGCCCGCAACCGCTGGGTCAGGGCGTTCATCGGATCGGTTTCGCCGTGCACCAGCGCCACCGTCGGATGCCGCTCGAAATTGCGATACCAGCCAATCAGTCCGGACTGGCCGGCGTGGGCCGACAGGCCGCCGATGGTGTGGATCCGCGCCGCCACACGGATGTTCTCGTCCCAGAGCTTCACGATCTTCGCGCCGTCCACGATCTGGCGCCCGAGCGTGCCGCGCGCCTGGAAGCCGGCAAAGATGACGTGGCACTGTTCGCGCCACAGGTTGTGCTTGAAGTGATGCCGGATGCGCCCGCCGTCGCACATGCCGCTGCCGGCGATGACGATGGCGCCGGCCCGTATGCGGTTGATGGCCATGGACTGCGCGGCACTGCGGCAGAAGTGGAGATTCGGCATGTCGAAAGTATCTCCGTCGTTTTTGCGCCGTCGGACGGTTTCCGAGTTGAACAGTTTCCAGTGTCTGGCATAGACCTCCGTGGCTTCGATCGCCATCGGACTGTCGAGAAAAACGGTCCAGCGATCGATTCCCCATTCCTTGCCGTGGCGTTTCATGAAGTAGATCAGCTCCTGGCTCCGCCCGACGGCGAAGGCGGGGATGAGAATGTTGCCTTCGCCACGCCGTGCTTCGTGGAAAACTTCACCCAGTTCTGCCAGCGTATCGTCCCACGAGCGGTGTTCACGGTCACCGTAGGTGCTTTCGAGCAGCACCAGATCGGCTTCGCGCACCGCCTCCGGGTTGCGCAGGATCGGCGCGCCGGCGTGCCCCAGATCGCCGCTCGCCACGAGTTTGCGTCGGTTTCCGTTTTCCTCGAGCCACAGCTCCACGATCGCCGAGCCGAGAATATGTCCCGCGTCCTGGAGTCGCACGCGCGTGCCGGGCAGGATCTGCCGTTCCGCGCCGTAATCGAGCGCCTGGAACAGGCGCACGGCCTTCACTGCGTCGTTGCGTGAGTAGAGTGGCTCGACCAGTCGCTTGCCTGCGCGCAGACGCCTGCGGTTCTCGTGTTCGGCGTCTTTCTCATTTAGGACTGCGGCGTCCTTGAGCATGATCTGGCACAAGTCGCGCGTTGCTCGGTGGGTATAAATCGGTCCGCGGAAACCCGCTTTCACCAGCAGCGGCAGCCGCCCGGAATGATCGAGATGGGCATGTGTCAGCACCACCGCGTCGATCTCGCCCGGGTTGAACGGGAATGGCGCACGGTTGCGCGCTTCATCCGCGGGGCCGCCCTGGATCAGACCGCAGTCGATGAGCAGCTGATTGCCGCTGCACCGCACCATATGGCACGAACCGGTGACTTCGCGCGCGGCGCCCAAAAACTGGATTTCCATGGGCTGGCTTCAGGTTGGGAATGATATCATCCGTCGCCTATAATGACATGAAACGCCGACGTTTTTTGCATTTCGCGATCGTTGGCGTTTATATTCATTAAAATCGGTTTGCCAGCCAAGGAGATAACAGTGAGTCAACCGAAATTCTGGACGCGTCTGCTTCTGGTTATTGTTATCGCTGCGGTGGCGGCGTGCGCCGGTCAGACGAAATTGGAAAGCGATCTTGCCATCAAGGGCGCGCCGGACTGGGTGAACAAAGGTACGAGCTATGTCAGCGAAAAGGATGGACGGCTGTTTCACGGCGTCGGCTCGGCGTCGCCGATGGGCGACGTGACGCTGCAACGCGCCACCGCCGACGACCGGGCGCGCGCCGAACTCGCGCGGATTTTCACCTCGTATCTGGACGTCGTCTCGAACGACTATCAGTCCGCCGGACGCTCGGGTGACAGCAAGGTTTCCGAAGAGGCGGTGTCGCGCCAGATCAAGAATCTCTCTCGGGTCAATCTTGCCGGCGCCAAAATAATCGCCCGCTGGCAGGACAAGAAGACGAGCATCGTTTATTCCATCGCCGAGCTCGACATGAAGCAGGTCAAGAACACCCTCTCCACGGCCCAGGACATGAACGCGGACATGCGGCGTTATCTGGAAAGCAATGCCGACAATATTTTCGACCGCGTAACCCAGGAGAAAAAGTAATGAACCTTCGCGCCCGTTCAAAATGGATTTCGCTGGTGGCCGTCGCTCTTCTCGCGGCGTTCGTCGCGGGTTGCGGTACGTCGGTGGAGCGCATGGAACCCACCGAGGTCAAGGACCTCTCCGGCGCCTGGAACGACACCGACTCGCGCATGGTGTCCGAGGAAATGATCCAGGACGCGCTGGCGCGCGACTGGCTGCCGGATTTTACGCGCAAGCACAGCAAGAAACCCGCCGTCATCGTGGGTGAGGTCGTCAATCTGTCGCACGAGCACATCAACGTGAATACCTTCGTCGACGACATGGAGCGTTCACTCATCAATTCGGGCAAGGTCCAGTTCGTCGCGTCCAGAAACGAGCGCGGCGAGATCCGGGAGGAGCGCAAGGACCAGGACCTGAACGCCGCCGAAGCCACGCGCAAACCGATGGGCCAGGAGCTCGGCGCCGATTACATGCTCAAGGGCACGATCAACACCATCATCGACACCTCGGGATCCTCGCAAGTGCGGTACTACCAGGTGGATCTCACGCTCATCAGCCTGGTGGACAACGTCAAGGTCTGGGTCGGGCAGAAGAAGATCAAGAAGCTCGTCAAGCGCGGCAGTCTCCGCTACTGAGCGCCGCGCGCGCCGCCATGCGCGCCCCCATTTCCGCCACGCGGCCGATCGTTCTGGGCGTTTTACTGGCGCTCGCCCTGAGCGGTTGCGCCAGTTTCAGCGATTCCTTTTCTGACATCGAGAGCGACATGGCGGCGCAGCGCTTTGGCGCTGCACTGCAGGCGCTCGAGAAGCAACAACACCCGAAGCGCGATGAGGTCGTGTACCTGCTGAACAAGGCGATGCTCGAGCGCATGAACGGCGATTTCGCCGCATCCAACCGGAGCTTCGAGGCGGCCAAGGCGCGCATGGACGAGCTCAACGCCGTGAGCCTGCGGGAACAGGCGCTATCCGTGACGGTCAACGACGCCATGCGCAGCTATACCGGCGAGACCTACGAGCAGGTGCTGGTGCACCTGTACATGGCGCTCAACTATCTGCAACTCGGCAATCTTATTGACGCGCGCGTCGAAGCGTTGCAGGTGGACGAACAACTGCGCGAAATCGCCCAGAGGATTCCGGAAAGCCGTTACACCGAAGACGCGCTGGCGCTGTATCTCACCGGCATGATTTACGAAGAAATGGGAGAGCCTAGTGACGCCATGATCGCCTACCGCCAAGCCTACGAGGCCTATCGTCGTTACGGCGAGAAATACGGCGTTCCAACTCCGGATTACCTCCAGCGTGATTTGTTGCGCCTGGCCGAGCAAATGGGGTTGGCCGATGAATTGCGGAAATACAAACAAGAATTCCACATCGACCATTGGGCCAGTGCCGAGGAATTGGCGGCGAAAGGCGAGCTGGTGTTCATTCTCCATGACGGACTCGCGCCCATCAAACGCGAGCATGCCACCACGGTGGTGGACCCGCGATCGGGCCACATCGTTCGCATCGCATTACCTTATTACGAAGAACGCCCCACGCCGGTGACCGGCGCGCGCGTGGAAGCAGGCGACGTCCAGGCGCGCGCTGAATTGGCGGAAGACATCGATGCCATCGCCGTCAAGGATTTGGAGAGCCGGATGCCGGCGATCACCGCGCGCGCCGTGGCCCGCGCCGTGGTGAAGGCGGAAATGGCCCGGGCGGTGCGGGAAAGCGCACGACAACAAAACCAGAATGGATCCGGCGCCGCGGCCGCCGTGGCGGGGCTGGCGGTGGAAATCTTCGGGGTTGTGACGGAACGCGCGGACACGCGCAGCTGGCTGACGCTTCCGTCACGCATTTACCTCGCGCGTATGCCCTTGTCGCCGGGAACCTACACGATTAAAGTCGATTTACTGGACAATAACGGCCAGATCGTGGCGACGCAGGAATACGCCAACATCGTCATACGCCAAGGCGCCATGACCTATGTTTCGCCCCACTGGATACCAGCCTACGTTTCAAGCTCGAGGAGATCGCAATGAAAAGCCTGCACGCGGCGACGCTGAGTTTCATATTGTTCACCATGGGCGCCTGTGCCTCGCATCCGCAGACTCCCGACTGGATCAACGGCCCGTCCGAAAAATACAAAGCCGAGCAATTCCTGATCGGCCGCGGCCAGGCGGCGTCGGCGGAGGAGGCGCGCGACCGGGCGCGCGCCGACCTGGCCAAGATTTTCCAGGTATCCGTTTCGGTCGAGAGCGAGGACGTGCAAACCTACATGCAGAAATCGGATGCCGCGGGCGGAAGCGCCAAGCCCGCCGGCGAATACGCCGCGCAGGCCTCGCGCCGCATCACCACGCACGCCGATCAGATTGTCGAGGGCGTTCAAGTTGCGGAAACATGGCAGGACCCGCTGACTCGGACGCACTTCGCGTTGGCGGTCTTGCCGCGCCTGCAGGCATCGCAACGGCTGCGCCAGGAGATTGAAGGTCTCGACGCCGCTACGCGCAAATATCTCGCTGAAGCGCGCGGTGCCACGGATATCCTCGCTAAAATCGGTGCTGCCAGTCATGCGCTGGACGCCCAGCTGGAACGCGCCGGCTATCAGAAATCCCTCAGCATCGTGGACCCGACCGGACGCGGCGAGGAGCCCGAATGGAACACCGCCAAACTCGGCGCCGATCTCGCCGAGCTCCTCAATCGCGTGCATCTCGCGACCGACGCCCCGGACGTGCCGCCCGGTTTTGCCGCCGCGGTCAACGGGGCGGTGGCCGGCGCCGGATTTCTGATCGAGACCGGCGCGCAGCCGGACTACGTGTTGGAGGCGCGCCTGCCGCTCGAAAATCTCGGCCTGCGCGAAGGCTGGTATTGGCAGCATGGTACGCTGGAAGTCACGCTGAAGGAAACAGGAAGCAACCGCGTGCGCGGCAGCCGGCGCTGGGACATCAAATCTTCGGCTCAGGACCCGGCGGTTTCGCGTCAGCGCGCGCTCGATCAGGCCGCTTCGATTCTGAAAAAAGAGTTGCGCGACACACTGATTGGATTTTCTTCGCCATAAGGGTTAATTCGGGATTTCGAGGCAGCCCCCGGACCGGATCGGCGCCCGCGGACCGGCGAGCGACAGAATTTTTTCAGCCACCCGCCCCGGCGCTATCCCCATGCGTGTCCCGGAATATTGCCGCTGCATGTCGGTGTTCACCGCGCCGGGACACACGGCATATACGCGCACGCCGCGCGTAATGACTTCCTGCGCGAGGCTTTCGGTGAATCCGACCACGGCGAATTTGGAGGCGCAATAACTGGCCAGTCCCGCGTAGCCCGTGAGACCGGCGCCGGAGGCAACGTTGATGATGACGCCCGTGCCGCGCGCCAGCATATCGGGCAGTACCGCACGGGTCGTATTCATCACCCCCTTGATATTACATTCCAGCACCTGGTCGATTGTTTCCGGAGGTTGTTCGGCGAACAGTCCGCTCCACAGGCGCCCGGCATTGTTGACCAAGACGTCGATGTCCCCTAGGCGCCGGCGCGTCGACTCGACCAAGGCGTTCACTTGCCGGCGATCGCCGACATCGGCGATCGCCGCGAACACCGTACCAGAGTTGGTCAGCGCTTTTTCCGCGGCGGCCAGTCGCGGCGCCTCCTGGGCGCAAATGGCC
>DASPRK010000030.1:0-14227 GCA_035624495.1 Methylomirabilis sp. (SeqCode) | reverse complement strand
TATTCGGCGGCTCCGGGGTGTCTTTCTCTTTGGTGACTTTCTCTTGGACAAGCAAGAGAAAGTCACCTGCCGTGGGTCAGCCACCCACAAGTAGCTTGTGAGAATCGCGCGCCAAGCGCGCGATACCATTCAAGGCCTGGACCCCGACTTTCGCCGGGGTGACAAAAAATACAAAAGCCGCCTTTCGGCGGCTTTTGTTAATCAAATCCTGGATGCCCGCTTACGCGGGAATGACAAACCAGCTTCAGTATCTTTCCAACGACTAATCCTTATCGTTATTCCCCGCTAACCGCTGGTAATGCGCGCGGAAAAGAATCTCCAGTTCCTCGATCACTTCCCCCGCCTCGCGCCCCTGCACGATGTGTTGCGTCATGAGCTCCGAGGTCTGATTCAAGAGCTTGCGTGCGTCGAGCATGGGGTAAGTGGCGCGCAGGCGTTTGATCGCCTTGACCACCGTCTCGTCACCGGGTCGGGGAATGTCGAGCGGCGGCGGTATCTCAGGGACCGCGATGCCTGCGTTTTCATCCAGCGTTGCACCGCCGCCATGACGCAGCAGCAGAAACTCGGCATATTCCAGCAACGCTTCTGCCTGCGCGGCGGGAAGCCGCCGGACGATTTCGGCAAGGCGTTTTTCGATGGCGTCCGACACGATGGACCTCAGATCGCCCGCCGTTTGCTATTGCACCGAACGTTTTTCACAGTGCTCGTGGGCGAAATCCATGAACTCGTCCATGGCGCGCAGGCGGAATTTCTGCCGCTGGAAGACAATGGAAAACGGGCGCTCGAGCTGCGGATCGAGCGGAAGGGCGGCCAGCGTGCCCAGCTTCAATTCCTTGATAACCGTGGCCTGCGAGACAATCGACACGCCCAGACCCGCCTCGACCGCGCTCTTGACGGCCTCGGGATTGCCCACCTCGACGCTCAGATTCAGATCGTGCAACTGCATGTTGTTTTTGGCGAGATACTCGCAGATGAACTCGCGCGTACCGGAACCCTCCTCGCGCGAGACAAAAGGCAGGCCCACTATGTCCTGGGCAGTGATCCTGGATTTTTTCGCGAGGGGGTGCTGTGGCGGACAGATGAAGACAAGCTTGTCGTGCCAGCACACCTCCACCACCAGGTTCTTGTTGGCAATCGGCGATTCGACGATGCCCACGTCCACCGAGTTGTCCTCAACCATGTGCACGATGCCGACGGAATTCGACACCTTCAGGCGGAGGTTGATGTTGGGATGCTTTTCCTTGAACTCGCCCAGCAGGCTCGGCAGCATGTACTCCGCGATGGTCGTGCTCGCGCCGATGATCAGGATGCCGCTGACGTCACCGGTGAGCTCGCGCACCCGGTTATCCATTTCGGAGTAGAGCGTGAGGATGCGTTCCGCGTACTCGAACACGCGTTCGCCGGCTGCCGTCAGGCTGATGCGGTTGTGGGTGCGGTCGAACAGGCGGGTGTTGAAATATTCCTCGAGCTGCCGGATTTGGAACGTGACCGCCGGTTGCGTCATGTGCAGCGTTTCGGCCGCTTTCGTGAAACTCAGCAGACGCGCAACGGTATGAAATACCTGCAGTCTTCGATCCGCCATGGAATTGTCTCGCCCGCCCTGAAGGAAGTTTGCCGGATTGGTTCTTAATAATTATGTAAGACGGCGCATTTCAACACAAAACCCGGCTTCGGGGTACCATGCCGCGAAGATACCAGCTTCGCATGGCCAGTCGACCACAAACTGCCCGGCACGCCCCGATTCCGAACCCTAGGCGTAGCCTTCGAGCCTGAGCTTGAGATCGGTCGCGCTGCTGGCATAAAACAGGGCGGTTTCTTCGTCGATGTGCCCCTGTTTGACCAGATTGAACAGCGACGTATCGAAGTTGAGCATGCCCTCGGCCAGGGTTCCCTTCCGAATGAGATCGCCCAGCTCCTTGATCTTCAGTGGGTCAAGAATGTACTCGCGCGCCAGCGCCGATACCGTCATGACCTCGCACGCCACGATGCGGCCCTGACCGTTCTTGCGCGGCAGCAGCCGCTGGCTGACCACGCCACGCAGGTTCTGGGCGAGTTTGGCGCGAACGGCGACCTGCGCCTCCGGCGGAAAGCTGGTGACGATGCGGGTGATGGTTTCGGCGGCCGCCGGCGAGTGCACGGTGGAGAACACCAGGTGTCCGGTTTCCGCCGCCGTCATGGCGGTTTCGATGGTTTCCGGATCGCGCATCTCGCCGAGCAGGATGACATCGGGGTCCTCGCGCAACGCGGCGCGCATGGCGTCGGCGAAGGTATTGGTGTCTATGCCGACCTCGCGCTGGGTGATGATCGAGCGTTTTTCCGAAAACAGGAACTCGATCGGATCTTCGATGGTGATGATGTGCTCGCTGCGTGACAAATTGATACCGTTGATGAGCGAGGCCAGCGTGGTCGACTTGCCGGAACCGGTGGCACCCGTCAGCAGTACCAGTCCGCGCTCCAGTTTCGTCAGACCCATGACGATCTCCGGCAGGAACAGTTCCTCGGGCGGCGGTATGTTGGTGCTGATCACGCGCAGCACCATGCCGATCGAACCGCGCTGATAAAAGATGTTGGCGCGCACGCGCCCGATGTCCTTGAAGCCGATCGAGAGGTCCACCTGGTGCGACTTCTCGAACTGGGCCAACAGCCGCGCCGACATCATGGTGCGCGAAAGCCGTTCCATGAAATCCGGGGGCAACGGAGGAATCTCGCGCACCGCCCGCAAGTTGCCATCCACGCGCAGGATCGGGTGGTTGCGCGTGCGCAGGTGGATGTCCGACGCGTTGACGCGCACGGCGTGCGCCAATACCTGGCTCAACAGTTTGAGCGGATCGGTGGAGCCGCTGATCGTGACGGCGTCGGCGGCTGGCGCCGCGTTGATACTGGGATTGGTCGCTTCTGGCATGGTTCTGCTGTATGTGTCGACTGTGTTTAGTTTAGATCATCCTGCCGACCATGCGATTGGTACGAATCGCCCGGTTGACGGCCTGGATTTGCCCTGTCCAGGAACATTCGCCGGGAGTGACTGTTGCCTGCGCCATCCCTGGCACGGGCTCCGGCAGCGGCACATGGATGTGCCGATTGCGGAGTCACAGAGGCAAAGGGGCGGACTACAGGTCCATATCGCACAAAAAAACGGACACGCCGAAGCGTGTCCGTTAAGTGCAACGAAACCCGCCCACCCGGTGTTTCGGCCGGACAGCGGATCAGGTTGTTATTATTCGCGTTTGAAACCGGCCACGGCTTCCAGCGCCAACTGGATACCCCAGGGCGCCGTCATGATTTTGGTGAAGCCGTGCTCCCCGTACATCTTGGTATCGGGGAAATTCAAGGCGATACGATAACGCGCGCGCAGCGCGATCACCCGGTTGCCGTCCACCATTATCTCGTACGGCAGATAGGCCGTGTGTTTCAAATCGCCAAAATCGACGATGTCCATGATTTCCTTGTCGGTGTCCTTGTTGCCTTTGTTGACGCCGTCACCCTTGGGAATCGCGACACCGAACACGCTGACCGGCTTGCCCGGCAGGTCGATGCGATAAACCTTCTTGGTGCCGCCCACGCCAGCCGCCAGGTTCTTTTCCACCGTTTCGACCGCGGTCTTGTAATCCTTGTGTTCCATGTATACGTCGATGTCATTGAAATATGGCATCATCATGGCGTAGCGGTAGACCCCGGGGCCGAGCTTTTCCTCCGGGATGCCTTTCTCGGCGCCGAACGGCTTGACGGCGCCAAGAGCGGCCTTGAGCTTGGCAGAAATATTTTCCAGCTTGCCCATGCCGTAGGCCGTGCCGAGATAGGCCGGGTTCACGTAGGAGACTTGGATTTTCCCCTTCACGTCCGTTACCGCCACCCGCTGCGCCACGCCGAATCCGCCATTCGGGACCTTGGCAGCAATCGTTTTCAGTTCGTGATTAGTGGCGCAGATAACGACTGCGTCGGGATAAGGTGAATAGGCGCCGACGATCTCAAATCCCTGCAGCGTCAGCTTCGACTTCACGTTCTCGGCCACTTGTTTCAGGTCGCCGGGAGGGGTATCGCCCATGATAAAGGGCTTGAATGCTTGCGCCTGCACCGCGGGTGTCGCGAGCAGCAACAGGAAAGCAAACAATTTAACGCGATATCGGGTGAACATGGGGATTTTTCTCCTCTTGGCGCACCTGAATCACAAACAATTCTTTTTCATGAATGTCAAAACCGGAAACGGATGAAATAAAAAGGGGCCATGTTTTTGACATGGCCCCACCAGCGTTTAACTGCACATAAACTCAGGCGACTTGTGGATCAGAACTTCTTCGAGTAGCCGATCTCGGCATAGTTCTCCTGCATCTGGATCTCGGCGGTGCCGCCGCCAAAAGCAGCCGGAATATCACCGCTGACCTTCTTCTCGAACGCGTGCATGAACATGAAGTTCACGTCGCTATTCTTGTCCATCGCCTTGGTAAAGCCGAAGTTCAAGTGATCCTGCACCACGCCCGGCGCCAGGATGTTGATGACAGCCTGACTGCTTGGAATCGGGTTATCGCCATGGTTCCAGCCGCCGCGCCATGTCCACCCACCGCTTGCCTTGTACTGAACGCCCAGCTTATAGACATTAATGTCCGTCCAACCAAAACCAGCCCCGTTATCGCCACCGAGGCAACTGCTTTGATCGGTCCCTCCAAAGGCCGGGCAATTCAAGATATTGGCAAAACTGTTGGAGACCGACTTGGAATCTGTGTACTTGATCTTCACCCAATCGAAGGCCACATCCACGACCGGCGATGCCTTCCAGGCAATGCCGACACCATAGGTCGAGGGAATGTCGAACTCACCCTGCTCGGCGAACAGGCCCCTGTACTTGTCGAACTGACCCTTGATCTTGCTCTGATAGGTAGCGCCGACGCTAACGTCCTTGTTGATGTCATACAGCACGCCCAAACGAACACCAAAGCCATTGGTGGTGTCATAACCATTATTGCTCACATTGCCGGGACTCGTAGAAGCAAACGGGTTGGCGGGAGCGTCGAACGCCTGCAGACCGTAAGCCTTGAAGCGCTGATAGGCAAAGATGGCGCTGCCGCCGACCGACAATGCGCCGAAACTGTGCGCGTAGGCACCATTGACGAAGAGTTGAGACAGGTCCACGCCGGTGTTGCCCGTACTACCAAAGGCTCCGAACACTGCATTACTGTAGTTAGTGTTCATGCCGCCATTGCCGTACACCGAGATGTTGAAGGCGTCGGTGCTGCTGAGCTTCATGTTGTAACCAAAAGACGGGATCCAGAAGTTGCCGTCGTCGTTGCCGTTACCCGAGCCATTGAGAGTACAACCTGAATACAAAAAAGAACAATCGTTGCCGCTGATCTCATATTTCCGGTCGGGACGAAACACACCGAGGGCGATATCCATGCGCCCGCCGAGCTTGACGAGACCGGCCGGGTTGACCGCCGCCGCCAGTGCGTCCTGCGGCATCGCGATACCGGCGCCCGCCATGCCGCGGTTCACCGTGCCCTCGCCTTCCGTGAAGTATCCGTTCGTCGCGAACGCGCCCGGCGCCGCCACCGCCGCCGCGACCGCCAAAGCCAATGCCACATTCCTTTTCATGCCCGACATGTCATCTACCTCCGAAAAAGTTGCGGAGCAACCCGCTCCCGTCCCAATCAAACTGATTTCCGATGCTGGTTGACTGGAAAACCTCCGCGCGAAAAATAAACACGCGCCAGTCAACTTTATTATTTAAGGAAGACCCCGTATGGTTTGGTGCGCTCAGCGATGAGTCGTTGCGGGTGCCGCTACAATCGTCCCTGAGTTACCACACTTCACCGGAAGTAAAGACGAGGGGGAATAAATGTCAAACTGCTAACGTCTTCGCACAGAAAATAAATATATCTTATTGAATAATAATAATTTATATCTTTGCCGCAGCCGTTTACGGGCTGTCTTCGTAGCTTGGAATTTCCTCTCCTGCCATTTGTCGCCGCACGATATCCGCATCACGCGCTTTGAGCGCAAACGGATAGGAGCGGATATCGCCCGGCATGGAGTCGCCGTACGGCCGGTTGCAGGCGGACACTTCATTGTCATGTCCCGGGCAACCGGAGGTTTGAAACGGCTTGCCTGAATCGATGAGCGCATCGAGCCGCTTACGGGCAATCCCGAAATTCACCACCCGGCCGGATTCGTCGAAGTCCATCTTACTAATATGCCCGCCGGCGTAATCGATGATGAAGCGCGCCAGCTGCACGCGCCGCCACTGATCGCGTGGGACCGGTTCCCAGTCCTCCATCAATGAGCCGCGTTCGGGAAAAAACGCGAACATGTGATTGTGCCCACCCCTGTCGCGTATCTTCTGCGCCACCTCCAGGATTTCCCGCTCGGTCTCGCCCATGCCGCAGATGAGGTGCGCACCGAACCGTTCCGGGCCGAAAATCTCGGCCGCCCACTCGAGCGTGCGCCAGTATTTTTCCCATTTGTGCGGGCTGTCCACGCCGCGCCCGCGCGTGCGGTCGAATATCTCCGGCGTCACGGCGTCGAGGGCGACGGTGAAGATCTCCGCGCCCAGGTCGCGCAGCCGTACCAGATCGTCGTAGTCGAGGGTGGTCGGATTGGACAGGATCGAAACCGGTATTCCCGGCACCGCCTTCACCCATTGCTCCAGCAACACGAACGTGTCGTTGTTGGAATCCGGATGGCTGATCATGGAAATACACATGCGCTCGAACTGGTGGCGATCCGCGCCGTTTTTGACACGAGCCAGCACCTCGTCGTACCGCACCGCCGGCCAGTCCACGCGAATAAAATTGCGATCGGCGTAGTCGCGCGTCTCTTCCCGATGCCGCGCCAGCCCGCAGTAGGCGCAGTTGGCGCGGCAACCTTCCGGATAGGTGACAAGCAGATTCAGGCAATGCGTGCACGCCGTGCGATGCATCCGGCCTTCGACCAGGCCCAGGGTGATGGCCGCGGCCGTGGACATCTGCACGTACTCGGGCGAACGCATCGCGGGCGTCTTGATGTGGTAGTTCGGGCGGTAAAACGTGACGGGCATCGCATCGGCATCGGTGGCTGCGCTCATGGCGTCTCCTTCGATTCAGGCAAAGTATTCGTTAAAGGCGATCCAGCCGCGACGCTGGACCCCGTCATCGTTGGCGCCCGCCTGGCGCCAATGCCCGGCAAGATAGGCGCGCCGTTCCACGGCGCGCGCCAGCGCCGGACCGTATTGTTCGCGCATGTCTTCGTCATAGGCATCCAGCGCGCCTCCATCGCCGGCGACGTATTCCGCCGCCGCGAGCCCCGCGCGCTCGCCGGATTGCACGGCAGCGGCGATCCCGGCGCCGGTGATGGGATGCGTAAACCCGGCGGCATCGCCGACGAACAGGACGTGTTTCCAGTGCAGATTTGGGCGCAGGCCACCCACCGGAATGGCGCCGCCGGTGCGCTGCAGCACTTCCGCGCCCACCCGCCCCTGCCGGACGAGCTCGGCATGCAGGCGCTCGAGCGCAGCTTTCAGGTCCGGCTCGAAGCGCCGATCGGCGCCGAGACCGAGGTTCGCGAGCTTCCCCTTGGGAAACAGCCAGGCGTAACCGCCGGGAAACTCGTCGGACAACCAGACATCGGAATCCGAATACAGCCCGGTGAGCGGCACCGTGTACTGCCGGGAATGGATCACGGGCAAGGCCGGCAAACCGAGCAATCGCGCCGTCGCCGAATGCGGCCCATCCGCGCCGATCAGAACCCGGTAAGCGATAGTGCGGGTCTGCCCCTTCTGGCGAATCCACGCAACACGCTGATCGGGTTCCACGGCAACCAACGCGGTATCCGACATGATTTCTGCCCCAGCCGATGCGGCACGTGCCGCCAGCGCCCGGTCGAAGCTGGCGCGATCCACCATCAAGCCGGCGAAAGCCGAGGCCGTCACTGTCCCCGAAGGCAGATAGGTTTTCATTCCATCGATGGCCTGCGACCGCACGTCGTCGGAACGCGCATATTCAACCAGGGGACCGGGGATGAACTCGGCGCATTGCACTGGTTCGCCGATGCGTTTTTTCTTTTCGACCGCCAGGACCTCGAGCCCGGCCGTCGCGGCGCCCCAGGCCGCCGCCGCGCCGCCGGGTCCGATGCCCACCACCAGCACGTCCACGGTGCGCGTCATGGTCGTTCCGCGCCGGCGATAGAGAGCGGGTTGCCCGTCATCGAAGCTACGGCAGTCTCGATGGCGTGGGCAAAATCCGCCGGACGGAGGCGCAACATCTCCGCCGGATGGTCGTGGAAAAATGCATCCACCGTTCGACGCACACGATCAAGCGGGGATTCCCGCAGCGCGGCTTCGAGGTCGGCGATTATGCGTCTGGGATTGACGAAGAAATCCCCCGTGAACCACGCCTGCTTGATCCGTCCGGTTGACAAGTCCAAAGCCAGCGCCACGCGCAGCAACCCGCCCTCGGCCTTGTGCACGCCTTCGATGAGCGGCGCATCTGACAACGGGCGGTCGACCAGATTGATCCAGTCCGGGTGATCGATCTCGGCGAGCGCCTGCTGAAATTTATTCTGCTCCTCGGCGCTCATGCCGCTTACCCGTTCGAAATCGACGCTGAAGCCTTCCGCGAAGGACTGCGTTAGCGCCGCCATCACCGTTTCCCGCTCCGGCACGGCGCCCAGGAGGTCTTTCAGGTTGGCGACGCGTTCGCGCGCCGAGGCGATCGCCTTGTCGGACAGTTTCTCCGCCGGGATCCGCAGCACCCGCATCATTTTTTCTATGTCGAAGTCGATCAGCAGCGTGCCCTGGTACATGATCGAGTCGCCCTCGAAGGCGCCGCCGGTGCCGGAGATCTTGCGGCCGTGCACCTCGATGTCATTGCGCGGACGGAAATGCGCCTCCACCCCCAGCCGGCGTATGCCGGCCGCGGCCAGCTCGCAGATCCGGCGCGAGATTTCCTGCATGTCGGCAGTGCCGAGGGTCTTGCGGTCCAGATACAGCTCCCAGCCGATCTGGGTTTCGTCAAAATAAATCGCGCCGCCGCCGGTGATGCGGCGCTGAATGGCGATGCCGTGGGCGGCGCAGTAATCGGTTCGCAGCTCCTGTTCGACGCTCTGATGAAAACCGACCAGCGCGCTCGGCGTGAAACGCAGAAAACGCAGCGTGTGCGGGATCTGCCCCTGCTGGTGCGCCTCGAGCATGGCGCGGTTGATCGCGATGTTCTCGGCCGCCGGCCGCAGCCCGGTATCGATGAGACGCCACGTTGCGCGCGTCGGTATCACGATCCGCAGCACCCGCCGGAAGTCTGACTCACCACGGAAATGCCTTTCAGGCGGCGTTGTGCTTGCTGCTTCAGCACGGCTTCCACGTCCAGCGCCAGGCCGCCGTCACCGCCGTCGAGGGCCAGAACTTCGTCGCCGACGGCGATGGAACAGCACGCCGGCGTCACGCGCACGGTCCGTCCGAGCCGCACGGCGAGTTCCACCACTCCGTCCGAGGGATGCGCCATGCCGTTGACCCCGGCCATGACCGCATAGGCATCGATCACCGCCTTCGCGGCCCCCGGGGGACGGGCGCAACCGAGCAGCAGCGGGATATCCGGAAGCGCGGCGCGCGCCAGGAGGAAGAACTGCCCGACCTCGTGGGGGTCTGGCGTGGCGAATGGGCGCCTGGCGGTGGCATAGATAGGCATGACCACCACCAGCACCAGGGCGTCGGGACGATGGCGCTGGATCATCTCGAGCGCCTTCCATTCCCCCAGCAACTTCCCGTAATGCAGACCGATGACGATGTGCGGCACCACTTTCATGCCGGTCTGCACCAGCACTTCCAGCGTGCGTTCGAAATCCGCGACCGGCCGTTTGAGGTGATAGACCTGGGTGACGGTCTCCTGCGCCCCGATCATGTCCATCATGGCTACGTCGATGCCGGAATCCTCCATGCGCCGCGCGGCGTCCGTATCGACCAGCGCCGTGTGCACGGCGATCTTGAACGAGGGGTACGCGTCCTTGAGGCGGCGCACCACGGGATAGTAAGGATCGTATTCGACTTCGTTGCGGTGATTGGAACCACCCGTCAATAGCATACCCTGCGCCCCTTCGGCGATCAGATCGTTGACGACTTGCCACAGCTGCTCGGGGGTGCGCGCCGGAATCAGAGGCGCGAGGATCTTGGCCTTGCAATGGTCGCATTGGAGCTTGCAGTCCGAGCCGGTGATGGAAACCGCGGGCCAGGCGTTGCGGCCACAACCGTGGATCTCCGACGATTGAAACGATTTGAAGGTGGGAGTGTAGAAAATTATGCCGGGCCGCGAGTCAATTCGATGCGAACCGCGTTCTTCCATTTGCGTGACGAGGTCATCCCGCCAGGACAGGTCTTCGAGCGCCTCGATGTTCTGCACGATGTCGCGCCACTTCGTCATGCACCGCTCCGTGCCGGCGTGGGGTGATGAATTTAGCGGTGGTCCGCCGTCGCGCCGTCAACAACCCTTGAAACCGTCGGCCTGCATCTTGGTCTCGAACGCGGCGAGCGCATCACCACCCGTCTTGAGGCTCGCGGCGTCGGCATCCCAGTTGGCCGGTTTCACCTTTACGATCCAACCCTGGGTATAGGGATCCTTGTTGATGGTACCGGGTTTGGCGGCGACGGCATCGTTCACCGCCACGACCTCACCGGCCACGGGCGCCTTGACGGGTCCTACCCATTTCCCGGATTCAACCGTGGCACAGGATTTGTCTTTCTCGACGGCCTTGCCGATTTTTTTCGGCGTGTAAGAGACGATCTCCCCGGCCAGCGAACAGGCATAGGAAGTCAGACCAATGGTGACGTTGCCATCCGCTTCGCGCTTCGCCCAGACATTGCTGTCGATGTTGTACATCAACTCTTCGGGAATACTGCATCCACGCACTGCACCCATATCCGGCCTCCTGCTGTGATTGAGAGTGGCGTTGCCTGTCCGTTATTAACGCGCAAAGCATAAGCGTGATCAATGCTTGGATATATTGACCTATCTCAAATCCATGATGTAAGTGGGTGTACGGAAAAACCAAAGGGGCACGTCATGTGCCCCTTTGGTTATGATGAATCGCATGCAAGCTTGGAAGGGAACTGTCACGGATGATGCGCGTACGGCATCTGCCCCGGCGCTCCCGGGCGGTGACAATCCTGAACAGATCGCCATTTCCACCCGCGCTGATCGAATTTTTTACGCTTTCTTCAGCAAGAAGGTGTATTCGCCGTTGGACTCGTTCGACTCCAGCAGAGCGTTTCCCGTCTGCTTGGCGAAGGCCTGGAAGTCCTTAACGGAACCCGGGTCGGTCGCGATGATTCGCAGTGTCTGTCCGGAGGTCAGTGTATTCAACGCCTTCTTAGCGCGCAGTATGGGAAGCGGGCAGTTCAGTCCGCGTGCATCTAATTCTTGATCAGCCATTTTTGCTCCTCAGTCAATAAAGCGATATTTCTAGATCGGTGAAATCTGGAGGCGGTATAGTATAGATTTCTAAATTAGGATTAAACAGGGCAAACGCGTCGGGGCGTCGTTGCCTCCGTGATCTTGTTGGCTATTCCTAAAAGCACTATTTCTCCCGACACCTGGAGCGATTTTCCCAACACCCAAAAGCTCGCCTCAGCAAATAACCCATTGAAATACATGGTATTCGACTCCATATAACGATAAATTTATCGGAATAACCTTTGTGCTGGTTTGAGAGCGGGTAAACCCGAAAGCTTTCAGATGGTCAAAACTTCACACGCAACGACCGTTTTCCGGACACGCAAGCCCCTCCGTCGCCGCCAAGGGCTGTCCACGCCAATACGCCACAGATGATCTCAAAATGGGGGCACGTCTTACATCGATGTTTCATTCCGACAAACCGACAATTCAAACCATGCGGCGAATCTGCGGCCGGTTTGTCTTGGCGATTAGCCTGCTTGGCCAGTTGATCCCGATACCCGCGCACGCCGATAACGCCAACCTCCCGGATCTGGGAGACGAATCGCTGGCGGTCATCTCGCCGGCCCAGGAACGCAAGCTCGGTGAAGACTTCATGCGGCAAGCACGCCGCTCACTCACGTTTGAAGACGATCCGGAACTCAACCAGTACATTCAATCGTTGGGACAGAAGCTGGCTTCGCATAGCGACGAGCCGCAACAGGATTTCCGGTTTTTCATCATCGAGGACCCGACTATCAACGCCTTCGCCGTGCCGGGCGGATTCATTTTCGTGCACACGGGCCTGATCCAGGCGACACAAAGCGAGGGCGAGCTGGCCTCGGTGCTGGCCCATGAAATTTCGCACATCACGCAACGGCATATCCCGCGGATGATCGTCGAATCGCAGCACACGACGCTGCCCGCCATGGCGGCGCTCCTTGCCGGAATTCTGCTGGCCGCTTCCGGACACCAGGGGGGCGAGGCGGCCATCGCCATGACGAGCGCCGCGGTCGCCCAAAGGCAACTCACTTTCACGCGCGAGTTCGAAGAGGAAGCGGACCGTATTGGTATGCGCACCCTGGCGCGGTCCGGCTTCGATCCGCGCGCCATGCCGGCGTTCTTCGAGCGTATGCAGAATCTCAACCGAGTAAATGAGACGAATCTTCCGGAATTTCTGCGCGATCACCCGGTGACGACCAACCGCATCGCCGACGCGCTCAACCGCGCCCGCGAGTATATCCAGCAGTATCACTATCGCCCGAAACCCGACAGCGTCGAATACGAACACTTTCGCGCGAAAATCCTGGCGCTCGCTCCCGGTGATCCGAACGAGATCGCACGCGGCTTCAAGGACAATCTTGCCACCGGTAAATACCGCAATGTCGACGCCGAGCGCTACGGCTACGTCGTGGCGCTCTTGCGCGCGCGCCAGTTGCCGACCGCGCGCGTGGAGATCCAGAAACTCCTGGAACGCCATCCGAACGATACTTTCTATCGGGTTCAGCAGGCCGAGATCGAAATGGCGGCGCAGAATTACAAAGAGGCGCTTTCGCTTTACGCCGCCGCCTACGCCAGAACGCCCTCCAATACCGCCCTGATGCGCTATTACGCCAGGGCCTTGCTGGAAACGGAGAATTACCCCCAAGCCAGGGATATTCTGAAAAGCGCCCTGCAATTGCAACCGGACGATCCGGCACTCTATAAAATGCTCGCTGAAGCTGCGGGCAACACCGGTGCCCAGTACGATGCGCACAAGGCCCTTGCCGAACATTACTACCTGAACGGGAACCCGCAGGCGGCCATAGAACAATTACAGCTGGCCTCGCGTTACGCCGGAGATAACTTCTATCGCCAGTCGAGCGTCGAGGCCCGTATCAGCGCGATCAAGGATGAAATCGCGGCGCAAAAGAAATAAACTCTCGCCAATTGCCGGGCCCGTGGGCCGGGGAATAATAACCGCCGTTGGTGCGTCCCTTTGGATATTTGTGGATTTTCCGCCGGTTTCTGGCAATGTCTCATACATCAGCAAGTGCTTAATGAAGAAACAGAAGGGGTCTTGCCATCCGTTGCCAGCAAGGTATCCTGACTCCCGCCTTCGACGCGCGCAGGACACGTTATTCCGGGTGTTGATCCAGGCGAATCCATCGTGGAACGGGTGGGGAACAGTTCGCCGGTGGTTTTTCAATAGAAACGATCTTTAAAGGAGGAGCAATGCGAAAGATGATCCACTTCGTTGTGAAGACCGGCATCACCGCTGCCGTACTGGGACTTGGTCCGCTTGTGATGGCCTCATCCGCCCATGCCGGCGGCGGCGCACCGGATCCCGCCGTGTGCGAAAACAAAGCCAACCCGCCCAAAGACGCCGTCACCCAGGGCGGTTGCATCGCCATCACCCGCACAAAGGGCAACTGCATGGCCTGTCACGAAATTGCCGGCACAACTTACGGCAACATCGCGCCCGCGCTGGTAAACGTGGCGCAACGCTGGCCGGACAAAGCGAAACTGCGCGCGCAGATTTACGACGCTTCCAAGGCCAACCCCAATACCGTCATGCCGCCGTTTGGACGGCATCAGATTCTGACGCCGGATGAGATCGACAAGGTCGTGGACTTTGTTTTGACGCTGTAACGTCTCGTCGTCCGACGCAAATCTTTTCAAGGCTGTTCATTAAATCAATTACATTCTTCATCCGGAGGACCCCGTGACCCACCCCCAACGCCGCACCTTCCTGAAATGCACCCTTGCCGTGGTGGTCGCCACCGCCGCCGGCAGCTTAGGGCTGCTCTCCCCGTATCAGGCCCTGGCCGCCGACTGGCCGAAGGAGGCCTTCAGCGCCAAGAGAA
>DASPRK010000029.1:0-5399 GCA_035624495.1 Methylomirabilis sp. (SeqCode) | reverse complement strand
CGTTATCCCGTACTCGGCGCCGGCCAGCACGTTGGAGGTGCCGTGAAACCCGGCGAGGTAGCTGGCGCGCGCGGCGTAGAGCGCCGCCTCGGCGCCGTGCGCACGCCGCATGCCGAAGTCGACCAGCAGCTTGCCGCCGGCGACCAGCACCACGCGCGCCGCTTTCGATGCCACCAGCGTCTGGAAGTGCAGCAGGTTAATCAGCCGGCTTTCCACGAGTTGCGCCTGGGCGATCGGCGCGGTGACGCGCAGGATCGGCTCGTCGGCGAAGAACGCGGTGCCCTCCGGCATGGCGTGCACCTCGCCGGTGAAGCGCAGGCTGGCGAGCCAGTCGGGGAAATCGGCGCTGAAGCGGCGGCTACGGCGTACCCAGTCGAGCTCGGCGTCGGTGAAGCGCAGGTTCTCGAGGAATTGCAGCGCCTGCTCGAGACCGGCGGCCAAGAGAAAGCCGCGGTTCTGCGGCAGCCGCCGCACGAAAAATTCGAACACGGCTTGCTCGTTCATGCCCTGCTCGAAATAAGCCTGCAGCATCGTAAGCTGGTACAAATCGGTGAGCAGCGCGCTTTTTTCGAGGTCAATCATTTTTAGGGATTCATGACAGGACTTCATTTACGCGGCAATCGCGGTCAGGGTCACAGGTTTGGCGCCGAGGCGCCGCATTTCCTCTTCGGCCCGTTGCCCGTCGTCGGGCTTTACGTTGACGGCACGAATCGCGTCCGTCAGGAAATATACGTCATATCCGTGGCGGCGCGCATCGCGCACCGTGTTCAGCACGCAGTAATCGGTCGCGAGCCCGCCGACGAACACGCGCCGTACCCCGAGGGCCTTGAGCCGCGCGTCGAGATCGGTGCCTTCAAAGCCGGAATAGGCGTCCTGGTCGATGGCAGTGGCCTTCGAAATGATCGTTATTTGCGTCGGCAGCTTCAGCCCGGGAGCAAACGCGGCGCCGGTTGACCCGGCAACGCAGTGCGGCGGCCACGGGCCCCCCTGGGCCGCGAACGAGCAATGGTTCGTCGGGTGCCAGTCGCGGGTGGCGTAGACCGGCAACGCCCGCGCTGCAAAGATCTCGACGTAACGGTTCAACACCGGCACGACCCGGTCGCCCTCGGGCACGGCAAGACTGCCGCCGGGGAGAAAGTCATTCTGGACATCCACGACGATCAAGGCGTCGGTCCTGTCGAATGTGATTTTGCCGGTTTGTTTGACCATGGGCGTAAAGAGAAATATGCCGTGCGGTTGGAATTGAGAAGCACGTTTTGTGTGCCTTCTCCAATTCCGCCGTTCAGGAAATTGTACGCCGAAGCAGCGTCCGAAGCAGCTTGAGCGGCCGGGTATTGAGGATGTCTTTTTTCTCCAGCCAGCCGCGGCGCGCCTGGCCGACGCCGTAACGGAGGTTGTCGAAATCCTGCGTGCTGTGCGCGTCGCTACTGACGGCGACCAGCACGCCTTCATCGCGCGCCATCTGGCAGTACACGTCGAGCAAGTCGAGCCGCTCGGGATGGGCGTTGAGCTCGAGGAAACAGCCGCGGCCGCGCGCCTGGCGGATGATACGCAGCATATCGACGTCGTACGGCTCGCGGGTCTCGAGCAGCCGCCCGGTCGGATGCGCCAGGAGGGTGAAATACGGGTGCTCCATGGCGCGCAGTATGCGTTCGGTCTGTTTCGCGCGTGACAGGCTGAACTTGCTGTGCACCGCGCCGATCACCAGATCGCATTCGGCCAGCACATCGTCGGGCAGGTCGAGACGGCCGTCCTCGAGGATATCGACCTCGATGCCCTTGAGCAGCGTAATTTCGCGCAGTTGCTCGTTGAGCCGATCGATCTCGTGCATCTGCTTGCGCAGCTGCTGGGGGTCGAGCCCGTGCGCGACCGTGAGCCGCCGCGAATGTTCGGTGATCGCGAGGTATTCGAGCCCGTGGCGGCGCGCCGCCTCGGCCATCTCGCTCAGGGTATTGTGCCCGTCGGTCGCCTTGGTGTGCGCGTGCAGGTCGCCCTTGAGATCGGCGAGCTCGACGAGCTTCGGCAGCTTGCCGGCGCGCGCCGCCTCGATCTCGCCGCGATTCTCGCGCAGCTCGGGCGCGATCCACGGCAGGCCGATGGCTCGGTACACCGATTCCTCAGTGTCGCCAGCGATGCGTCTTTCGCCTTTGAACACGCCGTATTCGCTGATCTTCAGCTGGCGCTCCTGGGCCAGTCGGCGGATTTCAATGTTGTGCGTCTTGGAGCCGGTGAAATACTGCAGCGCTGCGCCGAAGCAATGTTTTTCGACCACCCGGAGGTCCACTTGCAGGCCGGATTTGAGGATGACCGTGGAACGCGTGCTGCCCTTGGCCATCACGTCCTTCACTTCGTCGTAGGCGACGAAACGGTCCATCACCTTTACGGCGTCGGTCGCAGTCACCAGGATGTCGAGATCGCCCACGGTTTCCCGGCAGCGGCGATAACTGCCGGCGAGCATGGCCCGGTACACGCCCGGAATTTTCTCGAGGTATTTCCGCAGCGGCTCGGCGTACTGCGCGGCGACCGCGAGTTTGAATCGTTTGCTTTCGGCTGCATGCGCCGCGATCGCGTCTAGAATGGTGCGCTCGGTTTTTTCGCCGAAACCCGGCAGTTCGCTGATTCGCCCGTCGCGCGCCGCGCGTGCCAGCTGTGGCAGCGTCTGCACGTCGAGTTCGTGATACAGCGTGCGCACGCGCTTGGGGCCGAGACCCGGCATCTTCAGGAGCTCCGTGATCGTCGGCGGGGTTTTCTTGCGCAGCTTTTCCAGGAACTGGCACTTGCCGGTCTCGACGATCTCCTTGATCTTGGCCGCCAGGTCGTCGCCGATGCCGGGCAGCTCCGTGAGATCCTCGCTCTTGGCCACCATGTCCGCCGCGGGCACGCCCATGCCCTGGAGTTGACGCGCGGCGTTGCGATAGGCGCGCACGCGAAACGGATTGGCGTTCTCGATTTCGAGGAGATCGGCAATTTCCTCGAAGAGGGCGGCGATGTCGGCGTTGTGGACGGGCATGTCAATTTTTTCCGCGTTGTTCCAGCAGCCGGATCAACGCCAAAGCGTTTTGCGGTGCGGCGCCGAACGCGTCGTTGTCGAAGTAGACGTGGACGTCGCGACCCTGTCGGAGCCAGCGGCGCAGGCGTCCCGCCCAAGACTGAAGTTCTTTCTGGCTGTAGGAGGACGCGTAGGTGATATCGTGCCCGTGCAGACGGATATAGACCAGATCCGTGGTGACGGCGTCCCACATCGGCCAGTCGGCGGCATCGGACTGGCACACCGCCAGCCCGTGCGCGCGAAGGCACTCGGCCACCTCATCGTCGAACCACGAGGCGTGGCGGAATTCGAGCGCATGCCGCGCCGTGCGCCAGCTCCGGAGCGCGCGGGCGAAGCCTTGCAGCCGCTCCATGTTTTTATGAAATGCCTCCGGTAATTGCCACAACACCGCCGCGAGCTTGTCGCCCAGTCCGCGGGCGCGGTCGCGTTCGAGGCGGATCGCCGGCAGCGGATCGGCGAGTTTCTTGTTGTGCGTGAGAAAGCGGTTGCCCTTGATGGCGAAGCGGAAATCGGCCGCCGTTTCCTCGCGCCAGCGGCGGAAGGTGTCGCAACTTTGCAGGCGGTAGAAGGTGGCGTTGACCTCGATGCCGGTGAAACGTTCGGCGCAGAAGCGCAGCCATTCCCGGCGTGGTCGGGCGCGATAGAAGTCGTCGCGCCACGAATCGTAATTCCAACCGCTGGTGCCGATGCAGGCGTGTCCGGCCATGGCGTCACCCTTTGATACAAACCAGCGGTTCGAGCCGCGCCACCTTGCGCGCCAGGCCGGCGGCGTCGGCGGCGTCGACCACGGCGGAAACGTCCTTGTACGCTCCTGGAGCTTCCTCGGCGACGCCGCGCGAGGACGGGCTGCGGATGAGAATGCCGCGCGCGCCGAGCTCGTCGATCACCTGCCGCCCCTTCCACTGGCGGTAGGCCTGATGCCGGCTCATGGCGCGTCCGGCGCCGTGGCAGGCGGAGCTGAAGGAAAGCGCCTCGCCCCGACCCGCGCCAACCAGGATGTACGAGCCGGTGCCCATGGAACCGCCGATCAGGACCGGCTGTCCTACGGCGCGCAACGCCGGCGGGATATCGGGATGCCCCGGTCCGAAGGCGCGCGTGGCGCCCTTGCGGTGCACGTAGAGCCGGCGCGGTCTTCCCTCGACCACGTGGTCCTCGACTTTGCAGGTGTTGTGGGACACGTCGTAGAGCAGCGGCAGCCGCGCGCGCGGCAACACCTTGGCGAATGCCTCGCGCACCAGGTGCGTGAGGATCTGGCGGTTGGCAAACGCGCAGTTGATCCCGGCGCGCATCGCGCCCAGATACTCCTGGCCGATTTCCGAATTGATCGGCGCGCAGGCCAGCTCGCGGTCAGGGAGGCTGATCCCGAAATGCGCGGCAGCGATGACCATCTCCTTCAGGAACTCGGTGCCGATCTGGTGACCGAGGCCGCGCGAGCCACAATGGATGCTGACGACCACATCGTTTTCGCGCAGATCGAGGACCTTCGCCGCCCCGGCGTCGAAAATGTTCACGACCTTTTGCACTTCGAGGTAGTGATTGCCGGAACCCAGGGTGCCCATCTCGTCGCGCTGGCGTTTCTTGGCGTGATCCGACACGCAACCCGGCCGCGCGCCGCGCATCTGGCCGTGTTCCTCGATGCGATCGAGGTCGGCGGCGCTGCCCCAGCCCTGTTGCACCGCCCAGTGCGCTCCGCCAGCCAGCATCGCGTCCATTTCCGCGTGATCCAGGCGGATGGCGCCGGTGCTTCCGAGACCGGCCGGGATTTCCCTATATAAGGTATCGGCCAGTGCCTTCTGCACCGGCAGCACGTCGTCGACCGTCAGGCCGGTATGCAGGCAACGTACGCCGCAGGAGATGTCGAAACCCACGCCGCCGGCGGAAACGATGCCGCTTTCGTCAGGATCGAACGCGGCCACGCCGCCGATCGGGAAGCCGTAACCCCAGTGCGCGTCGGGCATGGCGTAGGATGCCTTGACGATGCCGGGTAAGGTCGCGACGTTGCACACCTGTTCGTAGACTTTGTGGTCCATCTCGCGAATCAGCGTTTCATCGGCATAGATGATCGCTGGCACGCGCATGCCGCCGTGGGGCGCGATTTCCCATTGGTATTCGGTGTGACGGCTGAAGAGAGATATGTCCATGGCGCTACCTGTTTATATTGTCATTGTTCCGCGTGCCCCTGCTTTCGTCATTCCCGCGAAAGCTGAAATCCAGGCCTTGAATGGTATCGCGCGCTTGGCGCGCGATTCTCACAAGCTACTTGTGGGTGGCTGACCCACGGCAGGTGACTTTCTCTTGCTTGTCCAAGAGAAAGTCACCAAAGAGAAAGACACCCCGGAGCCGCCGAATA
>DASPRK010000025.1:0-3732 GCA_035624495.1 Methylomirabilis sp. (SeqCode) | reverse complement strand
AGCCAGATGCCGCGCGGATGGCGTCCGAGGATGCGCCGGTGCGTGCGCACCGCCATCGACAACTGGGCGTACAGGCTTTCCTCGTTGACCGCGAGCAGCGGGAAATATCCGTGCGTCGCGCCGCAGGTGAGGATGTCGAGGTGGCCCGCGTCCATCAGCCGGCGGAACGCCCGGGTGATGTCTTTTCCGTCTTTTTCGAGGTAACGCCGGCGCAGGCGCGCGTACAGGTCGCTGTAGAACAGCACTACCGGATGAAAATAAGGATCGCCCTGGGTGCGCCGGCGTTCGCCTTCGAGCGCCTCCAGCCGCTCGTCGAGGTAGCGCACGTAGCGTTCCTGGAGCAAGGGGTCGGTCATCATGGAGAGCAGCGTCGGCGTGAGCGACATCGTTACCCGGAAGTGCGCGCCGTGCCCGGCCAGACCCTCGAAGACCTCGAGCAGCGGCAGGTAGGTTTCGGTCAGCGCCTCGAAGAACCAGTCTTCCTCCAGAAAACGGTCGTGTTCCGGATGGCGCACGAACGGCAGATGCGCATGCAGGACCAGCGCGAGATAGCCTTTGGGTTCCAAGTGTGTGTCGTGTTTTTCTTGTGGAGATCCTCTCACCCCCACCCCTTGCCCTCCCACGTAAAGGGGGGAGGGGAGTCGGTGTGAGTCGTCTGTTATTTGTGGCTGCTCACGCCGCCCGGCCAGGCAAGGCGCTCGGAGGAGGGCGCGCGCGGCGCCTTGGCGCCGCTGGGGCTGCTGATCGAGGCGGTCCAGCCGAGACGCGCACCCTGTACGAAACCGCCGGCGCGCAGATACATCGCGCGGAACTGTTCCTCGCTTACCCACCACAGCCGGTCGGTGCGTTCGGAGGCATACAGGCTCGGAATGCGGGCGATGCCGCGGCGAGTGGCGGTGACGAACCGTCCGTCCGGTTCGTAATAGCCGAGCTGCAAGTAAACCGCGCCCATGTCGGCGGCTTCGTCGAGATGGAAATACCAGTGGCCGCGTTCGAGTGGCAGCGCGATTTCGTCGAGGATTTCGTACGCGTCGCCGACGATGCGGCCGAGGCGCAGCTTGAGCGATTCCCGTTTCGGTGCCGAGTTCGGCGGGATCACCCAGTATCCGTGCATGACGCCCGGCTTCTGCGGCAAGAGGCACAGGGTCGGTTCGGTCACGGGCGGCAGCTGCTCGATGTCTTCGTCGAGATCGGTCGACAGCGCCGGCGGTTCGACGGCGCCCGGCATGACCGTGGCGTACTTGGCGCTCTCAACCTGTTCCTCCGGGCCCGACGTGGGCGACCGCTCGGGCGCGCCGGCGGCCACGGGCGCGTACGACGTAACGGCGCGTGATGGCGCCACTGCCGGCGCCGCTTTCTTTCTGCCGGCGGGACGCGCCGTCTTGGGTTGCGGCCGGGAAGATTTGGCTTCGGGGCGCGCCGGTTTTTTCGCGGGCGCGGTTTGCCTGCGGGCGTCGGCGGCGGAAGATTTGGACCCCGCGTTCCTGGCCAGCCGGCGCTCCAATTCGTCCCGTGTCAGTTTCGAATAACCCTTCAGTCCGCGGGCGCGCGCCAGGGCGCGGAGTTCTTTCAAAGTTTTGCCTGCCATAAACTTACCCTCTGCCCGCCATCGAGCGAGATCGCGATTGGTTCTTCGGAATACCCGTTCATCCTTTCACTCTGTGCCAGAATTGTAAAGACCCGCGCCTTTTGTCGGGAATGAACTTACAGTTCTTGGCAAGGCCGCTACCATGGTGATTTATTGATTTCGGTCAAAGTTGAATCGCGCCCCTGGCGTCATTATTTTTACCGGACGGAGAGGCGCTTCTTTCAGGAAAACCATTTCTCAAGGAGGCGAGATCATGAAAATTCAGAGAATACGGGAAATTGCCCGCACTCATGGCCTGAACCCGGGCAAAGCCGAAAAAGCCGAAGTGATCAAGTCCATCCAGCGCCAGGAGGGAAACTTCGACTGTTTTGCCACGGCCTATGACGGCATATGCGACCAGGCCGGTTGCCTGTGGCGCGAGGATTGTTTTCCCGCGGCCAGGAGCATCCGACATTCCTGACGCCGGGCTGGCGGCGGGAGAAGGGGGCGATCATGTTTTTGAAGCACAAGCCGAGCGGAGATCTAATCGAGGTGCTCGATCTGGAATCGCTGTTCGATCCGTTCCGAACCGAAGTGCGAGGGCGGTTCCATGCCGGCGAGGAAATGCCGGAACCGGCCGGTTTCCGCAAGGCCGAGATGATATTTCTTTCCGGTGAACACCTGCCGCGCTGCTGGGTGGATCCGCGCTACAAAGAGCGGTAGATTTTAAACGACTGGCTCGAGGGCTGACCATGCAAACGCCATTGCAGATCACGTTGAAAGACATGCCGCAGTCGCCGGCCGTGGAGTCCCGCATCCGGGAGAAGGTCGACAAGCTTCATCGTTTTCACGACCGGATCATGGGTTGCCACGTGGTCGTGGAGTCGCCACAGCAGCGCCAGCATCAGGGCAAGCTGTACAGCGTGCGCATCGACCTGACCGTGCCGGGCGCGGAACTGGTCGCCAACCGGGCGCAGGATGAGGATGTGTACGTCGCGATCCGCGACGCCTTCGACGCCATGACGCGCCAGCTCGAGGAATTCGCGCGCCGCCAACGCGGCGAGGTAAAGAACCATTAGGTGTGGACGCGGCGGGATTTAACGCCGAGTCACGGTGGAATGGACCGCGCTTCAAACATTCCGCCATGCGCCGCGCGCGGCGGGGCGCGGTTGCCGGCGGCTCCCAAGCGGTTTTTTCGCGGCGCCCGGTGAGGAAAGCGGTCAGGCAAGATCGGGTTCGCCGCAGAACCGCAATATCTCCGCGCGCGCGGCATCGCGCAGCTTGATCGCCGCTGGCCAGTCCGCGCCTTCCGGCTGAAGCGGCGCGCCGATCGTCACGCTGATCGCCCCGTAACGCGGAAACCACTGTCCATCGCGCAGAATCGAGCGGGTTCCGCGTATCGTGACGGGCACGAGGGGCACGCCGGCCTCGGCGGCGGCAACAAAGGCGCCCATGTGAAATGGCAGCAGGCCCGGCATGCGCGTGAAAGTGCCTTCGGGAAAAAACACCAGCGTGCGCCCGCCTCGAGCGGCGCGCGCGACCTGGCGCGCGTCTTCCACGCCGCGCGCCAACTCGAAGCGTTCCACAAATTCCGCCCCGATATGCCTCAAGAATACGCGCGCGACAACGCCCGCCGTGAACTCGCGCTTAGCGACGAAACTGAAGACCCCGGGCAATACGGCGGTCAGGACGATGCCGTCGAGATAACTCGCGTGATTGGCCGCGATCACGCACGGGCCTCGCGGCAGCCGGTCGAGTCCATGCACGTGCAGGGACACTCCGGACAGGCGCTGAAACAATCTGGCCGCCGCGCGGATAACCGAAAGCGACCAGGAGGGGCGCGGAAGCGCCGCCACCGTCAGCCAGACGGCGGGCGCCAAGGTCCAGAACAGCGTCCAGGCATAGACCGCGTACAGCCGGGCGCTGGCCGCCCGCAGGAGCCGGCGCAGTTGCGGCGCCGCGCCGGACCAGGTCAGGCGCAGGATCTGTTGCCAGGCGGGCCGGATCGGCGCGCTTAGGCGGTCGTGCTCGTAAAGATCGCGGCTGGCGGCGCGGCGCACTTTGCCGCTGGAGGTCTTCAGCACGGTGTGCGGCGGCGCGAGCACCACGTCGTCCGGCGCGGTGCCGGTCAGGTCCACCGCGAGCGCGGTGATCGCCGTGATCAG
>DASPRK010000015.1:0-2326 GCA_035624495.1 Methylomirabilis sp. (SeqCode) | reverse complement strand
CGCACGGCCGCTTGAGCGCTTCGAGCGCGCAAATCGCGGCCATGAGTTCCATACGGTTGTTGGTGGTTTCGCGTTCGGCGCCGTAGAGTTCCTTTTCGTGGTCGTCCTTGCGCAGGATCGCGGCCCAGCCGCCGGGGCCGGGGTTGCCACGACAGGCGCCGTCGGTGAAAATCGTGATTTTATCCAAGGCGATTCGATTGTCGGCGCTGGAACGGCACCACCATGCCGCGCGCGGCTGGTTCGGCTGCGCCGCGACTGGCAATGCGTTTGGTCTTCCACGCGAGCGGCAGCGGCGTGACGCCGAGGACGCGTTTCTTCGCGACGATGAGATACACCGCCGCCATCATCGGCCACCAGCGGTCACCCATCTTGTCGAGGAAATGCAGGCGGTGCATCACGCCCTCATTCCGCAACGGCGGACGGTAATAGAGCATCATGCCGTGCGTGGTCTCGAACTCCAGCAGATCGAGCCAGTCCTTGACGCGCGCAAGGCGAAAAAATTTTCCGCTCCATGGCGCGATGCGTGGCCGGCGCGCGAACAGCCGGCGGAAGCCCCACAGGCTCACAGGATTGAAACCGAGAATCACCACGTGCCCTTCCGGACGCAGCACGCGGCTGGCTTCGCGCAACACCTGGTGAGGGCCGATGCAGAAATCGAGCGTATGGGGCAGGAGCAGCACATCGACGCTCTTGCTATCGAATGGCAGCGCTTCGGACATTCCATAAACCACGCAGCCACCGTGCTCCCCGGGACCGTCGAGCCGGATGCGCGTGGGCGCGATGCAGGCATCCATGAGATCGAGCGCGCCGATGCAACCGAGCTGCGCCGCCACCGTGCCGTAGAGATTGGGCAGAACGCTGCGCAGTGAATGCGCCTCCAGTGCCTGCAACGATTGCCCCAGCGGCGAATCGAACCAGTGGCGCAACTGCCGCCGTGGGGTTCCGGAATCGCTCGTGCTCATTGACGTGCTTCCTCCCTGAACTCAAACTGGATACATGGACTCTGTTTTACACGTCTGCGCCTTCGAGGACAACTATATCTGGCTGATCCGCGGGCGATCTCCCGATCGGGTCGCAATCGTCGATCCCGGCGACGCCGACCCCGTACTCGCGGCGCTCGAAAAAAAGCATCTCCAGCCCGTCGCCATCCTATGTACACACCACCATGGCGATCATGTCGGCGGCGTCGAGGATATCCTCAGGCATTACTCGGTCCCGGTATACGGCCCGGCACGGGAACGCATTCCGGCGATTGCCCATCGTCTCAAGGAAGGCGACCGGGTGTCGCTTCCGGAACTCGGTCTCGAATTCGACGTGCTCGACGTTCCCGGTCACACCGCGGGTCACATTGCTTATTATGGTGCGGCCATGCTGTTCTGTGGCGACACCATGTTCTCGGCCGGCTGCGGACGACTGTTCGAAGGCACCCCGGAACAGATGTATGCCTCGCTCTCCAAACTCGCCGCGCTACCGGAGGAGACGCAAATGTATTGCGCGCATGAATACACCGAAGCCAATCTGCGCTTCGCGGCCGCGGTCGAGCCGGACAACCCGGATATTCAGGCGCATCGTGAATGGACGCGCATCGTGCGGGCGCGGAATCAGCCGACCCTCCCCTCGACCATCGGCCTGGAAAAGCGCATCAATCCATTCCTGCGCGCCGACTCACCCAGCGCGCGGCAGGCCGCGGAAATCCGGTGTGGACAGGCCCTCGATTCGGGCACTGAGGTTTTCGCGACACTTCGGCGATGGAAGGATAATTTCGGAGGATGAACGGTATTGTCAGCGATCGGACGTTTTCACCCGATGAGTAATAATTTTCTGGACAATTCCGATATATCGAGTTTACTTAAATGTATGTTGTTCAATAAGTTGACGCGGATTTTTCTTCTGAATACTATTCAGGTGCACATGGATTGGAAAACAACCAAGAAGCAAGTCCTGTTCGTTTTTCTTGTCCTGGGGATGGCAGGATGCGCAACAACCCCCAAGGATGCCGCCTCGAAGTCCGGGGTAACGAATTCGGTTCAGGCTCCCGCTGGCAGCGGCAGCAGTGACACTGGCCCGGCAGGGACTACGTCTACGCCGTCATCGGCGGCGACCGCGGCCCAATCCACGGATAACGCCGTGCCCGCCGAGGCCAAGACCGACGATGCGGCGAAGCCTGATTATCCCGACATCTGGACGCGCATCCGCGCCGGCTTCGGGATGAAACGCCTCGACGACAACCCGCAGGTCCAGCGCGAAATCCAATGGTTCCAGGACAACCCGGAATTCATGCAGGCCATGATGGACCGCGCGCACCTGTATCTCTATTACATCACCG
>DASPRK010000009.1:0-8098 GCA_035624495.1 Methylomirabilis sp. (SeqCode) | reverse complement strand
CTGGACATCGCTACTTTCGACCCGACGCGCCTGGTCCTGACCGCCGATTACGTCAAGAACGTGGGCTACGACCAGGACACCATTCTGCAGCGGACCAATGGACTGTCGCCCACGAATCCGATCGAGCCGCGCACGAAGGGTTATCAGCTGAAATTCACTGCCGGTTGGCCCGAGACTGACAGACCGGGACGCTGGCAGGTGTTTACCGCCTACAAGTATCTCGAGCGCGACGCCGTGCTCGATGCCTTCACCGATCCCGATTTTCATCTTGGGGGCACTGACACGAGGGGCTGGATTCTCGGCGGGAGCTACGGCCTCCAGGACAATATCTGGCTGAGATTGCGCTATCTCACCGCCGACCCGATCGACGGCCCGCCCCTCGGCATCGATGTGCTGCAGCTCGATCTGAACGCCAAGTTCTGAAACTGCGATGCTGCTATTGCGGGCTTCCCTGAGCCTGCTTGAAGGTTGCCGGCGCTGAATGACGGCGTTCGTTCGATCAGTCCCTGGTGTTCCGCCGATGACCCGTCTGGCTGTCACCAAAGCTTAATAGTCCCGTCACAAAACTCCCGCCGTTTTGTCGCCCGCCTGACATTTTCGGGTTCTAGCTTTAAGTCAAGCATGATTTCTCATTGCCGAGCCAAACCGAAATGTCACGCGACCGCAAGCCGTCACTGCTGACGCCCGTTGCCGGAGGACGCGTCAGCCGCGCCGCCGATGCCCCGTCCTTTTCGAACGCCCTGCGGGCCCTGGGGATCGGCGCGGGCGCGCGCTATCGCTCCGAGCAGCTGCCATTCTTGTGCGAGGACGCTACGCTCGGCGCCGAGTGTGAATTGCAGGCGGCAGTCGCCGGCGACGCCGATCATGTCGATCTCGCGCTCGAGATCCGCGCCTCCAATTACTTCAACAACGTGGTCAAGCATGCCGCCACCCAGGAGACGCCGCGGCGTCCGGTGACGTCCATCGAGCGCTTCCTGTCAAACAACATCGAGCAACTGTGGGAGAACTCCTGGGTGCGCGTGCCGCTCGCGCGCTTGAACGATCTGGCGCGGCGGGTGCTGGTGGAGGACATGCGTGCTCAGCGCAACAATCCGCGCAGCCCGCCGCGCGCGGACCGCGCACGCTTCTTCATACGCGACGAGCGCGCCGGGGAGATGCTGCGCGCGCCGGTGAGCTACCTGCTCAAGCTGTCCCTGGCGCAGGCCCTGGGCGCGGCGCCGGCGCTGGCACGCGCGATCCACCGCACCGGCCAACGGCTGATGGACCACTATATTAATGACAACGCCTCACCCGAGATCCTGTCGTTCTACGTGGTGCGCGGCGCCACTCAGCCCAAGCTGGGCGCAGCGCTGGCGCGCGAGAGCACGAAGCGGTTTCTTTTCACCGAGCTGCTGGTGCAATACGCCGACCGCGCCTGGGCACTGCGCGATGCCGGCCAGCGACCGCTGGTGTATTTCTCCCCGCACGTGCCGCTGCGCCAGCGCCAGATCAACGAGGGCGTATCCGACGCCTTTTATCGCGACCTGTTCTGCAGCCCGTGCCTGTCCGGCTGGGAGCGCGGCGAGGACAAACACCGCTACATGCAGTTGTGCCACGAGGTCCTGAGCCGCAGCCACCTGAATGCCGTGGTCAAGCTGCGCGATGCCGGCATCGTCACCAGCAATCTCGTGGTATTGCCCAATACCTCGAACGCCAGCCTGTCGAACAACGGCGTGCACGTGAGCCTTGGGAGCGAGCGCCTGCGGCGCGCCCTGGCCGATCCCTCCAGTGGCTTCGACGCGCGCATTGAAAAAACCCTGAGCGATCTCGTGATCAAGATCGCCGAGCATTTCCTGCCGCTGTTCGTGGGGCTGTACAGCGCCGCGCCGTATCGTCTCGACTTCACCGATTTTCATCCGGAGCGGGCGCTCGGATATCTGCCGCATCAGCTCGACTTCACGCACCTGCGCAAGCTCTGGGGCGCGTGGAAACAGAAGGCGCGGCTCAAGGTGCTGGGGCACACGGTCACGCCGCTCGGGCCGGTATGGCTCGACACCCTGCTGGCGCGCACGCTGCAGCTGCGGGGCGACTGGGTGCCGGACATCCGCCTGCTCGATTACCTGGTGGCGCTCACCAGCACCGATCAAAACCCGGCGCTCGACGGCACACTGGGCAATCACGAACGCACCAAGCGCGATCTCGCCGACCTCGGCGTGTTCGATCCGCGCATGTCCTTCTACATGCTGTACAAGCCGCGCGAGTACGGACGCGTCGGCTTTTCCGGATTCGAGGGACGCTTCTACAGCCTGTTCGCCGACGACCGGCTCGACATGGTGCCCGCCGTTGAATTGCAACGGCTGATCACTGCGCTGGCCTGGCATTACATCGCCAGCGGCATCGCCACGCACGCCCACATCCCCGACAGCCGCTCCGTCGAGAGCGAGCGGCGCCAGTTCTTTTTCGCTGCGGCCATGGGCTTGCGTGCCGTTTACGTGCGCCGCGACACGCCGAACCTGTTCCTGCAGCGCATCCTGGCGCAGTGCAAGCGGGCCCGTCCGAGCGCGCGTTACCATGGCTATTTGAAAGTGTATTTGCAGGATTATCAGCAGGCGCTGGTGAACCTTTTGCGCATCGATGCGGCCCCGCTGATTGCCTCGCAGAGATTGGAGGACGTGATCGACGATCTGGAATCGCGCGTGCGCGCACCGGAACTGTATTCGGCGGCGGCGCGCCTCAACAAGGACATCCTCGCCGAGGCCGGAGAACGCAACCCGTTTGCCCTGCGCGCGCGCGAGTACAACATGGCGGCCGAACGCCATTACCGCGGCGCACTCAAGCGCCGTTGCCTGGAGCAGGCGCTCGATGAGCTCGAGGCCGACGTGCACGCCTTCGAGACCGAAAACCATTTGGACCAGAGCTTGCGTCGCGCGCTCGATGCGATTTTGGGCGAAGACGAGCCGGGTGCATTCTTGCGCAAGCGCCGCCCCGCCGTGGTGGCTGCCGAGTTGCCCGAGGCGGAGCTGCTGAAACTCCTGCGCCTGCTGCTGCTCAGCATTCACCACGACGCGATGCGGGCTGGTGATGAGACCGATTTCGACCCGGACATGAGCAACCATGCAACATCAGTATATTGACCGGCTCTCCGGCGCCGTGCGCGACGAGCGCCTGTTCGGCGATCGTCTGGTGAACCTGGTTTATTCGCGGGTGCGCGAGAACGCTCCGCGGCTGTTCCGCGCGCTGACGAGCGTGCGGCTCTCGGATCTGCTCGGATTCGTGAACTATGATTTTCCGCTGGGCAACCGGATCTCGGGCAACCGGCGTTTTCTGGACCGTCTCGGCGTGGATCTCGCGGAGTGCCTTGACGCCCCGTCGGCGCTCGATACCGCGCGCAAGGTGTTCGAGCGCCGGATCCGTTACTGGGAGTGCCGTCCCATGCCGCCGGATCCGAGCATCCTGGTGTCGCCCGCCGATGCCAAGGTGCTGGTGGGTTCGCTCGACGGGCGCTGGGCGCTGTGGCTCAAGGACAAATTCTTCACTTATGAAGAGCTGCTCGGGCGTGACCATCACGAATGGTTGCACGCCTTCCGGGGCGGCGAATTCGCCATCTTCCGATTGACGCCGGAAAAGTATCACTACAATCACGTGCCGGTGGCCGGTCGCGTGGTGGATTTCTACGCCATCGACGGCGAATTTCACTCGTGCAATCCGGGCGCGGTCGTCGCGCTCGCCACTCCTTATTCCAAGAACAAGCGCTACGTGACGATCATCGACACCGACGTTGACGACGGCACCGGGGTCGGGCTGGTCGCCATGATCGAGATCGTGGCGCTCATGATCGGGGAAGTGGTGCAGGCCTATAGCGAATTGTGCTACGACACGCCGCAGCCGATTCGGCCGGGAATGTTCCTGCGCCGGGGCGCGCCGAAGAGTCTGTACCGCCCCGGCAGCAGCACGGACGTACTGTTGTTCCAGCGCGATCGCATCCGGTTCGACGCCGACATTGTCGCCAACATGCGTCGCCAGGGCGTGGCCAGCCGCTTCACCCACGGCTTCGGCGCGCCGCTGGTGGAAACCGATCTCGCGGTACGCTCGTCCATCGCCCGCGCCCTGGCTCCCCCGCGCTTGGCGGCACATGGCCAATTTCATCAATCGTGATAAATCCATGAGCGAACTATTGAGTGTCATACCCCTGGGTCTGATCCTATTCACCTACCTCGTCTGGGGCTTTCGAACTTTGCCCCAGGAGCGCTGGCAGTTCATCGCCACGCTGCCGCTGGTGAAGGACGCCGACGGTCAATGGCGCGGCGTCAACCTGACCTATTATGGTTTCTTCTCCGCGGCGGCGTACGTTGTGGCGGTGGTGGTGTTGCTGACGCTGCTTGGCGCCGTCGGCATTCCCTCCGGACAAATTCTGGCATTGGTAATCGGCGTCCTGCTTGTGTGTGTGCCGGCGTCGCGCATCGTCGCCGGAATCGTCGAGAGGAAGCGCCATACCTTCTCGGTCGCCGCCGCGTTTTTCGTGGCGCTGTTCGCCGTGCCGCTGGCGGTGTTCGGCCTCAATCTGGCGGCGAACGACGCGAAGCAAGCGCTGCCATTTCTGCCGGTAATGGCCGCGGCCGCGATCGCCTATGCCTTCGGCGAAGGGCTCGGGCGCCTCGGTTGCATCAGTTTCGGCTGCTGTTACGGCAAACGTCTCGAGGAAACGCCGCGATGGGTGCAAAAACTCTTCGCCCGCTGGCACTTCGTGTTCCTCGGCCGCACCAAGAAGATCGCCTACGCCGGCGGACTAGACGGCGCGCGCGTGTTGCCGGTGCAGGGGCTCACCGCGTTGCTTTATGTCACGGCCGGATTGCTCGGTTTCTGGCTGTTCCTGCGCGGCCGGGAAGGCATCGCGTTCGTGATCGCCATCGCCGTCACGCAGCTGTGGCGACTTTATTCGGAAACGCTGCGCGCCGACTACCGCGGCGGCAGGCAGGTGAGCGCTTATCAGTGGATGGCTGTGGCCGGTATCGTGTACGCGGGACTGGCCGGGTGGCTGCTGCCCGCCTTTCCTCATCCTCGGCCCGATCTGCTCGCCGGTGCCGCCACTCTGTGGCATCCCGGCATGCTGCTTTTCCTGCAAGTGCTATGGGCTGTCATCTTCATCTATACCGGCCGCAGCTCGGTGACCGAGGCCAAGGTGGCGGTGCATGTGTGTCACGACCGGGTTTAGCCGGGTGATCGAAAGCATCGCGGCAGCCGAATTTCCATGACGCTGGCCCAACAAATTCCGGCACGGCGCGCGGAAGTCATGCAATTGCCATGAATCTGTCACACGCCTTCTATAGAGTGAGCGCCAAGATCGCCACGCGTTAAACGTCTAATAACAAGGGACAATCGATGTCGAGGATGTTCCGGCTGCTTGCCGGATTGCTGCTTGCCATGTCGTTGTCGCCTGTGGCCTGGGCCGACGAGTGGGCCGGCCAGAAGAAACTCGTGTTCGATACCGTCGGATCGGACGTGGACCTGAAGGAAGAGCTTTCCCAGGTTCCTGTTCTCATCCGGTTGCATGCCGGTAACTTCGAGCATTTCCTGGACGTGAAGGATGATGCGTCCGATCTTCGTTTTTTCGCCGCCGACGGCAAGACCCCGCTTCCGGCGCAGATCGAGAAATTCGACGCGCTCAATGAGATTGCTCTGATCTGGGTGCAGGTACCGAAACTGGTACCCGGGAAGTCCGATTCCATTTGGATGAAATACGGCAATCCCCGGCCCGGAACCGCCCCGGATGCCAAAACGGTCTATGACGCCAATACCGTTGCCGTGTATCACTTCGAAGCGGCGGCTGCGCGTACGGACGCGACCGGCAACTCTAATAACGTCACGACTTCTACGGCCGAGGCGCGACCGGCATCGATCATCGGCGCCGGCACCGGTTTCAGCGGGACGCAGAAGATCGTCATTCCCGCTTCGCCGTCGCTCAAGTTCGGCGAGAGCGGCTTCACCTTTTCCGCCTGGGTGAAGATCGCAGCGCCGCAGCGCGATGCGGCGCTGTTCGCACGCCAGGACGGGGCCGACGGCGTGAGTCTGCGCCTCGATCAGTCGAAGCTGTACGCGCGCGTCGCGCGCGGCGGCAAGGTCCAGGAAACGGCGCGCGCCGGGGATCTCGCGCCCGGCACCTGGCACCACGTGGCGCTCACCGGCGGCACGCGCGTGGTGATTTATATCGACGGCCGTGAAACGGCGGCGCTCGACGCCGCCACGCCGGCGCTCGCGGGAGACATTGTGCTGGGCGCGTCCGCCGGCGGAGGCAATTTCTTCAGCGGCGAACTCGATGAGGTCGAGTTGTCCAATGTTGCGCGCAGCGCCGGCTGGATCGGTGTGGCGGCGCATAGCCAGGGTCCGGACGCCAAGTTCGTGACGCCGGGTCAGGACGAGTCCGGCGGCGGTGGCGGCGGCACGTCCTACTTCGGCACCATCCTGCGCGCGGTCACTGTGGATGGGTGGGTGGTCATCGCCATGCTCGGGATCATGGCCGGCGTCAGCTGGTGGGTCATGATCAACAAGTTTCTCACGCTGCGGGTCATGGTGCAGGACAATCGGAAATTCGTGCAGGCGTTTCAGAAACTCAGCCGCGACCCCGGAGCCCTCGATGAGGACGACGCCGGAAACGGCGACAAGGGCCGATCGGATTTCGATATGGCCTTGTCCGGCAAGCATGACCACTATCAGAGCTCGCCCATCTATCGTGTGTACCACGTCGGGATCCAGGAGCTCAAACATCGGTTCGGTCAGACCGATACCCGGATGTTGCACGGCCAATCCCTGACGCCGCAGGCGATCGACGCCATTCGCGCCAGCCTCGACGCCGCGCTGGTGCGGGAAAACCAGAAGCTCAACAACCTGCTGGTGCTGTTGACCATCGCCATCAGCGGCGGGCCCTTCCTCGGGCTGCTCGGCACGGTGGTCGGCGTGATGATCACTTTCGCTGCCATCGCCGCCACCGGCGACGTGAACATCAATGCCATCGCGCCCGGCATCGCCGCGGCGCTGGTGGCGACCGTCGCCGGCCTGCTGGTCGCGATTCCGGCGCTGTTCGGTTACAACTACATCGTCACGCAGATCAAGAACGTCGCCGCCGACATGCACGTGTTCATCGATGAATTCATCAGCAAGGTGGCGGAACAGTACGCCGCCGACGTGAGGATCGCCCATGAAGATGCAGGCCGAAAACGAGCCGTATAGCGACATCAACATCACGCCGATGCTCGACCTGGCGTACGTGCTGTTGGTCATTTTCATCATCATGACCACGGCCACGGTGCAGGGCATTCGCGTGAATCTGCCGAAGGCGAGCGCGACGCCAAGCCTGGCCAAGCCGCAGACCAAGGCCATCACGGTGTCCGCCGACGGCACGATCTACCTCGACACGTTTCCGGTGACGATGGACGAATTGGAAACCCGGCTGCGCCAGGACAAGGCGGCGAACCCGGCGTTGCCGGTGGTGATCAAGGGCGATGCAGCGGTCCAATACGACAAGGTGATCCAGGTCCTGGATCTTCTAGGGCGGCTGGATATCACCCAGCTCGGTCTGGTGACACAGAGGCTCGTGAAATGACGGCCATGACCAGCTTTACCGCGGATCCGGGCGCGCCACGAGTGAGCGCGCATAAATCGTATCACTGGCGTCCGCAATACCTGCTCGGCGCGGTGCTGCTCCTGCTGCTGGCCGGCGGCGTTTACGGAATTATCAATATAGTGTCGTCGAAGGCGCCGCCGAGGATGAAACAGGTCGTGCAGCAGATCTCCCTGCTCCCGCCCCCGCCGCCTCCGGTAGAACAGCCGCCGCGGCCCGAGATCAAGGAAGAAGTGAATATCCCTCCGCCGCAACCCGTGGCTCAGGACAATGCGCCGCCGCCCGGGGACCTCGGCGTGGACGCGGACGGCAACGGTTCGGACAATTTCCAGCTGCGCGCGCGGAAAGGCGGGCGCGGCCTGTTGGATTCGAATCCGTTTTCTTCGTTTGCGAACCGCATCCAGGAATCGATCTACAAGACCTTGTCCGCGGACAAACGGGTGCGCAGCGCGAATTACGTCGTGACGGTCAAGCTATGGCTTGGCCAGGACGGCCGCATCGAGC
>DASPRK010000003.1:0-19840 GCA_035624495.1 Methylomirabilis sp. (SeqCode) | reverse complement strand
GAGCTTGATCAGCGCGGTGGCGCCGTGCGAAACCTCGGGGCGGATGGTTTCATACGGCAGCGCATGTTTCCCTTCTTCGCCTAATAGTATGTTGAGCGCGTACGCCAGGTCCGGCGCGGTGTCGGCCAGCGTGCCGTCGAGGTCAAAGAGTACAGTCCGGATCATTCCGACATTCTCACTGCTGATTACGTTCCCCCGCCCTTGGAAAGTGAGGGTTAAGGTGGGGGTGATAAGGTATGCGCGCACGATGTCGCGCACGCCCATCCTGTCGTGTCTGCCCGGGATGTGCGGAAGGTGCGCGCACCCGCCCGGCGGGAAAAATGTCCAGTGGACCTGTTTCTGTTTCCGCCTCGCCCCCCGTGAAGGGGGACGGGATGTCCTTGTTTGCGCGCGTAGTCAGAGTTTCCTTACTCACCGCGAGTGCAGTAGGCGAGGTAGTTCACGTCCACGCCGCGCCCGAGCGTGTACTGGCGCGTGAGTGGGTTGTAGTGCATGCCGATCAGCGCGCGCATGCCGAGGCCGGCGTGCCGCGCCCAGCCTTCCAGCTCCGAGGGCTTGATGAATTTGAGATACTCGTGGGTGCCGCGCGGCAGCAGGTTCAGGACGTACTCGGCGCCGACGACGGCGAATAACCAGGATTTCGGGTTGCGGTTGATGGTCGAGAAGAACACCTGGCCGCCGGGCTTCACCAATTGGGCGCAGGCGGAGACGGTCGAGGCGGGTTCCGGCACGTGCTCCAGCATTTCCATGCAGGTAACGACGTCAAAGCGCCCCGGGCGCTCACGCGCAATATCCTCGGCGCTGATGCGCAGGTATTCGACCTTCTGCCCGGATTCTTTGAGGTGCAGCCTGGCCACCGCCAGCGGTGCTTCGCCGAGATCGATGCCGGTCACGGTCGCGCCGAGCGCGGCCATGCTTTCCGCGAGGATGCCGCCGCCGCAGCCGACGTCGAGCACGCTCTTGTCCTTCAGCCCGGCGCGGTCATTGATGTATTTCAGCCGCAGCGGGTTGATGTCGTGCAGCGGCTTGAATTCGCTGTGCGGGTCCCACCAGCGCGCCGCGAGTTGTTCGAACTTGGCGATTTCGTCCGGGTCGACGTTTTGGGCGGTATGGGCCATTTGGTCGCAACGTTAATTATGATTCGCCGTCATCCCTGCGAAGGCTGGGATACAGGCTTTAGAATGACATCGCGCGCGTCGCGCGCGATCTCGTTGTCTGTATCTGTAAATCCTATCTATTGGCCCGCTATCTTACCACGCCACTGCGCCGCCTTGTCGCGCAACGCCGCCTCGTCCAGCGTGGCCAGGCGGCGGTTTACCAGCAGGTGCTGGCCGTTGACCCACACGTTTGTGACTTGCTCGCGCGTGGCGGTGTAGACGATCTGCGACAGGGGCTCGTACACCGGCTGGCTGGCGATGTCGGCCAGATCGATGGCCGTGATGTCCGCCGCCTTGCCTGCGGTGAGGGAACCGGTGTGCGCCTCGAGGCCGAGCGCGCGGGCGCCGTTCAGCGTCGCCATGCGCAGCGCCGTGTGTGCCGGCACGGCGGTGGCCTCGCCGCTCGCGCCTTTGGCGAGCAGCGCGGCGATGCGCATTTCCTCCAGCATGTCGAGATTGTTGTTGCTGGCGGCGCCATCGGTGCCGAGCGCGACATTCACACCGGCTGTCACCAATGCGTGCACTGGACAAAAACCGCTCGCTAGCTTGAGATTGGATTCGGGGCAGTGAATCACGTTCACGTTCGCCTTCGCCAGGGACTCGATCTCACCCGCCTGCAGCTGGGTCATGTGCACCGCCAGCAGGCGGGGACCGAGTAGCCCGAGACCGGCCAGGCGCGCGAGCGGACGTTTTTTGCATTGCGCCAGACTGCCTTCGACCTCGTGCGCGGTTTCGTGCACGTGCATGTGAATCGGGATGTCGAGTTCGTCGGCATACATTCGAATCTTTTCCAGCGGACCGTCGGAAACGGTGTAGGGCGCGTGCGGCGCGAACGCCGTCGTGACCAGATCGCTGTGGCGCAACTCGTCGTGCAGCTTGAGCCCCTTGTGCAGGTATTCCTCGGCGTTCTGTGCCCAGGCGCTCGGGAAGTCGATCATGATCAGCCCGATGCAGGCGCGCATGCCGGCGTCCACGCACGCGCGTGCCGTGACCTCCGGAAAGAAATACATGTCGCTGAAACAGGTCGTGCCGCTTTTCAGCATCTCGGCGATCGCCAGCGCGGTGCCGTCGCGCACGAATTCTTCACCGACCCATTTCGCCTCCGCCGGCCAGATGTGATTATTGAGCCAGTCCATCAGCGGCAGATCGTCCGCCAGCCCGCGAAACAGGCTCATCGCCGCGTGCGTGTGCGCATTGATCAGGCCGGGGATCAGGGCGTGGTGCGGGAGATCGATCGTTTCCGTCGCGCGATATTCTCTGGCGGCGTTTTTCGTCGGCAGCATCGCGACGATCTTGCCGCCATGCACGGCGATGCTGTGATTTTCCAGTGTCCGTCCGTCGGGCTCGACCGGAATCACCCAGCGGGCGTTTATTAATGTGTCGATGGTTTGCATGCGATGTTTATCATGGCGTAGGGCGAGGCGAGTATACCGTATTATCTGGGCAATTCTTGACGGGTATAATTCGCTTTGCGACGATGCACGCATGTATTTTGAAATACTCGGCGATATCTCTTAAGTCGAGACATTTGCGATAGGTTCCAAGATTCGGGAAATAGCCCGGCTTCGAAAATATACGGAAAAGGTCGTTGGCGAAAGCGAAAAGGCATTGCTAAAGTCAAATTATCGGATGGCAGTGTCCATGTCGCCGAAGTCCATTGGTACGAAGCGACCGGTATTGGAAAGAAGAAATTCAAGATCAAGCGATTGTTGGAAAATCTGTCATGACAAGATCACATCCATCGCCAAAGCATCTAGTTGTCTGTGTACGTAATAAAGGGTACGCAGCATCGTTGGAGAAAAGAAAAATATATATTGCCATTCCTGATTCTGCCGCGGCGGAACACGGCCAAATCCGTGTCATTGATGAATCTGGTGAGGATTATTTGTATCCCGAAAGTTACTTTAAGTCAGTAATTCTGCCTCCCTCCCTCCGAAAGGCCATATTAGCCGCGGCTTGAAGTCGATCGTCCGATCGAGTCGCCTTCGGCGGTGGTTGTAATAATGAAGTTCGACGCTACAAGTACTGCCGTCATTCCCGCTTTCGCGGAAATGACAACCAACAGCTCTCGCCGGTATGACGACAACGTCAGTTGTTCGACGCGACGTTCTGCTCGGCGTGGATGTCGATCTCGGCGCGGCGGTTCCGCGCCCGGCCTGCGGGTGTGCCATTACTCGCCACCGGGTCCGCTTCGCCCATGCCGACGATGACGATGCGCTTCGGGTCGATTCCGTGGTCGATCAGGTATCTCTGCGCCGCTTCGGCGCGACGCAATGACAGCCTCATGTTGTATTCCGGTTTGCCGACGTTGTCGGTATAGCCCGTGACCCGGATGCTTGTGACGTCGGGCGATGCCTTGACCCTGGCGATCAGCTTGTCGAGCCGTTCCCTGTCCTTGGCCGTCAAGTTCGACTTGTCGAAACCGAACGTCGCGTCGCCGGTGAGAGTAAGCCTTTCCTCTTTCGGTGAAACAGCGGCTTTCGGCTCGACCGAGGCGACCGGCATCAGGCCGTAGGTATTCACCGCGGTTTTCGGCGCCGGTTTCGGCATCGGCGTCGTCACGGCCGGGTGTTTGAACAATCCCGGATCGCATTGTACCGTCGCCCGTTTGGCGCTCCATTCCGAGGTGTGCACGCAGTCGCCCTCGTTGTCGTGGACAACCTGCCCGGCGCTGTCGTAGACGTAGTCCGGACTCAGGGGAGACAGGGCGGCGAAGCTCTGCGGCGCCGCGCCGAGAAAGGCGGCAAACATTGCGCTAGCCACTACTGGTTTCAGTTCCATGGGAGTTCTCCTTTTGCGGATGGAAATCCGCACGATGCTTGCTGGCAGAATGAAATCCGATTATGTCGCCGTGAGTACACCCCGCGAGCCTTGGCGGCTCGCCTCGCAGTGGCGTACTGCTTAAGACAGATGTGGCGCGCAAAGTTGCACGCGGTTTGTTTGCGTGTGCCGGCGGCGAAAATTGCCGCGTCGAATTCCGGTCGCATCGATTTCAAAGTCAGTTATAATCACACTTGCGAAATGGTGTTATCCCGCGAACAAGGCATCCGCTACGACCGCATCCGCGCGGTCGAATGGATCGACGGTGGCATCCGCCTCATCGATCAGCGCGTGTTGCCCGCTCGGTTCGAGCATCTGCAAATCAAGAATGTCAGCGAGGCCGCGCGCGCGATCCATGACATGGTCGTGCGCGGGGCGCCGGCGATCGGCGTGACCGCGGCCTATGCGGTGGTGCTGGCGGCGCGCGACCGTTACAGGGAAAGCCCCAGCGGCTGGCAGAAGGCAATTCATCCTGATTTGAAGCTGCTTTCCGAAGCGCGGCCGACGGCGGTGAATCTGCGCTGGGCAGTGGAGCACATGCGGCGCCTCATCGACGCCGGCATCGCGGGCGATCCGGCGTCGCGGCTGCTGGTGGAGGCGCAACGCATTCACGCCGAGGATATCGCCGCCAACCGGCGCATGGGCGAGCTGGGCGCGGAGCTGATCGAACAGGGCAGCGGGGTGCTGACGCATTGCAACACCGGCGCGCTCGCTACCGGTGGTTACGGCACCGCGTTAGGCGTGGTACGCGCCGGTTATGCCGCCGGCAGGATCAAAGAAGTCTATGCCAACGAAACCCGCCCCTGGCTGCAGGGTGCGCGCCTGACTGCCTGGGAATTGGTGCAAGAGGGCATTCCGGCGACGTTGATCGCCGACAGCGCCGCGACTTATCTTATGAAGCAGGGCAAGGTGGCGTGGGTCATCGTCGGCGCCGATCGCATCGCCGCCAACGGCGATACCGCCAACAAGATCGGTACCTACATGACCGCGGTAGCCGCGCGTCATCACGGCGTGAAATTCATGGTGGTGGCGCCCACGAGCACGGTCGATCTGGCCACGCCCGACGGTTCAGCCATTCCCATCGAAACCCGCGCCGAGGCCGAAGTTCTCAATTTCGGTGGCACGCGCACCTCGCCCGAGGGAGTGAAGGCCTGGAATCCGGCCTTCGACATCACGCCGGCGGAGCTGATCGACGCCCTCGTGACCGAAAAAGGCGTGGTTACGCACCCCACCAGCGGCAAGATGGCCGCGATGATGAAAAACAGCCAAAAAAGCAGCTCGTTTTAAGCCTGTTTTTAACGCCGCGCGCGTCGTCCAAGCCCCCCGGTTTTAAGTGCAGATAAGGGCGGAGGCGTGCTAGAATTCCGCGCTTCTCCGGTTCTCCTGACTGGTAGAAAAACTAATACTTATCAGTTACTTATCAATAAGTTATCCGCGATAGGGTAACTGATTTCGACATGGAACAATTCGCCAAAGAAACCATTCCGGTCAATCTCGAAGACGAGATGCGGCGGTCCTACCTCGATTACGCCATGAGCGTGATCGTGGGCCGGGCGCTGCCGGACGTGCGCGACGGCCTGAAGCCGGTGCACCGGCGCGTGCTGTTCGCCATGCACGAGCTTGGCAACGACTGGAACAAGGCCTACAAGAAATCCGCCCGCGTAGTCGGTGACGTCATCGGTAAATACCACCCGCACGGCGATACTGCCGTGTACGACACCATCGTGCGCATGGCGCAGGACTTCTCCATGCGCTATCCGCTCATCGACGGCCAAGGCAACTTCGGCTCGGTCGACGGCGACGCCCCGGCGGCCATGCGTTACACCGAAATCCGTATGGCGCGCATCGCGCACGAGATGCTTGCCGACCTCGACAAGGAAACCGTCGACTACGCGCCCAATTATGACGGTTCGGAACACGAGCCGATGGTGCTGCCGGCCAGGTTGCCGAACCTGCTGGTCAACGGTTCCGCCGGCATCGCCGTCGGCATGGCGACAAACATCCCCCCGCACAACCTGACTGAAGTCATCAACGCCTGCATTGCCTACATCGACGACGATAGCGTCAGCATCGACGATCTGATGAAGCACATCCCCGGTCCGGATTTCCCGACCGCGGGCATTATCAACGGCATCGAGGGCATCCACGAGGCCTATCGCACCGGGCGCGGGAGAATTTACGTGCGCGCGCGGGTGGAGGTCGAGGCCGACGAAAAGCGCGGACGCCAGGCGATCGTGGTCACCGAGCTGCCATACCAGGTGAACAAGGCGCTGCTGCTCGAGCGCATCGCCGAGCTGGTGCAGGAAGGCAAGATTGAGGACATTTCGGAGCTGCGCGACGAGTCGGACAAGTCCGGCATGCGCATGGTGATCGAGCTCAAGCGCGGCGCGGTCGCCGACGTCATCCTGAACAACCTGTACGAACACACGGCGATGCAGAGCGTGTTCGGCATCAACATGGTGGCGCTGGTATCCGGGCAGCCGCGCCTCTTGAATCTCAAGGAACTGATCGAGGCTTTCATCCGCCACCGGCGCGAAGTCGTCACGCGGCGTTCGATCTACGACCTGCGCAAGTCGCGCGAGCGCGCCCACGTGCTGGAAGGTCTGGCGGTGGCGCTCGAGAGCATCGACGAGATGATCGCGCTGATCAAAGCCGCGAAGGATCCGGACGAAGCCAGGACCAAGATGCTGGCGCGCACCTGGTCGGCCAAGCTCGTGACCAAGATGCTTTCCACCGGCGAACCGGGTCTGTCGCGCCCCGAGGGGCTCGATCCGGTCTTCGGCCTCACGCCCAAGGGCTATCGCCTGACGGCGGAACAGGCGCAGGCAATCCTCGATCTGCGGCTGCATCGCCTGACCGGACTGGAACAGGAAAAACTGCGCGCCGAGTACGGCGATATTCTGAAAACCATCGCCGACCTGCTCGACATCCTCGGCAACCCCGACCGTTTGATGCGCGTGATCCGGGAGGAGTTGATCGCGATCCGTGACCAGTACGGCGACAAGCGCCGCACCGAAATCGTGCAGAGCCGAGTTAGCCTCTCCATGGAAGACCTGATCGCCGACGAGGACGTAGTCGTGACGCTGTCGCACGCCGGTTACATCAAGTCGCAGCCGCTCACCGCCTACCGCGCCCAGCGCCGCGGCGGCCGCGGCAAGACCGCGACCAGCATGAAGGAAGAGGATTTCGTCGACAAGCTGCTGATCGCCAGCACCCACGCCACGATTCTGTGCTTCACCAGCGTCGGCAAGGTGTTCTGGAAAAAGGTGTACGAGATTCCGACGGCCGGGCGCGGCGCGCGCGGCAAGCCGATCGTCAACCTGCTGTCGCTCGAGGAAGGCGAGCACATCAGCGCCATTTTGCCAGTGAAGGATTTCGAGCAGGGCGGCTACGTGTTCATGGCCACCTCCGACGGTACCGTGAAAAAGACCGAGCTGACTGAATTTACTCGTCCGCGCTCCACCGGTATTCGCGCCATCGAGCTGGAGCCCGGGAACCGCCTGATCGGCGTGGGCCTGACCAACGGCAAATGCGACATCCTGCTGTTCAGCGACGCCGGCAAGGTGGTGCGCTTTGGCGAAGAGGACGTGCGGCACATGGGACGCACCGCCAAAGGTGTACGCGGCTTGATGCTGAAAGAGGGCCAGTCGGTGATCGCACTGATCATCGCCTGCCCCGATACCACCGGCGCGACCGCGACCGTGCTCACGGCCACGAAGAACGGCTTCGGCAAGCGCACCCCGCTGTCGGATTATCCGAAGCACCGCCGCGGCGGCCAGGGCGTGATTTCGATTCAGGTCAACGAGCGCAACGGTACGGTGGTGAGCGCCTGCGTCGTGAACGACGAGGACCAGGCGATGCTGATCACCAGCGGCGGTACGCTCATCCGCACGCGCGTGAAGGAGATTTCCACGGTCGGGCGCAACACCCAGGGCGTGCGCCTGATCGGGCTGGAGGAAGGCGAGCACCTCGCCGGCCTGGAGAAGGTGGCCGAGTCGGAGGAAGATGAATAAGAATTTTCACCGCCAAGACGCCAGGGGCGCCAAGAAGATTCGAGTTTTTTATTTTTTGTTCCTTGGCGGTTTAGCGACGTGCCGGTTCAATAACATTGAATAATTCAGGTGTAAATCAATGACGAGAGTATTTAATTTCAGTGCGGGCCCGGCGGTGTTGCCGGCGGAAGTGCTGCAACAGGCGAAGGAAGAATTGGTCGACTGGCACGGCAGCGGCATGTCGGTCATGGAGATGAGCCATCGCGGCAAGGAGTTCATCGCCATCGCCGAGAAGGCCGAGGCCGACCTGCGTGAGTTGATGGGCATCCCGGCCGGTTACAAGGTGCTGTTCCTGCAAGGCGGCGCCTCCGCGCAGTTCGCCATGGTGCCGATGAACCTGCTGCGCGGCAAAAAATCCGCCGACTACGTCAACACCGGCGAATGGTCGAAGAAGGCCATCAAGGAAGCGAAAAGATTCGGTGGCGTGAACGTGGCCGCGACCGCGGAGGCGACCAACTTCAGCACCGTGCCGCCACCGAAAGACTGGAAGCTCGATCCTGACGCGGCCTATCTGCACTACACGCCGAACGAGACCATCGGCGGCGTCGAGTTCAGCTTCGTGCCGCAAACCGGCAACGTGCCGCTGGTGGCCGACATGTCCTCGACCATCCTGTCGCGTCCGATCGACGTCACGAAATATGGATTGATCTACGCCGGCGCGCAGAAGAACATCGGTCCGGCCGGGCTCACCATCGTCATCGTGCGCGAGGATCTGGTCGGCGGCGCGGCGGCGGGCACGCCCTCGATGTTCGATTACAAGATCCATGCCGAGAATGGCTCGATGTACAACACGCCCCCGACTTACGGCTGGTACATCGCCGGCCTGGTGTTCGAGTGGCTCCAGAAAAAGGGCGGGCTCAAGGGCATGGCCGAGATCAACCGGAGCAAGGCCGAAAAGCTGTACGCTTATATCGATTCATCCGGCGGTTTCTACAAGAATCCGGTCGAGAAACAGAGTCGTTCGTGGATGAATGTGCCGTTCACGCTCAAGGCCGAGGCGCTCGACGAACCGTTCCTGAAGGGCGCCAAGGCAGCGGGGCTGGTGCAGCTCAAGGGCCATCGCTCGGTCGGCGGCATGCGCGCCTCGATCTACAACGCCATGCCCGAAGCCGGCATCGACGCATTGATCGCCTACATGCAGGACTTTCTGCGTAAAAACGGATGAGCCTCCAAGGCGCGAAGGACGCCAAGATTTTCAAATAAAAACGATTTTCCTGGCGCTCTTGGCGTCTTGTCGGTAAGAATAAATAGCAAACGCAAGGTTTGGAAATGTTCAAGATACTGACGCTCAACAACATCTCTCCGCTCGGGCTGGCGCGCCTGCCGAAGGATAAATTCCAGGTGTCCGGCGACGCCAAGGATCCGGACGGGATTCTGCTGCGTTCGTTCAAGATGCACGATATGGCGATTCCCCCGTCGCTCAAGGCGGTCGGGCGCGCCGGCGCCGGCGTGAACAACATCCCGGTGGAGAAGCTTTCCCGGATGGGCATCCCGGTGTTCAACGCCCCGGGCGCGAACGCCAACGCGGTGAAGGAACTGGTGCTCGCGGGCATGCTGCTCGCCTGCCGCCACATCGGTCCGGCTTGGCAGTTCGCGCGCACGCTCAACGGCAGCGATCCCGAGATCAGCAAGGCGGTCGAGGCGGGCAAGAAGAATTTCGCCGGCTTCGAGCTGCCCGGCCGCACCCTCGCGGTGATCGGGCTGGGCGCGATCGGGCGCAACGTCGCCAATATGGGCATCGCGCTCGGCATGAAAGTAATCGGCTTCGACCCCGGCTTGACGGTCGAGGGCGCGTGGCAGTTGTCGGCCGACGTGAAGAAGGCCAACAACGTCGACGAGGCGCTGCGTGCCGCGGATTTCGTGACCTTCCACGTGCCGCTCATGGATTCGACCAAAAACCTCATCAACGCCGATCGCCTCAGGGCGATGAAGGGCGGCGTGGTGATTCTCAATTTCGCGCGCGAGGGCATCGTCGACGACGCCGCCGTGAGCGCCGCCATCAAGGCCGGCAAGGTCTATGGCTACGTTTGCGATTTCCCGACCAATCTCACCAAGGACCATGACCGCGTCGTCACGCTGCCGCATCTGGGTGCGTCCACGGCTGAAGCCGAGGACAACTGCGCCATCATGGTCGCGGAGCAGGTCAAGGATTTCCTGGAAAACGGCAACATCCGCAACGCGGTGAATTATCCGGAAGTGGTGGCGGCGCGCGAGACCGCGCATCGTCTCATCGTCGCCAACGCCAACGTGCCCAACATGCTCGGACTGATTTCCGAGACCCTGGGCAGCGCCAAACTCAACATTCACGACATGGTCAACCGTTCGCGCGGCGATTACGCCTACACGGTGGTGGACCTCGACAGCGCCATCGCGGAAGACGTGCGCAAGAAAGTCGCTGCGATCAGCGGCGTGCTGATGGCGCGTGTCCTCTGACAGCATGAGCAAAAAACGAAAAACCGGCGGGAGCGGAGCGTCGCTCAAGGATCTGCGGGAGAAGATCGACGCGCTGGACGAGAAAATCCAGGCGCTGATCAGCGAGCGCGCGCGCATGGCGCTGGCGGTCGCCGAGGCCAAGCAGCGCACCGGCGAGAGCAATTTTTACCGCCCGGAACGCGAGGCCGAGGTCTTGCGCAACGTGTTGGCGCGCAACAAAGGTCCGCTGTCCGAAGAGGCCATGGCGCGCCTGTTCCGCGAGATCATGTCGGCCTGCTTGGCGCTCGAATCGCGCCTGCGCATCGCCTTCCTCGGTCCGGAGGGCACCTTCACCCAGGAAGCGGCGCTCAAGCACTTCGGCCAGGCGGTCGAAACCGTGCCGCTGGCGGCGATCGACGAGGTGTTCCGCGAGGTCGCGTCGGGCAACGCCCATTTCGGCGTGGTGCCGGTGGAAAATTCAACCGAGGGCGTGATCAATCACACGCTCGACATGTTCATGGTGTCGCCGCTCAAGATCTGCGGCGAGGTGGAGCTGCGCATTCACCACCATCTGCTGGGCAAGGGCAACGATCCCAAGGCCGCGCGACGGGTGGTGTCGCACCAGCAGTCGCTGGCCCAGTGCCGCGAGTGGCTGGACGCCAATCTGCCCGGCGTAGAGCGCGTGGCGGTGGCGAGCAACGCCGAGGCCGCGCGCCAGGCGGCCGCCGACGTCGGCACGCTCGCGATCGCCGGCGATTCGGCGGCGCGTTTTTACGAGCTCAAGGCGTTCGCCTCCAACATCGAGGACAATCCCGACAACACCACGCGCTTCCTCGTCATTGGCACGCTCGAAACCGCGCCGAGCGGCAACGACAAGACCAGCCTGCTGCTCTCGAGCCGCAACCGCCCGGGGGCGCTGCAGAGCCTGCTCGCGCCGCTGGCGAAGAACGGCATAAACATGACCCGCATCGAGTCGCGGCCGTCGCGCGAAACACGCTGGGAGTACGTGTTTTTCGTCGACATTGACGGCCACGCCAGGGAGCGCAAGGTCGCCAAGGCGCTGGCGGCGCTGGAAAAGGAAGCCGCGTTCCTCAAGCTCCTCGGTTCCTATCCCAAGGCCGTGCTGTGACCGGTGCGGCGGCCGATATTCTGCGCCTGGCGACTCCCGGTGTGCGGGAACTGTCGCCATATCAGCCGGGCAAGCCAATCGAAGAGCTCGAGCGCGAGTACGGCGTAACCGACATCATCAAGCTCGCCAGCAACGAAAACCCGCTCGGTCCGAGCCCGCGCGCTCTCGAGGCGGCGCGCCGGACGCTGGCCGATGTCCACCGCTATCCCGACGGCAACGGCTTTGTCCTGAAGCAGGCGCTGGCGCGACGGCTGGGGCTGTCCACGGCGCAGATCACGCTTGGCAACGGTTCGAACGACATCCTCGAACTGCTAGCGCGTGCCTTCGTACTGCCGGAAAACGAAGTCGTGTTCTCCGAGCACGCGTTCGCGGTCTATCCCATCGTTACGCGCGCGGTCGGCGCCACTGCGGTCGTGATCAAGGCGAGGAACTGGGGTCACGATCTCGCGGCCATGCGCGCCGCGGTGAACCCGCGCACGCGCCTGGTGTTCATCGCCAATCCCAACAATCCCACCGGTACCTGGCTCGCGGCCGGCGAACTGGAAGCCTTCCTCCAGGCCGTGTCGGCGCACGTGCTGGTGGCGGTGGACGAGGCGTATTTCGAATACGTGCGCGAGCCCGGCTATCCCGACACCACGAAATGGCTGGCGCGCTTTCCGAACCTGATCACGACGCGCACCTTTTCCAAGGCCTACGGCCTGGCCGGCTTGCGCGTCGGCTATGGCGTTTCCAGCGCGGCGATTGCCGACATCCTAAATCGCGTGCGCCAGCCGTTCAACGTCAGCAGCGTGGCGCTGGCGGCCGCGACGGCGGCGCTGGCGGACGAGGCGCACGTGGCACGCGCGGTCGAGAACAACCGCGCCGGCATGCGCCAGCTGACCGAAGCGTTCGCCGCGCTCAAGCTCGGATACATTCCCTCGGCAGGCAATTTCGTGTGCGTCGATTGCGGGCGCGCGGCCGCGCCGCTGTACGAGCGGCTGTTGCGCGAGGGCGTGATCGTGCGGCCGGTGGCCAACTACGGCATGCCCACTCATCTTCGGGTGACGGTGGGATTGCCTGAAGAGAACAAAAGATTTATCAAGGCTCTGGAAAAAGCAATGCGGACCCAGAGCTGACTCCTCAGTCCCGAGTCCTCGGACCTTAATGATCAACAAACTCACAATCGTCGGTGTAGGGCTTATCGGTGGTTCTCTGGCCCGCGCGTTGCGTGCGGCAGGCTACGTCGGTGAGATCATCGGCTACGGCCGCAGCATCGGCAACCTGCAGCAGGCCGTCGAACTCGAAGTGATCGACCGCGCCGAGGTGTCGCTGGCGGACGCGGTGCGCGAGTCCGACATGATCGTGCTGGCGGTGCCGGTCGGCTGCATGGCCGAGATCCTGGAACAGCTGGCGCCGCTGCTGGACGACCGGGCGGCGGTGACCGACGTCGGCAGCGTAAAGGGCAGCGTGATCGCCGCGGCGCGCGCGGCGCTCGGCGAGCGCTTCGCGCAGTTCGTGCCCGGCCACCCCCTCGCCGGCACCGAGCAGTCCGGCGTGGCGGCCTCGATCGCGGATTTGTTCCAGCGCCGGCGGGTGATCCTGTCGCCGGAACCGGAGACCGACGAATCTGCGATCGCGCGCGTGCGCGCGATGTGGGAAGCGGCCGGCGCGCAGGTGGCGACGCTGTCGGCCGAAGATCACGACCGCATACTCGCCGCCAGCAGTCATCTGCCGCACATGCTGGCCTACTGCCTGATGGACATGGTGGTGCGGCACGACGATCACCGCGCGATTCTCGAGTGCGCCGCCAACGGTTTCCGCGACACCACGCGCATTGCCGCGAGCGACCCGGTAATGTGGCGCGACATCTGCCTGGCCAACCGCGACGCATTGCTCGCGGCGCTGCGCCGGTATCTCGACGATCTCGGCGAGCTCGCCGCCGCGATCGAGGAGGGCGACAGTGAATGGCTGCTCGAAGCCTTTACGCGCGCCAAGCACGCGCGCGACGCGCTTAATAAAAAATTATGATTTTTGCCGCCAAGACGCCAAGGTACCAAAACAGACATACTTAATCGAATTGAAAAACACATTGGCGCTTTTGATGCGCGCTATCCCTGGCGCGCACCCCTTCGGGGCGCGTTGTGGCGCGTCCAATCTTGCTCCTGGCAAAATTGTGGCGTCTTGGCGGTTTTAAATTATCAACATGAACAGAACAATTGATTATGTCGTTCAGGCCGGTGGGAAGCTGACGGGTCGAGTCCGCGTGCCGGGCGACAAATCCATCTCGCACCGTTCGGTGATGCTCGGCTCGCTCGCAGAAGGCACGACGCGCGTAACCGGCCTGCTCGAAGGCGAGGACGTGTTGTCCACGCTCGGGGCGTTCCGCGCCATGGGCGTGCAAGCCGAGGGACCGGATCATGGCCGGCTCGTGATTCGCGGCGTCGGTCTGCGCGGGCTGAAAGCGCCGGCGCATCCGCTCGACATGGGCAACTCGGGAACGGCGATGCGGCTCATGGCCGGCATCCTCGCGGGCCAGGCGTTCGATTCGGAGCTGATCGGCGACGCCTCACTCAGCCAGCGTCCCATGAAACGCGTGGCCGAACCGCTCGGCGCCATGGGCGCGGTGATCGCCACTGCCGACGGCGGGCGGCCGCCGCTGCGCATCAAGGGCGGGCAAAAATTGCGCGCGATCGATTACAAAATGCCGATGGCGAGCGCGCAGGTGAAATCCAGCCTGCTGCTGGCCGGCCTGTACGCCGACGGCGAGACGTCGGTGACCGAGCCGGCACCGACGCGCGATCACACCGAACGCATGCTGCGCGGGTTCGGTTACGCCGTGCAGACGCAGGGAGCGCGCAGCAGCTTGCGCGGCGGTGGTCGGCTCAAGGCCTGCGACATCGACGTGCCGGCGGATATCTCCTCGGCCACGTTTTTTCTGGTCGGCGCCAGCATCGCGCCGGGTTCCGACGTCATACTGGAGCACGTTGGCATAAACCCGACCCGCATCGGCGTGATCAATATTCTGAAACTCATGGGCGCGAACCTGGAACTGCAGAACCCGCGCGAGATCGGCGCCGAACCGGTCGCGGACATCCGGGTGCGGGCCGCGAAGCTGCGAGGCGTGCGCATCCCCGAGGACCAAGTGCCCCTGGCGATCGACGAGTTCCCGGCGCTTTTCGTCGCCGCTGCCTGCGCCTCCGGCGAAACCATGCTCACGGGCGCGCATGAGTTGCGCGTCAAGGAATCCGACCGTATCGCCGTGATGGCGCAAGGCCTGCAGCGCCTGGGTATCGAGGCGCGCGAAACTCCCGACGGGATCGTGATTCGCGGCGGTTCCCTGCGTGGCGGCGAAGTCGACAGCCACGGTGACCACCGCGTTGCCATGTCGTTTGCGATGGCGGCCCTTGCTGCCTCGGAGCCGGTCACGGTGCGTGATTGCAAGAACGTGGATACCTCGTTTCCGGGTTTCGCGGACCTCGCCCGAGGCGTCGGACTGGGCATCGACAGCCGGCGCGGGCCATGACGCCGACTGCACCGGTACCGGTGCTGGCGCTGGATGGCCCGAGCGGATCCGGTAAAGGCACGGTCGGACAAAGGCTGGCGCGGCGCTTGGGGTGGCGCTTTCTCGACAGCGGCGCGTTGTACCGCGCCCTGGGGGTGGCGGCCGCCAAGGCCGGTATCGATCTCAACGACCGACCGGCCGTCGCCAGGCTGGCCCTGGCGATTGACATCCGCTTCGTCCCGCGCGCGGCGGGCGATACCGTCGGGGTGCTGCTCAATGGCGAAGAGATCGGTGAGGCGTTGCGCACGGAAGAGGGTGGAAGGCTTGCGTCCGTCGTGGCGGCGATCCCGGAAGTGCGCCGGGCACTGTTGCAGAAGCAGCACGCCTTTCGTCTGCCCCCGGGCCTGGTCGCGGACGGCCGGGATATGGGCAGCACGGTGTTTCCCGACGCCATACTTAAGATATATCTGACCGCGAGTCCCGAGGTCCGCGCGCAAAGAAGATATAAGCAGTTGAAGGAAAAGGGATTCGATGTTAATCTTCAGCAGTTATTGGATGAGATTCGTGAGCGTGATACGCGCGACGCCGGGCGGGCGGCTTCTCCGCTGAAACCGGCGCCAGACGCGTGCATCGTGGATACCTCCCAGCTCGACATTTCCGGGGTCGTTGAGCGTATATATGGCCTGCTGCAGGAGCGGCAACGGCGGGGGTAACCATTCCTCTCCAGGAAGGAGCAGGAGGCCGCGATCTCTTGTGTTCAACCCAACCCCGTCATGTCGTCGCCGCCCACCGGCCATGCATCCGCCGGCGACCGCAACCATCTGGAACTTATGACTGAAAGTTTTGCGCAGCTGTTTGAAGAGAGCCTGAATAAAATCCACCTGCAATCCGGCGAACTGATCACCGGCGAAGTGGTGCATGTGGACGACAACGTAGTGGTGGTCAACGCCGGACTCAAGTCCGAAGGCGTGATTCCGGTCGCGGAGTTCTTCGACAACCACGGGCAAATAAGCGTCAAGGTCGGCGACCAGGTCGAGGTCGTGATTGAAATGCTCGAAGACGGGTCGGGCGAAACCCGCCTGTCGCGCGAGAAGGCCTGCCGCGCCAAGGCGTGGGAGGACCTGGAGAAGGCGTTCGAAGTCCAGTCCATCGTCGGCGGAGTCATGACCGGCAAGGTCAAGGGCGGTTACACCGTCGCCATCAACGGCGTGCGCGCGTTCCTGCCCAGCTCCCTGGTCGACGTGCGTCCGGTGCGCGACCCGAGCTATCTCGAAGGCAAGGAGCTTGAATTCAAGGTCATCAAGATCGACCGCAAACGCAACAACGTCGTGGTGTCGCGCCGCGCGGTGGTCGAGAAGGAAATGTCCGCGGAGCGCGAAGCGCTGCTCTCGGGCCTGGAAGAGGGTCAAATCGTCAAGGGCGTGGTCAAGAATCTCACCGATTACGGCGCGTTCATCGACCTGGGCGGTATCGACGGTCTGCTGCACATCACCGACCTAGCCTGGAAACGTGTGAAGCACCCGAGCGAGGTGCTAAAGATCGGCGACGAAATCGAAGCCAAGGTGCTGCGCTACGACCGCGAGCGCAACCGCGTGTCGCTGGGTCTCAAGCAGCTCGGCGACGATCCGTGGGTCGATATCCAGCGCCGCTACCCGGAAGGAACGCGCCTGTTCGGCAAGGTCACCAACATTACCGACTACGGCGCGTTCGTCGAGATCGAGCCGGGCGTCGAGGGCCTGGTGCACGTCTCCGAGATGGACTGGACCAACAAGAACATCCACCCCACCAAAGTGGTGCAGCTGGGCGACGAGGTCGAGGTGATGATCCTCGATATCGATACCGAGCGCCGCCGGATCTCGCTCGGCATGAAACAGTGCCAGCCGAACCCGTGGGAGGAATTCGCTGCCAACCACAACAAGAACGACAAGATTCACGGCAAGATCAAGTCGATCACCGATTTCGGCATCTTCGTCGGGCTCGAAGGCGGCATCGACGGCCTGATCCACCTGTCCGATCTGTCCTGGGCCATGCCCGGCGAAGAAGCGGTGCACAATTACAAGAAGGGCGACGAAATCGAGGCGGTTATCCTCGCGGTCGACCCCGAACGCGAACGCATCTCGCTCGGCATCAAGCAGCTCGAAGGCGATCCGTTCGCGAACTATGTCACGGCCAACGGCAAGGGCGCCATCGTCAAGGGCACCGTGAGCAGCGTCGAAGCCAAGGGCGCGGTCATCAAGCTGGCCGACGAAATTGAAGGCTACCTGCGCGCCTCCGAGATCGCCCGCGACCGGGTCGAGGACGCGCGTTCGGTGCTGAAGGAAGGCGACAGCGTGGAGGCCAAAATCACGACCATCGACCGCAAGAACCGCAAGATTTCCCTGTCGATCCGAGCCAAGGACATGGAAGAGGAGAACGAGGCGGTCCAGGAATACACGCGCAAGAGCAGCGTGGCGACCTCGTCGCTGGGCGACAAACTCAAGGAGAAACTCGGCGGCCACGACGGTTCCGAGTCGTAAATCCGCCTTGGCGGGCGCGGCAAATCCGGTGTCACACCCGCCGACAGGCGGTGACCAGGGTTGAAATGATTTCCGGGAATCGGGCGAAACTGCTTGAAATCTTTCTACTTATTTTCTATAGGTAGAGGAGTATGACAAAATCAGAATTGATCAGTTTGCTGGCGGCCAAGCAGCCGCAGCTGGACTACCGGGACGTGGAACTGGCGGTCAAGGAACTGCTGGAGCAAATGTCGGCCGCCCTGTCTTCCGGCAACCGCATCGAGGTCCGCGGTTTCGGGAGCTTTTCGCTGCACTACCGGCCGCCGCGCACCGGACGCAACCCCAAGACCGGGGCCGCGGTACAGGTGCCGGACAAGTTCGTCCCGCACTTCAAACCCGGAAAAGAGCTGAGGGAGCGCGTCAACAACGGCACCGAGTGACGCGTGGCCTGCGCGCCATGCGCGGCGTTCGAAACGGCATGTGGGCGACCCATGTCGTTTTTTTATGTCCAAAAATAAGCCAAACTGACCACGTTGCCCCGCCGTGGACACGGCGCCGGCGATCCAAGGAGGCCACATGAAGCGCATTTTTTACACCGTTCTCGTGATTTTCGTGCTGCTGGCCGGCATGGCCTTCGCCATCCAGAACCGGCAGGTGGTGGAAGTCAGTTTTTATTTCGGCCTGAAATGGAGCGGGCCGCTGTCGCTGGTGCTGCTGACCACGTTCGTCATCGGCGCGGCCGCGGGTTGGCTGGCGAGCCTGCGCATGGTGGTGCGGATGCAGCGGCAGCTGGTGCATGCGCGCAAAGAGGTGCGGCAAATCGAACAGGAAGTCATCAATCTGAGATCGCTCCCCATCAAAGATGTCATATAAGGAAGACCTACTCGCTAGGCTCGTTCGTCCTGCCATATGAATAAAGCCCTGCTTCGCTGCGCTTGGTCGTCTGGCTGTGAGATCACGTCCCACTTCGCTGCGCTTCGTTCGTTTTGCCAAGAGACGATGACCTACTCGCTGCGCTCGTTCGTCCTGACATAATAATGAACGCCGCCGATCTGTTGTGGCTGCTGTTGCCGCTGGCCGCTGCTTCCGGCTGGCTCGCCGCCCGGTTCGAACAAAAGCGCCACGCCCGCCATTCGCTCGACCTGCCCTCGGCGTATTTCAAGGGCCTGAACTTCCTGCTGAACGAGCAACCGGACAAAGCCATCGAGATCTTCATCCGCGTGCTCGAGGTCAACTCGGACACCGTCGAAACTCACCTCGCGCTGGGCAATCTGTTCCGCCGCCGCGGCGAGGTCGAACGCGCCATCCGCATCCACCAGAACCTGATCGCCCGCCCCACGCTCGACAAGGACCAGCGCAGCCAGGCGTTAATGGAGCTGGGCCAGGATTACCTCAAGGCCGGTCTCTTCGACCGCGCGGAAAACCTGTTTCTCGAGCTTGCCGAAATCCGCGCGCACAGCGAGCAGGCGCTGAAGCTCCTGCTGCGCATCTATCAGCAGGAAAAAGAGTGGGAGAAGGCGATTTCCGTGGTGCGTAAACTGGCGCGCGTGTCCGGCAAGAACAGGAGCGACATGGTGGCGCACTTTTACTGCGAGCTCGCGGAGCTGGACTATGCGCGCAAGAATTATTCCGCGGCGCGCGAACATCTGCGGCAGGCGCTGGCCGCGGACGACAAGTGTGTGCGCGCCAGTATCCTGCTGGGAGACATCGACGCCCGGGAGGGCCGATACCGTCAGGCGATCGAAAGCTGGCGGCGTATCGAGGAGCAGGACATCCATTACCTCGGCGAAGTCGCCGGTCGTATCGCGGATGGTTTCCGGCATCTCGACGACGAGCAGGGTCTGTACGACTATTTCCAGTTGTCGCTCAAGCGTCACGGCGGCGTGTCACTGGCGCTGGCCTTCGCCGACGTCATCTCCAGCCGCGAAGGCGTGGATGCCGCGGAAAAATTCATCGTCGAGTGGCTGCGACGCGCGCCCAATGTGCACGGCCTGAACAAGCTGCTGGAACTGAACCTGGTCAAGGCGCGGGATTCGGCGCGCACCGATCTCCTTCTGCTTAAGGGAATCATCGAGGAGCTGCGCGGACAGCATCTGGGCTACGCCTGCGCGCAATGCGGTTTCCGCGGCAAGTCGCTCCACTGGTTGTGTCCCGGCTGCAACCGCTGGAACACCATCAAACCGGTGCAGGAGAACGAATGAGCGCTCCGCGCGTCATCGTCGCCCTCGACTTTCCCGACGCCGCCAGCGCCCTGGGTTTTGCAGCGCGAGTGGCGCCGACGCAATGCCGCCTCA
>DASPRK010000246.1:0-8221 GCA_035624495.1 Methylomirabilis sp. (SeqCode) | reverse complement strand
GCCTCGCTCATGATCATTGAGAACGCCGAGCGGCTTGGACTGTCGCAATTGCACCAGTTGCGCGGTCGCGTCGGTCGCGGCAGCGCCGAGAGTCACTGCGTGTTGCTGTATCAGCCGCCGCTGTCGGAAGCCGCGCGTGCGAGGTTGGCGGCGCTGCGCGAGACGAATGACGGCTTCGAAATCGCCCGGCGCGATCTCGAAATGCGCGGGCCGGGCGAGTTGCTCGGCACCCGACAAGCCGGGATGCCGCAGTTTCACATCGCCGATCTGTTGCGCGACCGCGCGCTGTTGCCGCGGGTGCAACAGGTCGCCGAGTTGCTGCTTAAGGATTATCCCGAGTGCGTCGATCCCATCGTGCGGCGCTGGCTGGGCGGGGTGGAGAGTTATGGGAACGTATAGTCCGCTCGTCCGGCGTGTCGGCGAACAGCCGGCGACTAAAACTCGCGCGCGATTTTCAGCGTCAGAAAATCCTCGCCTACGTTTGGGCCGTGCCAGTGAAAAACTGTTTGTCCGTTTGAGTAGTGCACCTCGCCGATGGAGAGATCGTATTTTCCGAATTTGCGCCCGTACGCCAGGCGCAGCGTGAATTGCCCCTGGGTGCCCAGACTATCCGTGGTCCGGGCGACCACACCGATGCCGAACGTGCCCGCCAAATAGCTTTCCGGGGAGATTTTCCAGCGCACGACGCGCGCGAAGGTAAGCGCGGTGTTGCGGGTCGAACCGTTCCAGTAGCCGAGCGTGAAATCATAGAGGCTTTCGTGGTTGAACAGTTCGGGCGCGTTTTTCTGGTAAGAGAGAAACGCGGCGTTCGAGTCGTGCGACTTGAAATTTCCGCTTCCGGCCGCGACCGCCAGCGTGTCGGCGCTTGCGGGTGATGCGCCCAGCAGCACGGCGAGCATGCCCGCAATCCGCATCACGGTGAGGGATGGATCACGCTGTCGATTCTTCATCTTTTTCTTCTCCGTTCCGCGACACTCAGAGCGACAATGTCTTTAATATAATTTCCTGTGGTTCGTCTTGAAAGCGGTGCCGGACCTTTCGCTGACCGGTATGGCTGTTTCTGATACGATTCCGCTCCCTGAACCTGTCACTTATCTTCATGGCCACCGCGAGTACAGTATCGAGGCGGCACGCCGAGCCGCTATGGCGGCCAGCAGGCCGGCTGAATCGAGCCGAGATTCCGGAAAAGTATCGCCCATGGTTGCTGGACAGGTCATCGCTCACCGAGCGCGTCATCGAGCATTGCCGTGACGGGTTTCGCGTGCGACTGCTCAGTCAGGAGCGTGCGCGCCCTCTGCCCGGCGAGGCGGCGGCGCTCGGAATTCGGCCTGGCACCCGCGCCCTGGTGCGCCAGGTGCAGCTGATGTGCGGCGACACGCCCTGGGTCTATGCTCGCACGATTGTCCCGCCGCGCACGCTGGCGCGAAAAGCGCACCGCTTCACACGCCTGGGTGCACGGTCGCTCGGCGCGATGCTCTTTGCCGATTCCTCCACCGAGCGCGGTGAAGTGGAAGTGACGTGCCTGATTCCGACGGATGCGCTGTTTCGCCTGGCCGCGCGTGACTTGTGTCGTCGGCCGCCGGCCATCTGGGGCCGGCGGTCGCTGTTTCATCTGGGCGGCAAACCCCTGCTCGTGTGTGAATTCTTTATGCCGGCTATCGCTGAATTCGCCAGCACAGGCGCTGACGGCGCGCGGCGCTGACGACCGAGCGCGAGGTGCCGATCATGTTCATCGCTCGCCTGCGGGACTACGCCATATTAATGCGCCTGCATCGGCCGATCGGTACTCTCCTGCTCGGCTGGCCGACGCTGTGGGCGCTGTGGATCGCGGGACAGGGCCGGCCCGACTGGCGCGTGCTGCTGGTATTCCTTTTCGGGGTGTTGCTGATGCGCTCGGCCGGCTGCGTCATCAACGACTACGCCGACCGCGATTTCGATCCGCATGTTGAGCGCACGCGCGACCGGCCGATCGCTGCCGGGCGCGTGCGGCCACGCGAGGCGCTGGCGCTATTCGTGGTGCTGTGCCTGATCGCTTTGGCGCTGGTCCTCACTCTGAACCGTCTGACCATCATCCTGTCCATCGTCGGCGCGTTTCTGGCGGCGACCTATCCGTTCCTCAAGCGCTACACCAGCCTCCCGCAGTTCTACCTCGGCATGGCCTTCGGCTGGGGCATACCCATGGCCTTTGCTGCCCTGACCGGCGACGTGCCGCCGGTGGCGTGGGTGCTGTTGGCCGCCAACATCGCCTGGGCGGTCGCCTACGACACCGCTTACGCCATGGTGGATCGGGACGACGATCTCAAGGTCGGCGTTAAGTCCACCGCTATCCTGTTCGGACGCTACGATCGTTTGATGGTCGGTGCGCATCACGCCGTCACCCTGGGCTTGCTCGCTGCCGTGGGATTCATGGCGGGTCGCGGTCCGTTGTATGATGCCGGGCTCGTGGTCGCGGCCGGCATCGCGGTCTACCAGCAGTACCTGATCCGCGAGCGCTCACGCGACGGCTGTTTTCATGCTTTTTTGAACAACAACTGGTTCGGCGCCGCGGTGTTCGCCGGCCTGGTGTTCGATTACTACGGGAGATAAGGAATGAAACTTTACGGTTCGCTCACGTCCCCCTATGTGCGCAAGGTGCGCATCATGCTCAAGGAAAAAAAAATCCCGTGCGAATTCGTGATCGCCGGCGCCGCCGATCCCGGCAGCCCGGTGCCGGCGCTGAACCCGCTCGGCAAGGTGCCGGTGCTCGCGCTGGACAACGGCGAGGCTTTGTTTGATTCCCCGGTGATCGTGGAATATCTCGACGCGCTCGAGACGCCGGCTTGGCTGCCGGCCGCGGGCGAGGCGCGTTGGGCGGTGCGGCGGCTCGAGGCGTTGGCCGACGGCATGATGGATGCCGTGGTGGCGCGGCTGCTCGAGACCCGCAGATCGCCGGCGCAGCAAGCGGCGGATTTCATCCGCAACCAGGAGAGCAAGGTCGCGCGCTCGCTCGACTACGCGGAGCGAAAACTGGACGGCAAATCATGGTTCGTGTCGGACCGGTTCGGCCTGGCGGATCTGGCCGTGGGCGTGGCGCTCGAGTACATCGACTTCCGATACGCCCACGATTGGCGAAGTGGCCATCCGCGCCTGGCGCAGTGGCTCGCCGGTGTCGACGCGCGCCCGTCCTTCCTCGAAACCCGGGCGCCGAGCGGCAGGTAACCAGGATCCCACCGCGACATGACCATCGGACTTCTTCTCATCGCGCTGCTCGTCATCCTGGTCGGTGCGGAGAGCTTCACCAACGCGCTCGAACACTTGGGTGAGCGCCTGAAAATCTCAGAAGGCGTGACCGGCTCGATTTTTGCCGCCGTCGGCACCGCCCTCCCCGAAACCATGGTACCGATGGTGGCTATCCTTTCCACCGCCGCTACCCAGCAAGTACGCGAGGAGGTGAGCGTGGGCGCGATCCTCGGCGCCCCGCTAATGCTGTCGACGCTGACGCTGTTCCTCATGGCCGCGGCCGCCATCCACAAGCGCGGTTGGTCGGACGGATTCCACCCCGAACGCAGCGGAATGAAGCGTGATCTTTCATGGTTCCTGCTCGCCTTCGGGCTCGGGACGGTCGCGATCTTCGTGCCCCACCAGGTGGTCTGGGTGCGCGGGCTGTTGGCGCTGTCGCTGGTGCTGGTGTATTTCATTTATCTCATGCTGACCATCCGCGCCTCGGCCAGACTGGTCGCCGACGGTCACGGCACCAAGGCGGAGGAACCGCTGTTTCTGGTGCGGCTGCTGGGACGGATCGGCGTGACGGAAAATATGTTCACCGTGTTGATGCAGCTCGGCATCGGTCTGACTCTCATCATCGTCGGAGCTCACGGTTTCGTTCAGGGCGTGGGACAGCTGGCGCTCTGGATCGGTATTTCACCGCTGGCGCTGGCGCTGTTGATCGTACCGGTCGCAACCGAGCTGCCGGAGAAGGTCAACAGCATCCTGTGGATACGCCGGCGCAAGGACACGCTCGCCTTCGGCAACGTCACCGGCGCCATGGTCTTCCAGGGCTCGCTTCTGCCCGCGCTCGGCATTCTGCTGACACCCTGGGAACCGCGCCCCGAGGTGATCGCGGGTCTGACTTTGACGATCGTCGCCAGCGCTTATCTGCTGCTGATGCTGCGTCGCGGACCCCTGCGTCCGGTGCATCTGTTCTTCAATGGCTTCTGCTATCTTGCCTACCTGCTGATCGTGCTGCTTTAGGCGCGCGTGCCTTCACGCAGCCGAATCGCCTAGAATAATGCTTCCGATTGATGCGGGTGCGCAACCATGGCGGAAAACAACACAATCCCGGCGCGCTATGCGGTGATGGGCAATCCCGTGGCCCACAGCAAATCGCCGCGCATTCATCAGTTGTTCGCGCACCAGTTCGGCCATCACATTGAATACATCTCGATTCTGGTCGACGTCGACGCGTTTCCGCAAGCGGTGGAGCAGTTCCGGATCGCGGGTGGGAAAGGTCTGAATATCACCGTGCCGTTCAAGCTCGACGCTTTCACGATGGCGGACCGGTTAAGCGACCGCGCGCGTCTGGCGGGTGCGGTCAACACCCTCTTGTTCGAGCCCGACAGCAAGGTCTTCGGCGACAACACCGATGGTACGGGATTGGTGCATGACATCGAGATCAATCTCGGAATTCATCTGCGCGGGAAACAAATTCTGATTCTGGGCGCGGGAGGCGCGGTGCGCGGCGTGCTCGGGCCCATACTGAAACATCATCCGGCGAAGGTCATGATCGCCAACCGCACCGTATCGAAGGCCAGGGAGCTCGTGGTACAGTTTCGCGAACACGGTCCAGTCGAGGCTTGCGGTTATCCGGAACTCAAGGGGAAGCACTTCGACATCGTGATCAACGGCACCTCGGCCGGTCTCAAGGGCCAAGTGCCGCCGCTGCCGGAAACGCTTTTCACGCGTGGGGCGCTGGCCTACGACATGATGTACGGCGATAAACCCACGGCGTTTCTCGACTGGGCCATGCTGCATGGCGCAAATCAGGCCGCCGACGGTCTCGGCATGTTGGTGGAACAGGCGGCGGAATCGTATTTTCTCTGGCACGGCGTGCGACCGGATACGCGCCCTGTGATTGCGGCGCTGCGCAAAAGCGGTTAACAGACGTCGCCGTCGTCCTTTAGCACGGATTCATCTTGCGCAATACGTGGTAAATCGCGCCCTGGGTGACACCGAGGCGCTGCGCGATCTGGGCGTTCGACAATCCCTGACGCTTGAGTTTCAGCACTTTCATCGGGTCGAGTTTACGGAAAGCCTTGGTGAGTGATTCTCCCTGCTGCACACGTTATCCCCTCGAGCAATTTCGATTAGTTGCGACCACCGTCGCGCGTTTGTTCCGCGTTACCGTCACCGTCCGTGCGGCGCCGCCGTTTTTCCGGGTGGTAGCGATCCGGAAACAGTTTCTCCAGTGGTATGCCGGTGATTTCCGATACACGTCTCTCGACGCGGGCGCTAATGTATTTCCGGGTCAGCACCTGTTGCACCGATTGCGGGCCGAATAATCCCAGTTCCGCGGCGACCCGAGTCAGGGTGTAGCCCTTCTTGGCAAGCGCGTACTTGAGGTCCAGGTAATCCATTCTTGTTATTCCTTGTGTTAGCATTCAGCTGAATTAATTCAGCTATTAGCCACCGATTTCTTTTGCTTGAGTATGGTGAATAAAATTACACCTGTCAACACGGATGGTGCAAAATATTCATCCCCCATGCGCCTGAAAAACGAACGCCAGCGGCTAGGCCTGAGCCAGACGGCACTGGCCAAGGCACTGGGAGTCACCAAATGGACGGTCATCAATTACGAGCGGACCAGCGGTCGCGGCACGCCGATTCCGGCGAATCTGCTGTCGGCCTGCGCGCGGCTTGGGATGGACGTGCAATACATCTTGACCGGCGTGCCCTCGACCAACCTGAATCGGGTGGCGGAGGAGACCGGAACCTACGAGGTGGAACGTAAAGAGACCGGCACGCTTTCGAATGGAGAGCAGAAACTGTTGGAGAAGTATCGCCGCCTCAATCCACGCCAGCGCACGCACGCGCAGGCAATCGTGGATGCCCTGATTTCCGCCGCGAAAGTCGCGCCGAAAAAAACCACGCGCAAGGCGCGACGCGGCAAACGGTAATTGGGCCGGGCGCAATAACAAAAAGCCGGGAGCGAGGAGTGGTGCATAGACGCACCGGCTGCAGAGCCAAGGGGCGTCCAAAATCGTTCCGCAACATTCTGTGGACCGACGCCGGCTGAACCTGCGGACGGAGTCGATGGATGGAGTCCGCGAGCCCGACATGCAGGCGAACAAGATCGGGGTTCGGCGCGACGCGACTCACCGCCAAACTGGCGCCCAGTGCCCGAGGCGAATGGGCGACTCCCTTCCGAGGCAAAGCTCCTTCGATGGGAGGACGCCGGGCCGGCCCAGGAGACTTCGTTCATTGGGTCGCCTGGCTGCCATCGCCGAAAGCGCTGTCGCCTCGGGCGCCGGCGGCTACTTCAAATAATCATTCTTGAGTTTCACGTAATGCCTAGCGGAGTACTCGAACCAGGCGTTTTCCGCCGGCGTCAGTTCACGCACCCGTTTCGCCGGACGGCCCATCCACAAATAGCCGCCTTCCAGTTCCTTGCCTTCCGTGATCAGGCTGCCGGCGCCGAGGAACACGCCGCTGCGCAGAATCGCGCCGTCGAGAATCGCCGAACCCATGCCGATCAGGCAGCGCGATTCTACGGTGCAGCCGTGAATGAGGCACTGATGGCCGATGGTGACATCGTCGCCGACCACCACGGCCCAGCCATCCGGCACGTCTTCGTAGTCGTGCGTGCCGTGGAGAACGCTGCCGTCCTGGATGTTGGTGCGCGCCCCGATGCGGATGTAATTGACGTCGCCCCGCACCGAACACATGGGCCAGATGGAAGTGTCTTCGCCGATAACAACGTCGCCGATGATCGTGGCGGCTTCATCGACGTAAACCCTGGGCCCGAGGGTCGGCAGCATGTCCTTGTAGGGGCGAATCGCCATGGCCGCAATTATAGGAAGAAACCGAGTGGCTATGCCATCCACGAAAGCGGTGGTTCGTCGAGCGCCGCCGCCTGTTGCTTGAGCGCGAGGATCTGCTCCTCCCAGTAGCGCCGCGTGTTGAACCACGGAAACGCGTGCGGGAATGCCGGATCGTCCCAACGCTGCGCCAGCCAGGCCATGTAGCGCAGCATGCGCAGGGTGCGCAAGGGCTCCATCAACCGCAATTCCGTCGAATTGAAATTCATGAACGGGGTGTAACCATCGAGCACGTCGGCGAGCTGAATCTCCATTTCCTCGCGGTTGCCCGAGAACATCATCCACAGGTCCTGGATCGCCGGTCCCGTAAGGCAGTCATCGAAATCCACCAGATGTGGCCCGGTACCGGTCCAGAGGATATTGCCCAGGTGGCAGTCACCGTGCAGGCGTATCCACGCTGCCTCGCCGGCGGCACGGAAAGCCTCCTCGACCGGCGGCAGCACGTAGCGCGCGATCGCAAAAAACGAAGCACGCAGTTCCTCCGGCACGAAGCCAGCGCGCTCGAGAAACGCGATCGAGTCATGCCCGAATTCTCGCGGGCCGAGACGCGGCCGGTGCCGGAACGGCGCGGCCGCCCCAAGGCGGTGCAGCCGGCCGAGGTAGCGCCCGAGCAGGGCGCGGTCCTCGCGCGTATTGAGTTCCGGCGCCCGGCCGGGCTGCCAGGGAAAGACCGCGAAGCGGAAACCGGCGTGGCGGTTGAGCGTGCTGCCGTCGGGTTTCACCAGGGGAGCGACCGCGGGGATTTCCTGTTCCGCTAGTTCCCGCGCGAACGCGTGTTCCTCCAGGATCGCGGCATCCTCCCAGCGGCCCGGGCGATAAAACTTGACTACCCGCGGGTCCGCGTCCTCGGTATCCACACGGTATACGCGGTTTTCGTAGCTGTTGAGCGCGAGCAGCGCGCCGGTGCAGCGTAAACCGTAGGTTTCGACCGCCTCGAGGATGATCTCGGGCGTGAGACTGTCGTAGGGATGGCGGAGAGGTTCGCGGGCGGTCATCAGGGCGGCACGTTATAATAGTTCGGCATGGAAAACATCTCTCCCGCCGATAACCCGCTACTCGATTTCACGCAACTCCCCCGTTTCGGCGCCATTGTCCCGGAACATATCACCCCGGCGCTGGATCACGTGCTGGCGCAGAATTGCCGCGAG
>DASPRK010000243.1:0-5575 GCA_035624495.1 Methylomirabilis sp. (SeqCode) | reverse complement strand
CGATCGTCAATTGATCAATCAAAACGGCCGTTGGGTCGTTCAACCTATCAAATAAATCGAGCAGGGCATCATGGCCAAGAACGTCGTCGTGGTCGGCACCCAGTGGGGTGACGAAGGCAAGGGGAAAATCGTCGATCTGCTGACCGATCGTGCGCACGCGGTGGTGCGCTTCCAGGGCGGGCACAACGCCGGACACACGCTCGTCATCAACGGCAAGAAAACCGTTCTGCACCTGATTCCCTCCGGCGTGTTGCGCGAGGGCGTCCTGTGCCTGATCGGCAATGGTGTGGTGCTATCGGTCGCGGCCTTGTTCGAGGAGATCGACGAACTCACCCGTAACGGCGTGGACGTGATGAAGCGGTTGCGCGTGAGCGAGTCCTGCCCGCTGATCCTGCCGTATCACGTCGCCCTCGACCACGCGCGCGAGAAGGCGCGCGGGAAACAGGCCATCGGCACCACCGGGCGCGGCATCGGTCCGGCCTACGAGGACAAGGTTTCGCGACGCGGCCTGCGCGTGGGCGACCTGCTCGACATGCGGAGTTTTCCCGACAAACTCATGAGCGTGATGGAGTATCACAACTTTGCGCTCAAGAATTATTTCCGGTTCGAGACGGTGGACTACCGGAAAACGCTGGACGAATCCCTGAAGCTCGCCGAGCGGCTGCGGCCGCTGGTGGCGGACGTACCCGAGCTGCTGCACCAGTACGGGCGCGAAGGCAAGCGCGTCATGTTCGAGGGCGCGCAGGGCACGTTGCTCGACATTGATCACGGCACCTTTCCCTTCGTGACTTCGTCCAACACCTGTGCCGGCGCCGCCGCCACGGGAAGCGGCGTGGGGCCCGGTCAGCTGGAATACGTGCTGGGCATTACCAAGGCGTATACGACGCGCGTGGGTGCGGGTCCGTTTCCGACCGAGCTCAACGACGGTATCGGCGACCGCCTGGGCGAGCGCGGCAAGGAATTTGGCGCCACCACCGGGCGCAAGCGTCGCTGCGGCTGGTACGACGCCGTGATCATGCGCCGCTCGAACCAGCTCAACGGCGTCACCGGCCTGTGCGTCACCAAGCTCGACGTGCTCGACGGGATCGACGTCATCCGCGTGTGCACCGCCTACCGCTACGAAGGCAAGCTTCGCACCACGCCACCGAGCGGTGCCGATGCGCTCGCCAAGTGCGAGCCGGTTTACGAGGAAGTCCCGGGCTGGAACGAGTCCACCGTGGGCGTGCGCGAGTTCGACAAACTGCCAGTGAACGCGCAGAAATATCTGAAGAAGCTGGAGGAGCTCACGGAGGCGCGCATCGACCTTATCTCCACCGGCGCCGAGCGCGACGACACGATCATTCTGCGTCATCCCTTTGAGTAGCTTGCCGTCGAACGAAGGGGCGTCTAGGCGGTCGAATTTGGGAATAGAGAACCGAAAAAATCAGGCGAATGGCATGCACTTCTTGAAATTCGCATTCCGTCTCGTTGTTCTGTTGTCATCAACGCTGCTGGTCGCATGCGCCACTACCGCAAAGTTCCAGCAGATGATGGATGGTTACCTCGGCGCGCCCATCGGCGACGTTCAGCAGCGCTTCGGATACAATTATATCGAGCGCCAACTGCCCGACGGTTATCGCGCCTACACCTGGATCTGGACGGAGAAGGGTGTGTTCCCCGGGTACGAGACGCCGACCACCATTCAAACCTTTTCCTCGGACAAAGGGCAGCACATCGTCGTCATCCCTGGCACCTATTTTCCGCAGACCCCGTACGAGACCACTTGTGAATTCAGTTTCATTACCGACAAGTCGGGTAAAGCGGTGTCATGGCGCGCGCACGGCAACGGCTGTTCTGGCTTCGCCGGTCCCGGTCAAGTTCTTGGGCCGGCGGTTAAACCCTAGCTGAATATCATCTCGACATCGGATTTATTCTTGTCGCGGTATTGGCCGTCACTTCGTTTTTGAGCGGGCCGGGAGGGAGAAGGCGTCGTTCGGGCGTGGTACACTGCGCGCGCTCCATTCGAGGAATGATGCGTAGCAGGACGTCTGGAAGGGAGGTCGGCCCGCTAATACGAGCCGCTGATTAAAAAGGTGGTACCGAGGAGAGGACTTGAACCTCCACGAGTTTCCCCACTAGAACCTGAATCTAGCGCGTCTACCAATTCCGCCACCTCGGCATGGAGTCCGTAGATTATACGGGACCCGGCAGGACGGCGCACTCTACCGAGAGAAAAATTTCATGTCAACGCGAAAACAGAAAAAACGGTTCCGGGACCCAATGGCGGAGCGGGAACGGGAAAAATACGAATTTCCGGTCCCCAGCCGCGAGGCGGTGATCGAGCTGCTCACCGAACGCAATGAACCGCTGTCCTTCCAGGCGCTGGCGCAGTTGTTGGGTGTGCAGGGAGAACGAGACGAAGAGGCCTTCGCACGACGCCTTCGCGCGATGGAGCGCGACGGACAGATCCTGCAAAACCGCCGCGGCCTCTACGGCCTGGCGCGCAAAATGGACATGGTGTGCGGACGCGTAACCGGACACCCGGAAGGTTTCGGCTTCCTGATTCCCGAAGACGGCGGCGAAGACCTGTTTCTCGCGCCGCGCGAGATGCGTCAGGTGCTGCACGGCGACCGCGTGATGGCGCGCGTGGTCGGCATGGATCAGCGCGGCCGACGCGAGGGTGTGGTAGTCGAAGTGCTCGAGCGCGCGCGCAAGACCATCGTCGGTCGTTACGTCACGCCCAATCACATGAGTTTCGTGGTGCCGGAGGACAAGCGCATTGCCCAGGACATCGTGATTCCGCGCGGCGACGAAGGCGGCGCCACGGCGGGGCAGATCGTAGTGGCCGAGATCACCGCGCCGCCCACGCGCCGCACGGCGCCGGTGGGTCGGGTGGTCGAAGTGCTGGGCGATCACATGGCGCCGGGCATGGAGATCGAAGTCGCCATTCGCGCACATGATATTCCGCACGTATGGCCGGATGAGGCGCAGCGCGAAGCCGCGACGTTCGCGCCCGAGGTGCCGGCCGAGGCCGTGAAGGATCGCGTGGATCTGCGCGACGTGCCGCTGGTGACGATAGACGGGGAAGACGCGCGCGATTTCGACGACGCGGTCTTCGCCGAGCGCCAGGGAAAATTCCTGCGCCTGATCGTGGCCATCGCCGATGTGTCCCATTACGTCAAACCCGGCACGGCGCTCGATCGCGAGGCCTACGCCCGCGGCAATTCGGTGTATTTCCCGCAGCACGTCATTCCAATGCTGCCGGAGGCGCTGTCGAACGGCTTGTGCTCGATCAACCCGCACGTCGACCGCCTGTGCATGGCCTGCGAGATGCAGATCGACGGCAGCGGCACGATCAAGAAATACCGGTTTTTTGAAGCCATGATGCGCTCGCGTGCGCGCCTGACCTATACCAAGGTGGCGGCGATGCTGGTCGACAAGGACGCCGCGCTGCGGCGCGATTACGCCGAGGTCGTGCCGCACCTGGAAACGCTGTACGACCTGTATCACGTGCTGCATGCCGCGCGCATGAAGCGCGGCGCGGTCGATTTCGAGCTGCCGGAGACGCGCATCGTGTTCGACGAGCACCGCAAGATCAAGCGGATCGCGCCGTTGCAGCGCAACGACGCGCACCGCCTGATCGAGGAGTGCATGCTCGCGGCCAACGTCTGCGCTGCGGAAATTCTGCGCAAGTACAAGGTCCCCGCACCCTATCGAATTCACGAAGGACCGACGGCGGAAAAGCTCAATGAGCTGCGCGAATTTCTCACCGAGATCGGCCTGTCCCTGGGCGGCGGCGATTCGCCGCAGGCGCAGCACTACTCCAAGCTCATCAAGGCGGTGGAGAAGCGGCCGGACTCGCGCCTGATACAGACGGTGCTGCTGCGCTCGCTCTCCCAGGCGGTGTACAGCCCGGATAACATCGGCCATTTCGCGCTCGGTTATCCGCACTACACGCATTTTACCTCGCCGATCCGCCGCTATCCCGACCTGCTGGTGCATCGCGCGATTAAGGGCATCCTCGCGCGCCGATCGACGGAGATCACGCCGGAACTGGCGTTGCAGCAGGGCGAGCATTGTTCCATGACCGAGCGGCGCGCCGACGAAGCCACGCGCGAGGTAATTCGCTGGCTCAAGGCGGAATACATGAAGGATAAGGTCGGCGAGGAATTCGACGGTTACATCAGCGGCGTCACCAACTTTGGCATCTTTGTGGAGCTGGTGGAAGTATATGTCGACGGTCTGGTGCACATCACCGCGCTCGGCAACGATTATTACCACTTCGACGCGGCGCACCACCGCCTGATGGGCGAGCGCACGCGCCAGATCTACCGTCTTGGTGACAAGGTGCAAGTGCGCGTGGTGCGTGTGGACGTGGACGAAGCCAAGATCGATTTCGAGCTTGCCGGGGCACCGGCAGGTGGTGGCGAGCGCAAGCGGGAGAAACGGAAGCCGGGAGGTACGGCCCGGGGGAAACGCAGGCGGTCGAGGTAGAAATCGGTCGAGCGGCCTGCGGCCGCGTGTTCGGGTATGCAGCTCAGTGGGCTATCTGTCATCCCCGCGAAAGCCACTTGTTCGTCATGCCCGCTTTCGCGGGAATGACGGGAATGGAGTGGGTCAGCCACCCGCAAGTGCACGCGGCCGCAGGCCGCTCGACTAAGATGAAAATCAACCCATGACCGACAACATCATCACCGGCCTCCACGCCGTCCTCGCGGCGCTCAAAAATAATCGAGTACAGGTGGAAGAGATCTGGGTCAATGAAGCCCGCGAGGACAAGCGTGTCGGCGAGGTCGTGGCGGCCGCGCGTGCCGCGCGCGTTAAAGTCCACCAGTCGCCGAAAGCGGCGCTCGATCGCATGGCCGACGGCGTGCGCCATCAGGGCGTGATCGCGCGCTTGCGTGCGATGGCGGCCCGCACTGAACCGCAACTCGAAACTTTTCTCGCCGATCTGCCGGCGGCACCGTTACTGCTCGTGCTCGACGGCGTCCAGGACCCGCATAATCTCGGCGCCTGCCTGCGCTCTGCGGACGCCGCCGGCGCGCACGGCGTGATCGTCCCGCGCGAGCACACGGCGCCGCTGTCGGCCGTGGCGCGTCGCGCGGCCAGCGGCGCGGCCGAGTCGATTCCGGTTTTCCAGGTGGTGAACCTGGCGCGTTGTCTGCGCCACCTCAAGGACGCCGGTCTGTGGCTGGTCGGCGCCAGCCATGACGCCGATGTCGACATTTATCACGCGGATTTAAAAGGACCGACGGCGCTGGTGCTGGGCGGGGAGGGCAAGGGCTTGCGGCGGCTGACGCGCGAGCACTGCGACGTGCTGGCGCGCATTCCCATGACCGGCAGCGTCAGCAGCCTCAATGTTTCCGTCGCCGCCGGCATTTGCCTGTTCGAAGCCGTGCGCCAACGCCGGGGCACGAAACCGTCTTGAGCGCCTACGAGAGACGCTTCATGCGGCGTTTATCCGCCCGATGCGCGCTCGAACAGGGTGAGCTCCCAGCGATCATGCAGGGTGTCATGGCGCAGAATATAGGTGGCACCATCGTCGCCTTTGACCTTGAAGTAACGATGATCGGGCGCGAGCCAGCGGTCGAGAATC
>DASPRK010000230.1:0-5733 GCA_035624495.1 Methylomirabilis sp. (SeqCode) | reverse complement strand
GACCCCCTGCCGCTGCTGCACGCCTGCCGCCATTTCGGCATCAGCCCCGATCACGGCGTGCTGGTCGGCGACTCCAGCAACGACGTGCAGGCGGCGCGCGCCGCGGGCATGCCTGTTATTTGCGTGACATATGGCTATAATCACGGGCACGACATCCGCGATTCCCGCCCCGACGCCGTGGTGGATTCGCTGACCGAAGTCCCGCCGTATCTGAAACTGTACGTTTGACGACACCGATGAGACGCAGCACTGGTAAATGGACGGATAAGCGCTGGTGGTGGCCCTGGGCCGCCATCGTTGCAGCTGTCTGACCGTTTATCAACCTGTGAACTCATGGTGATTCATGTCGTTAAGCAAAACAGATTTCGCTAATTACGCTTCCCGAGGTTTCAACCGCATCCCCCTGATGCGCGAGGTCCTGGCCGACCTCGACACTCCCCTGAGCGTCTACCTCAAGCTCGCGCGCGGGCCGTATTCGTATTTGTTCGAATCGGTGCAGGGCGGCGAGAAGTGGGGCCGTTACTCCATCATCGGCCTGCCGGCGCGCACGCTCTTGCGCGTTTCCGGGAACGAGGTGAGCGTCGAGAAAGACGGCAAGGTTATCGAGCGCGAGACGGTCGTCGATCCGCTGGCCTATGTGCGCCGCTTCAGGTCGCGCTATACCGTACCCGAGATCGCCGGATTGCCGCGCTTCACTGGAGGGTTGGTTGGCTATTTCGGTTACGAGACTATCCGCTACGTCGAACCGCGGCTGGGCAAGATGGCCAAGCCCGACGCTATCGGCGCGCCGGATATCCTGCTCACCGTGTCGGACGAGGTCGTGGTGTTCGACAACCTCAAGGGCAAGCTCTACGTCGTAATCCACGTGAACCCGGAGATCGAGGGCGCCTATGACAAGGCCAATGTGCGCCTCGACGAACTGGTGACGAAACTGGACAAAGGCATACCGCACAACCGGCCCGCCAAACTCGACAAGACCGTGAGCGAGACCGACTTCGTGTCGGGTTTCACCCAGCAGGGTTTCGAGGCCGCGGTCGAGAAATCGCGCGAGTACATCCGTGCCGGCGACATCATGCAGGTGGTGCTGTCGCAGCGCCTGACCATCCCGTTCGCCGCCGATCCGCTCGATTTGTATCGCGCGCTGCGCACGCTCAATCCCTCGCCGTACATGTATTTCATGGACCTCAAGGATTTTCACATCGTCGGCTCATCGCCGGAAATCCTGGTGCGGCTGGAAGACGGGCGGGTGACCGTGCGCCCGATCGCCGGCACGCGTCCACGCGGCGCCACCGAAGCCGAGGACCAGCGGCTGGAGCAGGACCTGCTGGCCGATCCCAAGGAGCGCGCCGAACACATCATGCTGGTGGATCTGGGGCGCAACGACGTCGGGCGCGCGGCCAAAATTGGCAGCGTCCGGGTGAGCGACAAGATGGTGATCGAACGCTACTCGCACGTAATGCACATCGTGTCGAATGTCACCGGCGAACTGAAACCGGACATGGACGCCGTCGATGTCTTGCGCGCGACCTTTCCGGCCGGGACGGTGAGCGGGGCGCCCAAGGTGCGGGCGATGGAGATCATCGAGGAGCTCGAGCCCACGCGCCGCGGCATCTATTCCGGCGCGGTTGGTTACATCGGTTGGAATGGCAACATGGATACCGCCATTGCCATCCGCACCGCGGTGATCAAGGACAAGATGCTCTACATCCAGGCGGGCGCCGGCATTGTCGCGGACTCCGTTCCGCGCAACGAATGGAACGAAACCATGAACAAGGCGCGCGCGATTTTCCGCGCGGTGACATTGGCCTCGGCCGGGCTCAACGGCCCGCAGGGGGGATAACCATGCTCTTGATGATCGATAACTACGATTCGTTTACTTACAACCTCGTGCAGTATCTCGGCGAGTTGGGCGAGGACGTGCAGGTGCATCGCAACGACCAGATCGCCGTGGCGGAAATCGAGAAGCTGAAACCGGATCACATCGTCATCTCGCCCGGCCCGTGCACGCCCAATGAAGCCGGCGTGTCGGTGGAGATCATCCAGAAACTCGGCGGCCGTATTCCGATCCTGGGGGTTTGTCTCGGGCACCAGAGCATCGGCCAAGCCTACGGGGGGCGCATCATCCGCGCCAAGCAGCTGATGCACGGCAAGACCTCGATGATCCATCACGCGGACCAGGGCGTGTTTGCCGGTCTGCCGAATCCGTTCGAGGCCACGCGCTACCACTCGCTGGTGATCGAACGCGCGACGCTGCCGGAGGCGCTCGAAATCACCGCCTGGACCGAGGACGGCGAGATAATGGGCGTGCGCCACAAGACGCTTCCGGTCGAAGGCGTGCAGTTCCATCCCGAATCGATCCTGACGCAATACGGCCACGAGTTGCTCGCGAATTTTCTGAAGAGCCACCGGCGCGCGGCCTGAGCCGCTTGCAGGTTGTGTCCGCATGACGTCCGATTCAGCGCATCATCCGCATCACCACGGTTTGCACTTGCCGGTCATCGTGGCCGGACTGGCGATGGTCGCGCCGTTCAGCATCGACACCTACCTGCCGTCGTTGCCGGACATCGCCCGCGAGTTCCAGACATCGCCGCTCTATCTGCAGCAGACCCTGAGCGCCTATCTGCTGGCGTTCGGCGTCATGATGCTGGTCTACGGTCCGCTGTCGGACGCCTTCGGCCGGCGCGCGGTGGTGCTGGTGTCTGCCGTGGTGTACGTGCTGAGTTCGATCGGTTGCGCGCTGGCACCGGACGCGCACTGGCTGCTGTTGATGCGCGTCGGTCAGGGCCTGTCCGCGAGCGGCGGGCTGGTGGTCGGACGCGCCGTGATCCGCGACGCCTTCGCCGGCGCTGCGGCGCAGCGCGTCATGTCGCAGGTGATGCTGATGTTCGCGCTCGCGCCGGCGGTGGCGCCGGTGATCGGTGGCTGGTTGCACGACGCCTACGGCTGGCGCTCCGTGTTCTGGTTCCTGACCCTGCTCGGCATCGCCACCTGGATCGGTGTGGCGTGGCTCCTGCCCGAGACGCTGCCGCCGGTCGGAAGGCAATCGGCGCACCCGCGCGCAATCGCGGCGGCGTATCTGCATGCGCTGCGCAACGGGCGTTTCAATATTTTAATTGCCACCATCGCACTCAACTTCGGCGGTTTCTTTCTTTACATCGCGGCTTCGCCGGACCTGCTCTATCGTCATCTGGGTTACGACGCGCAGGATTTCGGCCGCTTGTTCATCCCGTTGGTGGCGGGCCTGATGGCCGGGGCGTTCCTGTCCGGGCGCATGGCCGGACGCTTCACGCATGCGCGCGCGGTGGCGGCGGGGTACGCGCTGATGCTTAGCGCGGCGGCGGTGAACTTGGTCGCGGTGTTTTTTCTCCCGCACGCGGCCGTGGCCGTGATCGCGCCGGTGGTGCTGTACGCCGGCGGCATGTCACTGGCGATGCCGAACCTGAGCTTGCTGGCACTCGAGGTGTTTCCCCTGCGCCGGGGTCTGGCCGCGGCGCTGCAGGGCTTCGCGCAGACCACGTTCAACGCCGTGGTCGCCGGCGTGTTTGCCCCGGCCTTGTCGGCGCGCGTGGAATGGTTGGCCGGCGGGATGCTGGCGATGAACTTGGCGGGCTTCGCTCTGTGGCTGGTCTGGCGCCATCGTGCCTCGGCCGACGGTCCGCTGCCTTGACCGGCCCCGCGGGTAACCCGCAGAATCGGCCGTTCTGCACCGTTTAATGAGAACCTTCATCATGGACATGCCATCCGCGATTCGCGCCGTGATCGATCGGCGCCACCTCTCGGGTGCCGAGATGCACGAGGTCATGCGCCTGATCATGACCGGCCAGGCAACCCCGGCGCAGATCGGCGGTTTCCTGGTGGGGCTGCGTATGAAGGGCGAGACCGTGGAGGAAATTGCCGCCGCGGCTGAGGTCATGCGCGAACTGGTCACGCGCGTGGATGTGCATGGCCCGCATCTTGTGGATACCTGCGGCACCGGCGGCGACGGCGTGCATACATTTAATATCTCCACGGCCGCCGCTTTCGTGGTGGCCGCCGCCGGGGGCAAGGTTGCGAAGCACGGCAACCGTTCGGTGTCGAGCAAGTCCGGGAGCGCCGACGTGCTCGAGGTCGCAGGCGTGAACCTCGAGCTTTCCCCCGGGCAGGTAGCGCGGTGCGTGAACGAAGTCGGCGTCGGCTTCATGTTCGCGCCCAGGCATCATGGCGCCATGAAACACGCCATCGGCCCGCGCCGCGAAATGGGGGTGCGCACGATTTTCAACCTGCTCGGTCCGCTGACCAATCCCGCTGGGGCGCCGAATCAGGTGCTTGGCGTGTTCGCGGAACAGTGGATCGAACCTTTGGCTGAAGTTCTACAGCACCTCGGAAGTGAGCACGTTCTGGTGGTGCATGCCCAGGACGGCATGGATGAGATCAGCATCGGCGCCCCGACCCATGTGGCCGAGCTGAAGGCCGGGCAGGTGCGGGTTTTTTCCATCCAACCGGAACAGTTCGGCCTCAAACGCGGCGACACCTCGAAACTCGCCGTCACCGGTCCAGGGCAGAGCCTGGCCATGATCGAATCGGCGCTCAACAATGAAGCCGGCCCGGCGCGCGACATCGTCGCCTTCAATGCGGGGGCGGCGATTTACGTCGCCGGCCTGGCGCCCGATCTCGGCGCGGGAATCAAAACCGCGCTCGGCGTCATCGCCAGCGGCGCGGCACGGTCGAAGTTGCGCGACTTGGTGACGCTCAGCAAAGGGCTCTCGGCCGCATGAACGACACCCCCGACATCCTGCACAAAATCCTGGCGCGGAAGCGCGAGGAGGTTGGTGAGCGCGCGCGTCGACTGCCGCTGACGGAGTTGCGCCAGCGCATCGACATTGCGTCACCGCCGCGCGGGTTTGTGCGCGCCATCCAGCGCCGTCTCGCGGCGGGACAACCGGCGGTGATCGCCGAGATCAAGAAAGCCTCGCCCAGCAAAGGCCTGCTGCGCGCCGATTTTCATCCGGCCGAAATAGCAGCGAGCTACGCGCAGCATGGCGCGACCTGTCTCTCGGTGCTGACCGATGAGCATTTTTTCCAGGGCGCCGACGCCGATTTGCAGCAGGCGCGCGCGGCCTGCGCGTTGCCGGTGTTGCGCAAGGATTTCACCATCGAGGCGTACCAGGTGTACGAGACGCGCGTTATCGGCGCCGACGCCATTTTGCTTATCGTTGCCGCGTTGGCCGATACACAGCTGCGCGAGCTGTCAGCATTGGCGACAGAGCTGGGCATGGATGTGCTGGTGGAGGTGCATGATGCAGCGGAACTGGAGCGCGCGTTGACGCTCGAAACCCCGCTGATCGGCATCAACAATCGCGATTTGCGCACATTCCATACGACGCTGCAAACCACGCTTGGCCTGCTCGTCAGAATTCCGCGCGATCGGGTGGTGGTGACCGAGAGCGGGATACTTGTGCCAGGGGATGTGGCGCAGATGCGTGCGCGTGGCGTGCATGCCTTTCTGGTGGGCGAGGCCTTCATGAAGGCGGACGATCCGGGTATGAAGCTGGAAGAACTGTTCGGTGCCGTGTGGCACCCGCGCGAGGGGCGAGCATGAAAACGACTGTAACCTGGACCGGCGGCGTCAGTTTTTCCGCCACCACCGACAGCGGCCACACCGTGGTCATGGATGGCGCCCCGGAGTCGGGCGGACAGAACCGCGGACCGCGGCCGATGGAACTGGTGCTCGTGGGCACCGGCGGCTGCACCGCG
>DASPRK010000169.1:0-2743 GCA_035624495.1 Methylomirabilis sp. (SeqCode) | reverse complement strand
TTTTGCCTTGGCGATTTCATTTGTGCCCACAGAGAAACCCGAACAGCGCCGCATCCTGCGTGCCCGTCGTAACGCCCTGTCTCCCGAAGACCAGCGCTTCGCCGCCGCGCAACTCGCGTCGCATCTCGTGAGCACGCGCCTCTTTATGGTGAGCCGGCGCATCGCCTGCTACCTGCCGAACGACGGCGAGATCGACACCAACCCCGTCATCGAACGCATCTGGCGCATGCGCAAGACCTGCTACCTGCCGGTGCTGTCGCCCCTCGCGCACGACCGGCTGTGGTTCGCGCCCGCCGAACCCGGCATGGACCTGACACGCAATCGTTTCGGCATTCCGGAACCGGTGGTGCAAACGCGCGACTTGGTGCGTGCACAAGCGCTCGATCTGGTTCTGATGCCGCTCGTGGGGTTCGACGACCGCGGCAACCGGCTCGGCATGGGCGGCGGTTTTTACGACCGCAGCCTCGAATTCCTCCGTCACCGGGCCCACTGGCGCAAGCCACATGTGCTCGGTTTGGCGTATGATTTTCAGCGCGTCAACGGGCTCGAGCCCGACGCCTGGGATATCCGATTGCAGGGCGTGGTCACCGACAGGGCGGTCTATCTTTAAAATTATAGTCAGTCATTGATAAGGTAAATCATATGAATCTGCTCTTCATCGGCGATGTCGTGGGTCAACCGGGCCGGCGCGCGATCGCCGACCAGCTTTCCACCCTGCGCAGCCGCCTGAAACTCGACTTGGTGGTGGCAAACGCCGAGAACATCGCCGACGGCGCCGGCATCACCCGCAAGACCGCGAATGAACTGTTCGCCGCCGGTGTGGACGTCATGACCAACGGCAACCACGCTTGGGACAAGAAGGAGGCGCTCGAATACATCACGACCGAACCGCGCCTGCTGCGGCCGCACAACTACCCCGACGGCACCCCCGGCACCGGCTGGTTCGTGGCGACCGTCGCCTCCGGCCACAAGATCGGCATCCTGAACCTCATGGGCAACGTATTCATGCACCCGCATCTGGCCTGTCCGTTCACTGCCGCCAACCGCGCGCTCGCGGAAAAACCCGACGACATCAAGATGGTGCTGGTGGACCTGCACGCCGAAGTCACCAGCGAGAAAATGGCGATGGGCTGGTATCTCGACGGGCGCGTGAGCGCGGTGGTCGGCACGCACACGCACGTGCCGACCGCGGACGAGCGCATCCTGCCGCGGGGCACGGGCTACATTACCGACGTCGGCATGACCGGCTGCTACGATTCCGTGATCGGCATGGACACCGAGAAATCCCTCAAGCGCTTCGTACAGAAATTGCCGGAGCGGTTCGAGGTGGCGGAAGGCGTGGGGACAATCTGCGGCGTGCTGCTCGACTTCAACGAGCACAACGGCCTGTGTCGCGGCATCACGCGCGTGCGCGTCACGGAGAGCATACCGGAAACCGCGACCAAAGTGGCTTGACCGCACACGATAATCGAGATGGGTCTCGCGCTCGTTATCGGCAACAAAAATTATTCCTCGTGGTCGTTGCGCCCGTGGCTGCTGCTCAAGCAGGCAGGGATCCCGTTTCGCGAAATCCGAATTTCGCTGTACACCGAGGAATCCCCCGTTCAGATCAGGAAATACTCGCCCTCGGGCAAGGTGCCGGCGTTGCTGGATGACGGTGTCACGGTGTGGGAATCGCTCGCCATCTGCGAATACCTCGCGGATAAATTCCCGGAACGGCAGCTCTGGCCCGCCGACCGTATCGCGCGCGCGGAAGCGCGCTCCGTAGCCACCGAAATGCACGCGGGCTTCGGCGCGTTGCGCCAGCACATGTCCATGAACTGCCGCCGACATCTCCCGGGCAAGGGCCGCACACCCGAGGTGCTCCGGGACATTGCCCGCATCACGGTGCTGTGGAACGACTGCCGGGTCCGCTTCGGCGACAACGGCCAATTCCTGTTCGGGAAATTCAGCATCGCCGATTGCATGTACGCGCCAGTGGCGCTGCGCTTCGTGACCTACGACGTCGAGCTCGATCCGGTCTCGGCGGCCTACGTCAAGACCATAGCCGCGCTGCCGGCGATCCGGCAGTGGGTCGCGGACGCCCGTGCCGAACCCGAGGTCATTCCCCAGTTCGAGCCGTACGCATGAATCACTGGCTGATGAAGTCCGAACCGGACGTATTCGGCATCGCCGACCTGAAATCCCGCCCGAACCAGACCGAGCACTGGGACGGCGTGCGCAACTACCAGGCGCGCAATTTCCTGCGCGCAATGCAACGCGGCGACGAGGCGTTTTTTTATCATTCCAGTTGCGCCAACCCCGGCGTCGCCGGTATCGTGCGGATCGTGCGCTCGGCCTATCCCGATCCGAGCGCGTGGGATCCGGAAAGCCCGTTTCACGATCCCCGCAGCGCCCCGGAAAAACCGGTGTGGTTGATGGTGGATGTGAAGCTGGTGCGGGAACTGAAACGCGTCATTCTGTTGCATGAACTGAAAGCAAACGCGGCGCTCAAAAACATGCGCTTGGTGAGTCGCGGCAGCCGGCTCTCGGTCATGCCGGTCACGGCCAAGGAATGGAACGCCATTCTGAAAATGGAAAGGGACTAAACCGGAGGAAGTTCCAATGAAAACTGTTCTGAAAATTTTGCCCGCCCTCTTCTTCATCTTTTCCCTCGGGGCGTTCGCCGCGGAACCGGCCAAGACCGACAACCCGCGCGTGCGCATCACCACCAGCATGGGCGTGATCGAAGTCGAGCTCGACG
>DASPRK010000140.1:0-3244 GCA_035624495.1 Methylomirabilis sp. (SeqCode) | reverse complement strand
GCGACTTCGCCCTGGCCGTTCAGGTCGGCGATGCCGCGGCGCATCTGCGGCCCGAGGCGGATGTCGGCGATATCCTGCAACAGCAGCGCGGCCCCGGCCTCGCGGCGCGTGAGGTAAGGAATACGCCTGAGGTCGTCCAGGTTCTTGATGTAACCCTTGCCGCGGATGAGATACTCCGCCTCGCCCATCTCAATGACCGAGCCGCTCACCTCCTGGTTGGCGTCGAGAATCATCTGGCGGATCACGGGCAACGACAACCTCTGGGCGCGCATGCGTCCCGGATCGAGCACGACCTGGTATTGCTTGACCATGCCGCCGACGGTGGCCACTTCGGCTACGCCGGGTACGGTCTGAAGCTCGAATTTTAGAAACCAGTCCTGGATACTGCGCAGTTCCGCGAGATCGTGCCGGCCGCTGCGATCAACGAGCGCATATTCGTAGATCCACCCCACGCCGCTCGCGTCCGGGCCGAGCTGGGCTCGCGCCCCCGCCGGCAACCGGTCGCGGGCCTGACTCAGGTATTCGAGCACGCGCGTGCGCGCCCAGTACGGATCGGTGCCGTCCTCGAAAATGACGTACACGTACGATTCACCGAAGAACGAGTAACCGCGCACGTGCACGGAGCCTGGCACGCCCAGCATGGCGGTCGTCAACGGATACGTCACCTGGTCCTCCATGACCTGCGGCGACTGGCCCGGGAACGTGGTCTTGATGATGACCTGCACGTCGGACAGGTCCGGGATGGCGTCGAGTGGCGTGTGGCGCACGGCATACACGCCCCAGCCGACGATGAGCAATGTCACCAGCAGCACCAGCGGACGGTTGACGGTGGACCAGCGAATGAGGCGGGCGATCATATTTGCTGAATCGTGATGCGGCGGCCGGCACGATCCGAAGCAACAGGCAAAACGAGCGAGCGAAGCCGCAAACGCGCCATCCTTACCGCGCAACTCTCACCTCGGTCCAATCGGTGAAGCGAGTGGGGCTTCATTAATGCGCTGTCATACGCTGGAAGCTCGCCTGCAGGCTGCTTTCGGAGTCGATCAGGAACTGCGCGGAGACGACGATCTCGTCGCCCTCCTTGAGGCCGCTCAGGATCTCGACCTGGCCGCCGGTTTCGATGCCGGTGCGCACCCGCACCGGCTTGAACCGCCCGCCGCCGAGGGCGACGATTACGCGATCTTCGGACTCAGTGCGAATGAGCGCCTCTTGCGGCACCGCGAGTACTCCCGGGTGGGTATCCCCTTGGATCGTGGCCACCACATACATGGCGCTCTTGAGCAGATCCGCGGGCGCGGTGAATGACAGCCGCACGCCGATGTTCTGCGAGCTGGGATCGATGGAAACGGCACCCTGATTGACCACGCCGGACCACATCTGGCTCGATACATGGGGCAGCCTGACCTCGACCGCCTGGCCGTTCTGGATCCAGGCCGCGTCTCGCTGGAAGGCGTTGGCCAGCACCGTGGCGCGCGCCATTCCCGACAGCTCGAACAGTATCGCTCCGTTTTTCACCGAATCGCCGGTGGTGACTTGCAGATTCGTGACCCGGCCCGAGTACGGCGCATACAGCGTCAACTTCGATGACGCCACCCGTTTCTGTTCGAGCTCCCGGACGGCGTCGTCGGAAAGCCCGAGGCGCGCCAGCTGCGCGCGCGACTCGTCCAGCGTCATGCCGTGCTCTGCTGGCGCCTCCGCGGGCAACATGGCGTCATGGGGTTTGGCCTGCATCGGCGCGCTTTCCTGAAGCAAGGCGATATGCGCCCGCTCGGCGGTACGCAGCGTCTCGGATTCGAGCGTCACCAAAGGCTTTCCCGGTTCGAGCCATTGTCCCGGCTTGGCTTGCAGCGACACCACCCTGGCCGCGAACGGCGCCTGGACGCGAACATGCTGGGCCGGATCGATTTGTTGCACGAAACCCGGCGCCTCGATGCGCCGAATCAGCGTCGTGCGCCTCACGCGGGCGATTTTGACGCCGAGATTGTTGATGACCTCCGGCTCGATTTGAACTTCCGGCTCACGGTCCGCACCGGCCGTGGTTTGCGCGGCGGCCGGCCTTACCGGCACCAGCGCCATGCCGCAGATCGGGCAGGTGCCCGGCTTGTCGGAAATGATCTGGGGATGCATAGGACAGACGTAGGTTATTTTCGTCTGCGTCTGATTGCGACTGGAGCTGTCACCTGCGATTTCAGGCGCGTGGCGCGGGGTTGATCCGTATCGGTTTACGACCACGCCCGTGGCAAAGGCAACAGCGAGGGAGACCGTCCACTTCAATACACTTCTGCGATGCATAAATCTCAATCTTGATTCTTAAATCGTCGCGCACCGGGCGCGTGATACCACAACGGTACACGCTTCAATCTTCTTTGCAAACCGGTACGGATGCGAAAGTGGCGATCAAACCGGGCACCGCGCCTGGATCGTCAGCCTCGCTCGCCGCACGAGATGAAAAAAGACCCGGCCTGACGGCCGGGTCCCGGCCCGCGCCGCGAAATCACAATCGCGGCGCGGGTAAGCCCATGGTGCTGCTCAGGGCCGGTCAGTCGTCCTGCTCCGACTGCAATCCCAGTCCCGGCGTGTAGTGGGTGCCGGGGCCGATCTCGCCGTTGCTGAAGAACCGGAACGAACCTACGGTGTAGAACGACATGCCGTGCGGTTGAGCGTTACCGGCGTTCACATTACGCGTCCCGTTGGCCGGCCATTGCTTGTTCGCATCGCCAAAGTCCATGTCGAGACAGCCGGTGGGCGATGACGGGTCGCCCGCGTTGAAGCGGCTGTCCAGATCCAGGGATCCCGTCCAGCGATTCCACCGCATCATGCAGACGGTGTCGTCGCCGACCGAGCCCGTTCCCGTCAGGACGCTCTGCCAACCGCCCGTCTTGAAGGGCAGCAGGTTGTTGTCGTCCAGCAGCTGGAAGGCCGCCCCGAGACCGCCCGCTGGATGGTCACCAGGATTGGGACCGCCCGGCGGGTACGAGTTCGGGTGACCCGTGGGCGCATCGCCGACATGCCAGGCATGACCCAGACCGAGCGCTGTCAGAAGGTTGTCCACGTCCTTGATGGCGTACTTGCGCAGGTCCACGAAGTACAGCGAGGTCGCGATGTAGCGATCGAACCCGTCGTGGACCACGAAGTGCGGTCCGCCGCGGCTGGTCACGCTGTCCGGATGATCGTCGGCCGTACCGACGACACCGTCCTGGCCCGCTCCGCTCAGATTGACCTGATCGACCAGATCGGGGCAATC
>DASPRK010000130.1:0-25897 GCA_035624495.1 Methylomirabilis sp. (SeqCode) | reverse complement strand
CATCTGCCCGCACGACCTGATGAAGCTCGACAAGGACGGTTCCGAAACCGGCCATGCGATGAAGGCGTGGAACCAGGAGCCGGAGCAGTGCTGGGAATGCTATTCCTGCGTGAAGATCTGCCCGCAGCAGGCGATCGAGTGTCGTCATTACGCGGACGTCGTTCCGCTCGGCGGCTCGGTGCAACCGCTGCGCGGCACCGACTCGATCATGTGGACCATCAAGTTCCGCAACGGCAACATCAAGCGCTTCAAGTTTCCGATCCGCACCACGGCGGAAGGCTCGATCAAGCCGTACGAAGGCAAGCCCAAGGCCGACGGTTCCAAACTCGAGGCGATCGAATTCTTCACGCCGAACAGCATCCACGCGTGCGATCGCAGCCAGCTGCTGCACGGCTAAGCGTTTTTCAACGACAACCGGCGAATCCGCCACGAGGGGCCGAGTGCTCCGGCCGATTCGCCGCTTTTGAGGTGAAATAAAATGGCAGAAGGTACTTTTGGTAATCCGCAGATCGTCGAGGAAGAAGTCGACATCCTCATCATCGGCGGCGGGATGGCGGCTTGCGGCGCGGCGTTCGAGATCATGCGCTGGAACGAGAGCGCCGGCCTGAAGATCAAACTGGTGGACAAGGCCGCGCTCGACCGCTCCGGCGCCGTGGCGCAGGGTTTGTCCGCGATCAACACCTATTGCGGCGAGCACGATCCGGCCGACTACGTTCGCTACGTGCGCAACGACCTGATGGGCATCATCCGCGAAGACCTGGTGTACGACGTGGGCCGTCACGTGGACGACTCGGTGCACCACTTCGAGGAGTGGGGCCTGCCGGTATGGAAGCAGCCCGGTGACGAAGGCAAGAAGCTCACCGAGGGCGGCAAGCCGGTGCGTTCAGGCAAATGGCAGATCATGATCAACGGCGAGTCCTACAAGTGGATCGTCGCCGAAGCCGCGAAGAAAGCCTTAGGGATGGAAAACATCCAGGAGCGTGTGTTCATCGTGCGTCTGGTCACCGACAAGAACGATCCGAACCGCGTCGCCGGCGCCGCCGGTTTCTCGGTGCGTGAGAACAAGCTGTTCATCTACAAGTTCAAGGCCTGCCTGCTGGTGTGCGGCGGCGCGGTGAACGTGTTCCGTCCCCGCTCCGTCGGCGAAGGCACGGGCCGCGCCTGGTACCCGGTTTGGAACGCCGGCTCGACCTACGCGATGGCAGCCGAGTGCGGCGCCGAGCTGACCATGATGGAAAACCGCTTCGTGCCGGCCCGCTTCAAGGACGGCTACGGTCCGGTGGGCGCGTGGTTCCTGCTGTTCAAGGCCAAGGTGATGAACGGCGCGGGCGAGGACTACAACGCCATCAACGGTCACCTGATCAAGGACGAGAAGCGCTTCGGCAAGTACGGCCAGGGCGTTCCGGGCACCTGCCTGCGCAACCACATCATGCTGAACGAGATGCGCGAAGGCCGCGGGCCGATCCTGATGGACACCCCGACGGCGCTCGCCAACCTCGCGAAGAACATGACCCCGAAGGAAGTGCAGCACCTGCTGGCGGAAGCCTGGGAAGACTTCCTCGACATGACCATCGGCCAGTGCGGCATCTGGGCCGGCGAGAACATCGAGCCGGACAAGCGGCCCTCCGAAATCATGCCGACCGAGCCGTACCTGCTCGGCAGCCATTCCGGCTGCGCCGGCATCTGGGTCTCCGGCCCGACCGACGTCGGCGCGCCGAAGGAGTGGAGCTGGGGCTATCGTTCCATGACGACCGTCAAGGGTCTGTTCACCGCCGGTGACGGCGTGGGCGCCTCCGGTCACAAGTTCTCCTCCGGTTCGCACGCCGAAGGCCGCATCGCCGCCAAGGCCATGGTCAAGTTCGCGCTCGACAACAAGAGCTGGAAGCCCGAGATGTCGCGCACGACGCAGGAACTGGTGGACGAGATCTACCGTCCGGTGAAGACCTTCCTGGAGCACAAGGACTACACCACGGCGATCGACGTCAACCCGAACTACATCACGCCCAAGATGCTGCAGTTCCGCCTGCAGAAGATCATGGACGAGTACTGCGCGGGTGTGTCGACGTACTACCAGACCAACGCCAAGTTGCTCGAGATCTGCGAGCAGAAGCTCGAGATGCTGAAGGAAGATTCCCTGAAGATGCGCGCCAAGGATTTGCACGAGCTGCTGCGCGCGTGGGAGAACTACCACCGCATCCTCGCCGCCGAGGCGCACATGAAGCACATCCAGTTCCGTCAGGAAACCCGCTACCCGGGCTTCTACTACCGGATGGATTACAACTTCATCGATGACACCAACTGGAAGGTGTTCGTGAACTCGAAGTACGACCGCAACACGAAGAAGTGGGATGTGAAGAAAGTCCCCTACGTCCAGCTGGTCAAGTAAGTCGAGCGGTAATGCCGTATCAGGGGGTCCGGGGAAACCCGGACCCCTTTGTCTTTGGTTAAGGTATAAAATGGCCGGCCGGTTTCCAGCCGGCTCCGTATCTCGAGGTAACGCCATGAGTCAGGACTTCAACGACCCCAGCATCCAGGACCCGCGCCCGTCGAGCCCGGTCGTGCCGATCAAGCTCGGCTTGGACGACACCATCCAGTTCCGCTGCCGCCCGGGCATCGCCTGCTTCAACAAGTGCTGCCAGAACATCAACATCATGCTCACGCCGTACGACATCCTGCGGCTCAAAAACCGCCTCGGGGTGACCTCGGCGGAGTTCCTGGAAAAATACGCCACCGTCTTCGAGATGGACGCCCACGGCATGCCCGGCATCAGGATGAAGACCAAGCAAGGCACCGCCGAATGCCAGTTCCTCACGCCCGAGGGCTGCGGGGTGTACGAAGACCGCCCGGCCGCCTGCCGCTACTACGCTCTCGGCGTCACCACCATGCGCGCCACCGGCTCGTCGAAGCCCGAGGATTTTTATTTCGTCGTGAAGGAAGAACACTGCCTCGGCCATAACGAGCCGCGCACGTTGACCGTGCGCGAGTACCGCCAGGAACAGGGTGTGGACGAGTACGATGACATGACCAGGGAATGGCGCGACATCATTTTGAAGAAGCGCTCCAGCGGCCCGACCGTAGGCCGACCTTCACAGAAAAGCATGGACCTGTTTTACCTCGCGAGCTACGATCTCGACAATTTTCGCGTGTTCATCGCCAGCCCGTTCTTCCACGACGTCTACGACATCGAGCCGGCGTATTTCCAGAAGCTGCTGTCCGATGAAGTCGAGCTCATGAAGTTCGCCTTCCGCTATCTCAAGCAAGTGCTGTTCGGCGAGAACACCATCCCCGAGAAACCCGACGCGCTCGAGAAGCGCACCAAGCGCCGGCAGGAGATCATCGAAAAGCAGAAGGAACAGATGCGCAAGGAAATGGAGCGGGATATCGACTTGCCGGAATGATTTCCTCTCAGTAATGCAAAAAAAGACCCCGCCTCACAGCGGGGTCTTCGTTTCAAACGCTGCTTTCGCAGTGCTTGGCGTTAAGCCGGCTGAACGTTCGATGCCGATGGACCCTTCGGGCCCTGCTGCAGCTCGAATTTCACCTGCTGACCCTCGGTCAGGCTCTTGAAACCCGAGCCCTCGATCGCGGAGTGATGTACGAAGACATCCTTACTGCCGTCTGCCGGGGTGATGAAGCCGAAGCCTTTGGCGTCGTTGAACCACTTTACTGTTCCTGTAATCACGAAAATACCTCTGTTTGGTTGAATTGCGATGGTTTGCAGTTCATTCCTGAAAGCGAACGCGGGAGTAACTGCCGAAGAAACTGGGAGGGACTACCGAACTGTCTGAAAGGAGTGTGCTGCAAGCAGGGGCACTATACACGAATCGGGCGCAATAGCTACATCTATTTAGAGACCCGCCTGTGGCAACGCCTTAAGTGCTGGTAAAGGAAGCGACCTTCGATTGAACGCGATCCCGTAACTGATCAAAATTAATGAAAGGAGGTCCGCGTCATCAATTCCACGCACCGAGGTTGCCTGGTTGTTCTGCTGGCTGTCGCAGCGCTGGTAGGGGTCATGCTGCTGCCGCCGATCGCGCAGGACCCGGCATATCACGATTTCTCTGATCATCGCGGATTGCTCGGCATTCACAATTTTCTCAACGTCACCACCAATCTTGCGTTTCTCGCCGTGGGCACCGCGGGGATCGTGCTGTGCGCGCGCCGGCACGAGTGTATCGGGGCGCGGTGGGCGTGGCTGGCGTGCTTCATCGGCGTGGCGCTGGTGTGTTTCGGGTCCGGCTACTATCACATGAACCCGAACAACGACACGCTTGTGTGGGACCGGCTGCCGATGAGCATCGGGTTCATGGCGCTGTCAGTCGCCGTGCTGGCCGAGAACGTGAGTCCGCGACTGGAAAAATATCTGCTCGCGCCCGCGATGATTCTCGGCGTCGCGAGCGTGCTTTACTGGCACTACACGGATGATCTGCGACCGTACGTACTGGCGCAGTTTCTGCCCTTGTTGCTGGTTCCAGCGATACTGCTTTTATTTAAAAGCCCCTACACGCATCGCGCACTGCTGCTAGTGGCGCTGGCCATCTACGGTGCCTCCAAGCTCGCCGAGTACTTCGATACAGCGCTGTTCGCGGCCACCGGAGACATCATCAGCGGACATTCGCTCAAGCACTTGCTCGCGGCGCTCTCACTCCTCGTCATTTATTGGATGCTCAGGCGCCGTACTCCGAGCGCTCGTCTCACAGATTTTACGGTGAAACCATCGGCGTAATGCCTTGTCTGAAAGCACACGAACGGTTCGCATGGAGGAACTTCCGATGCGCTTGATCATGTCCCGATTCACGGCGGCCCTGGCCGGGATGCTGCTGGGTGTCGCGATGTCCGTCGCGGCCACCGGTCCGGCAGCTCAAGCCAATACGACCGCCACGGCCACCTTTGCCGGCGGCTGTTTCTGGTGCATGGTGCCGCCGTTCGAAAAACTCCCGGGCGTAATCTCGGTCACCTCCGGCTATACCGGCGGGCATACCGTGAACCCGACCTACGAACAAGTCTCGGCCGGCGGCACCGGGCACGTCGAAGCGGTGCAGATCGTCTACGACCCGGCGAAGATCGGTTACGAAAAGCTGCTGGAGGTGTTCTGGCACAACGTCGATCCGCTCGACGCCAGCGGTCAGTTTTGCGACCGCGGCAGCACCTACCGCTCCGAAATTTTCTATCATGGAGAGGAACAGAAGCGACTCGCGGAACAGTCCAGGGCCGCGGTCCAGAAACAGCTCAAGCATCCGGTCGTGACCGAAATCCGCCCGGCCGGTCCGTTCTATGCCGCTGAGGCTTACCATCAGGATTATTACAAAAAAAATCCGTTGCGCTACGAGTTCTACCGCTACAGCTGCGGACGTGACCAGCGCCTCGAGCAAATCTGGGGCAAGAAAAACTGACGCCGACGTCCTCGTACGCAATGGCGGGGTGACACGCCGCGCGTCGCCCTGCTTGCTCGGAGCGCGCGCGATCGCATTCTGCAAGCTTTCGTTAAGCATTTGTGACATGAGTCTCGACCGCGCTTTTTTCAGTGCACTGCTGGATTACCGCCCTATCCTGACCTAAATTGTTCAAATGCTCAGACGATTGGAGGTCTCCGTGAAAGGAATCGGGTATGGCGTCATCTTCGTGAGTCTTGTGGCCGTGGCCGGCTGTGCCGGACGCCGGGCCGACGTCGTGATCGATCCCGCCGGCGTTGACACGGGCCGGTATCAACAGGACCTGGCGGAGTGCCAACAGATCGCCCAGCAAGTGCACCATAAAGCCGTCGGCGGCGCGATCGGCGGGGCTGTCGTCGGCGGCGCGGTCGGCGGCATCGTGGGCAACGGGGAGACCGCCGAGAAAGGTGCCGGCGCCGGCGCGGTGGTGGGCGCGGCGCATGGCGCGGCCGCAACCCGGCGCGAGAAGCAGCTGGTGACAAAAAATTGCCTGCGAGAACGGGGTTACAAGGTTCTCAACTGAAGTCTCCGATAACCGCGGTTGCGAGGGCCGCCCGAATTGCGGGCGAAGGGGACCGTCAGGTTGTAACGTATTTCGTCAGCTGACGGATGAGCTCCTCCTTTTCCTCGAGCAGCAACACCAGCAGGTCACGCAGGGAAATGATGCCGACGAACGCGTCGCCGTCGAACACCAGCAAGTGCCGGCACTGGTGTTGCTTCATCAGCTCGACGCAGCTCTCGGGGCGTTCCTGCGGCGTCACGCGCGCGAACTCCGGGCGCATCACCTCCTTAACCGTGACCGCGGCCGGATCCCGGCGTTCCCGCACGACGCGGCGCATCAGGTCACGCTCGGTAAACAGGCCGATCACCCGCGAGACGCGCGTCACCACCACCGAGCCAATGCGCTTTTCGCTCATAAGCGCGGCGGCTTCGTAAGCGGTTTTGTTTTCGTCCAGCAATACCACGTGGCGTTCGACTTTTTCGTTAATCGCTGCCATGGCGGAACCCTCCTTGCTTTCGCGGGACGGAAGGGCAACCGGCGGACGGTCCGCTGAAGTCGAACCGGCGCCACCCAGCCGCCTCAAGACCCGACGTCATAAGCATACGCCCGGCGACCACCCTTGCCGAATCGAGTGCCAACATGCCGGAAAACCTGACATCCGTACGGGCAACCGCCCATGCCAAACGGGAGTTTCTTTGTATGGCACAATCTGGGCAATAATGGACGACTTCGGAAAGGCCTGGGGGAATTTTTCATGAGTGAACCGGTACGCGTCGGCATCGTCACCGTGTCGGACCGCGCCAGCCGCGGCGAGTACCAGGACCAGAGCGGGCCGGCGATCCTGGAATGGCTGCAGCAGGCGCTGATTACGCCGTGGCGCGTGATCACGCGCCTGGTGCCGGACGAACGGCCGGAGATCGAACGCGCGCTGCGCGAGCTGTGTGATCTCGAGGGTTGCTGCCTGGTGGTTACCACCGGCGGCACGGGACCGGCCCCGCGCGACGTCACGCCCGAGGCCACGCTCGCGATCGCCGACAAGGTGCTGGACGGAATCGGCGAACAGATGCGTGCTGTCAGTCTCAAGTACGTCCCGACCGCCATCTTGTCGCGTCAGGTGGGCGTGGTGCGCGGCAAGTCGCTCGTCATCAACCTGCCGGGCCAGCCCAAGGCGATCAAGGAAACCCTCGACGGCGTCTTCGCCGCGGTGCCGTACTGCATCGATCTCATCGGTGGCCCGTATCTGGAGACGCGCGACGAAGTCATCAAGGCATTTCGCCCGAAGTCGGCCGTGCGCCCGAAAAGTTAGACGCTGACGAAAATCCTGTCCCCGTACAAATGACATTTAGGACGAGTGCGTGGCAAAGTCGATCACGGCTTTTTGCGTCGGGCTGCTGATGTCACTCATCGCCGCCGGCCTTGTTACGTGTTTCGGTAACCGGGCCGTTAACGATCAAGGGCGGGCTTGGATTGCACTGTCGCCACCGTCGAACTGGTTGGCGCGATGGATGGTGGCGCTGTCATATCGTGCTATCCTGGCCGACCTGGGCCGGCTGGCGCCGGCGACGCTGCCGGGTCGCGCCGGCGCCAGGTCATGAAAACCCATCCCGCCGCGCAAAAGGGGTAGAATCTTTTCACGCGCATGAAAGCCATCGTCATGATCGCTCCCGGCGGACCAGAGGTGCTGAAGCCGGAGACGCTGCCGGATCCCAAGCCGACGCGCGACACCGACCTGTTGGTGCGCGTGAAGGCCGCCGGCGTGAACCCGGTGGATACGAAAATGCGCGCCAAGCCCTCGGGCTACCCTGCGCCGCTGCCGCCGGTGCTCGGCTGCGACGGCGCCGGGGTCGTCGAAGCCGTCGGCAAGGCGGCGATCGGATTCCAGCCGGGCGATGAGGTTTTCTACTGCCAGTGTCCGGCAGGCGAGAGTCTGGGCAATTACGCACAATATGCGCTGGTCGATTACCGGCTCGCCGCCAGAAAACCCAAAAGCCTGTCGTTCGAGCAGGCGGCCGCAGTCCCGTTGGTGCTGATCACCGCCTGGGAGGCTCTGTACAACCGCGTCGAGATCCAGTCGGGGCAGAAAATACTGATCCACGCCGGCGCCGGCGGCGTCGGGCACGTGGCGATCCAGCTCGCGCGTCTGGCCGACACCGAAGTCTGCACCACGGTCGGCTCGCACGAGAAGGACGATTTCGCGAAATCGCTCGGCGCGACTCATACCATCCTTCATAAGCAACGGGACTTCGTGCAGGCCACGCTCGACTGGACCGGCGGGCGCGGGGTCGACGTGGCGTTCGACACCGTGGGCGGCAAGACGCTGGCGCAGACCTTCGCTGCCGTGCGCTACTACGGCGACGTGGTCACGCTGCTCGCCCCGGGTCCTGAGATGGACTGGAGCGTGCCGCGCGTGCGCAACCAACGCCTGAGCTTCGAGCTCATGCTGATCCCGGTGTTCTTCGGGCTCACCGACGCCATGCGGCACCAGGGTGAAATTCTGCGACGCGGCGCCGAACTCATGGACCACGGCAAACTGCACGTGCACGTGGGCACGGTGCTGCCGCTCGCGCAAGCGGCCGAAGCGCATACGCTGCTCGCCGCGGGCCGAACCATGGGCAAGATCGTGCTGGCCGTTGACTAGCCGGAACCGTGGTCTGTATTCGCCATCAAAACCAGGAACGACAAAACTAACTGTCCATGTCCGACCTAAACGATCCGCGCGTGCTGTTCGCCGCCGAGCGCACGCTGCTCGCCTGGAGCCGCACCGGTCTGACGCTCATGGGCTTCGGATTCCTGATCGAGCGCTTCGGCCTGTTTCTGCACCTGCTCGGCCAGCAGCCCACGGGGGTCGCGCGCGGGTTTTCCTTCTGGGTCGGCCTCGTTTTCATCGCCTTGGGAGTGGTGGCGACGTTCTTCGCCAACCTGCAATTTCGCCGCGTCGTGCGCACGCTCAAGCCGGAGGAGATTCCGCCCGGCTATTTCGTGAACATGGGAGTCGCCGCCAACATCGTGCTGATTGCGCTCGGACTGGCGCTGATCGCCTACCTGCTGCATGGCTTCTACTAGCGTTCATTGCCCAAAGAGCTGCGCCTCGGGAGCCGGCGGCTAACTACGCGGCACGTCCAAACCCGCCAGCAATTCGGCGAATTCCCGCGTCGGCAACGGTCGGCTGAACAATTCCCCCTGGTAGGCGTCGCAACCCTGCGCGCGCAAAACCTCCAGCTGTTCACGGGTTTGCACGCCTTCGGCGATGACCTTGAGCTTGAGGCTGCGCCCGAGCGCGATGACGGCGCGGGTAATGGCGGCGTCGTTCTCGTCCGGCAGGCCGCGCACGAAAGACTGATCGATCTTGAGTTTGTCGAGCGGGAAGCGCCGGAGATAGGAGAGCGACGAAAACCCGGTGCCGAAATCGTCCACCGCCAGCCGCACGCCAGTGCGCTTGAGCTCCGCGAGCGTTTCGATGGTGCGCGCCGCGTCCTGCATCGCCACGGTTTCGGTTATTTCGAGCTCGAGCCGCGAAGGCGCAAGGCCCGTGGTCCGCAGGATCTCGGCCACGCGCCGGGCGAGGTTCGGCAAGGTGAACTGGCGCGCGGTGATGTTGACCGCGACCGTCAGTGCCCGGGTTTCCGGCGTGTTAGCGGCCGCCGCCTGGGCGCAGGCGGTGCGCAGCGCCCATTCACCGAGCGCCACGATCAGCCCGGATTCCTCGGCCAGCGGCAGAAACTGCGCCGGTGACATCATTCCGTGCGCCGGGTGTTCCCAGCGCAACAATGCCTCGGCGCCGGTCACCCGCCCGCTCGCGATTTCGACCTGCGGCTGGTAATGCAGGCGCAGCTCGCCGTGTTCCTCGGCGTGGCGCAGCTCGTTCTCGAGCGCCAGCCACTCGGCGGCGCGATCGTTCATGTCGCGGGTGTAGCACTCCAGGCTCGCTCCGCCCTGTTGCTTCACCCGCTGCATCGCGGTTTCGGCGTTGCGCAGCAGCGTCGCGGCGTCCTGCCCGTCGAGCGGGTAGATGCTGACTCCGACGCTCAAGCTCAGGTGGTACTCGCGGCCGAGGGCGTAGAACGGCTCGCGCATGGTCTCAAGGATGCGCTCGGCCAGCGACACCGGCATCTGGGCGGTGGTGAAACCCGGCAGCAGCACGCCGAAGCGGTCGCCGCCGAAGCGGTACAGGATCGCGCCATGCGTCGACTCGTGCGCCAGCAACGCCGCCTTCAGGCGCTCCGCGACGGCCTTGAGCAGGACGTCGCCGACGGTGTGGCCGACGCTCTCGATCACCACGCGAAACCGGTCGAGGCCGGACAGCAGGAACGCCGCGCGGATGCCGGCGCGGCCACTGGCGAACACGCGGCGCTCGAATTCCTCCTCGAACATGCGCCGGTTCGGCAACCCGGTGAGCGCGTCGTGGTAGGCCTGGAAAATGAGCCGTTCCTGCGCGCGCTGGCGTTCGCTCACGTCGGAGACGTAAGCGTGGAAAATATCGAGGTCGGCGAGCCAGTGAATGTGGCACTCGATTGAACGCTCGCCCAGCGTGTATTCCCAGAGCGCGTGCGGGGGCTCGGCGTGGCGCAACTCCGCCAGCCGCCGCTCCAGGTCGGCCGGCAGCAACGCCCGCGGGTCGCGCGCGTCGGCGCCGGTAGCGCGCAGCAAGTCGGCCGCCGCCGGATTGGCATAGAGCACCTCGCCGTCGCGCGCCAGGCGCAGCACCGGACTCGGACTGCGCTCCGGGAAGATGGCGAGCCGGCGGCGCTCGGTCTGCTCGTTGATGTAGCGGTTGATGTAGTAACCGGCGAACAGCGAAACCAGGAAGATGGCGCCGGCGAACAGTACCAGCCGGGTCTGCATCGAACGCACCGTGGACTCGGCGCGCGCGCCGCTCGCCCGCAATCGCGCCTCGACGCTCGCGGCCACGGAATCGAGCCCGCGATGAATGCGACCCACGGTAGCACTGGCGCGCGCCAGCGCTTCGCGTGCGCCGCCGATGTCCGGCGGCGTGCGGCTCAGCGCGCGGTCGAGCTCGCGCCCGTGACGGCGCAGGTCCTCGTAGTTCCCGCGCACGGCGTGCAGCGCGTCGTTCGGCCCGACCGCGCGCGTCAGCTCGTCGAACCCGGCGACACAAGCGCTTTCGCTGCGCGCGCTGCTCTGCAGAAACTGCCGGCGGTCGCGAATGACGTAGTAACGGTAGAGCACCGACTCCTGTTCGAGCAGATCGAGCTTGAGCGTGGTGACGGCGCGCAACGCCGGCACTTCCTGCTCGACCAGCCCGCGCGAACTGCGCACCACCTGCTCGCCCGCGCTGTAGATGAGCCACGCCAGCGCCGCGCCGAGGATCAGCACCAATACATAGGCACCAAAGATGCGGCTCTTGATTCCCGGCCTGAGGTCCATCAGGCGCTACTTTAACAGGATGTTGGAAATCACACCGAAAGAAAAGAAGCCGTCATTCCGGCGCAAGCCGGACAAGATCGCCGGGCGCCGGGGTCTCGATGCGCGCCATCCCTGGCCCGCACCCCTGCGGGGCGCGCTAAAGCGCGTCCAATTTGCACCTTTCGCTCCGCAGACGGCGCATCCCTGCGCCGCTCGTTGCTCCCGGCGATATTGTCGCGAACACAGTTAATGCATTTTCACGCCGTCGAACGGGCGCAACGGGTTTTGTTGCGCCCCGGGCAGCAAAGATGAACAGTCGAAGGCTGGCCCGCAGGGCGGAATAGAGGGATGTATTTCGCAATCCAGTGTATTGATGATTTTATTGACCCGGCTAAATCAGCCCGGGCCATGCACGTGGGCCATACGTACTTTGGTTTTCGTGTGTCGTCCGGGAACCGCTATTTCCAGACCAGGATTTTGCCGTCGTCGCCGGACGTGGCGACACGCGCCCCGTCGGATGAAACCGCGACCACGGAAATGCCGCCATCGTGCCCGGCGAGTCGCTGGACCACCTGACCCCGCTCCACGTCCAGGATTTCCAGCGGTTGATCTTTTCCTCCCAGCAACAGCCAGCGGCTGTCGGGGCTGAACTGCACCACGTTCACTTCATCCGGCGCGCCGTCCAGCTCGCGGTCGTCGCGCCGCAGCCCGGTGCCCCACAATTTCAGGTTGTGTTGCTGGCCGCCGGCGGCGAGCCACCGACCGTCCGGTGAGTAGGCGATGGTACTGACCGGGACCTCCTGCGCCGGCACGTATGCCAGTTCCTTGCCGCCCGCGAGATCCCAGTACTGGATGCCGCCTTCGATGTCGCCCCCGGCCAATACGCGTCCATCGGGTGACATGGCGAGCGCCAGTATTTCATGCCTGGCATGGGGGAGGTCGAATATTTTCCTGTGCTCCGCCGTATCCCACAGGATGACGGCTGAATCCGCGTCGACCGACGCCAGCTGACCGCCGTCCGCGGAAAAAAAGAGACGGGTCACCGCCGCCGCGTGACCGGAGAGTTTCGCCACCGGCGCGTTTTCCCGCACGTCCCAGATCTGCACGTCTTTTATGTCCACGGGATACGCCAGCCAGCGACCATCGGGTGACGCCGCCATCGCGCCGAGCGATTCCGCGCTGGATTTCAGGCTTGTCATCAACGCGCCGGTTTCGGCATTCCACAGATTCACCGCGCCGTCCTCGTAAGCCACGGCCAGCACATCGTTGTCGCGCACGAACGCCAGCGACGCCACCGGGGCGTGCGCCGCGAGCGTGAGCGCGATCGTTTTGGCCGGATCAAACGGCGCTATCGGTTTTTCCGGCACGGGTTTCGGCTTGATCGCGCGACGCGGCGCCACCGGAGCAGGCGCGGCCGTGGCGACCGGCTTAACGCCCAACTGCGCGTCGATGAAACGATTGATCTCGCGCCCGGCATCGTAGGGCAGTTTTTTCGCCCGGTCGAAATAGGCAAACAGCTCGTCCTCGCTCAGGCGGCCGGTGTCCATCAGGATTTTCGCGGCGGCGATGGCCATGGCGGCAAGCGCCAGCAGGAACAGGAACGTCGATTCCAGAAACCCGCGCCGCCGCGACTTGCGCAGGGGTTTCATAATGGCATCGCTGATGCCGATAAATCCGGAACCGCGCCCCGGCGTCACCAGCGAGACGGACTTTTCCTCCCGCGCCTCCTTGCCCATGAGGCCGTTTTGCAGCGCCCGCGCCGAGGCCGGGCGCTCCTCGGCTTTCAGGCGCAGGGCGAGGTCCACGCATTGACGTATGTGCGGCGCGTACAGTGGGCGGTCGAAGCTGGTCGCCGGCGGCAAGGGGTCGACCTTGCGCAGGCCGAAGGTCTTATGACGCTGGAGCGAGTCCAATGGCTCGCGGCCGGTGATGCAGCGGTAGAGCGTGGCGCCGACCGAATAAACGTCGGTGGCCGGGCCCATGGCGCCGTTGCCGGGATACTGCTCGAGCGCCGAGTAGCCGCGCGTGAGCGCGATCCTCCCGCTCTGCATTTTGCCGTGGCGCTGGCGCGCCGAGCCGAAATCGATCAGCATCGGCTGGCCGCTGCGACGCAGGTAAATGTTGTCGGGCTTGATGTCGAGATGCAGCATGCCGGCCTCGTGCACCGCCTGCAGCCCGGTGAGGATCGGCAGGAACACGCGCAGCAGATCGGGCTCGCTCAGAAAACCCCCATGGCTCCTCAGATAGGCCGACAGGCTTTCGCCCTCTTCGTACTCCATGGTCATGTAGGCCGTGCCGTTGGCCTCGAGGTAGCGCAGCACGCGCACGATGTAATTGTGCTTGAAGCGGGCCAGCGCCTGCGCCTCGTTCAGGAATTCCTGCAAGCCCCACTGGTAGATTTCAGCGTCGGAACCGTCGCCGCCGGGACGCGGATGGATTATGGAATTGCCGTCGCGCTCGGCATAGGACTCGGGAAAATATTCCTTGATCGCCACGAGCGAATTCAGGTTGGTGTCGTGGGCGAGATAGGTGATGCCGAAACCGCCGTGGCCGAGCAGCGACCTGATCGTGTACTCGCCTAGCCGATAACCGACCGGCAGGGGATTGTTCTTGTTTTCAACGCGGGTCTGCATGGCCCTGGGCGGGAGAAAAGTGGCGTACCTTAATAAATAGTCAGCACCGCCCGCGGCCGCAACCCGCGGACGAGAGAAAAACCGTTAAAGCTTGAGGATTTTCGGGGCGCGGCCCGCGAAACCGGGCCGCGGTAGGCGCCGGACTAGCCCGGAGCCTTGCGCTTCGCCAATACCGGCTTGAGTTTCTCGCGCGCGTCGCGCAGGAGTTTTTCCGTGGTATCCCAGCCGATGCAGGGGTCGGTCACAGACACGCCGTACTTCAATTGCTTCAGGTCGGCCGGGATCGACTGGTGGCCTTCGTGCAGGTGGCTTTCCAGCATCAGCGCCACGATCGAGCGGTTGCCTTCGAGGATCTGGTTGACGCAGTTCTCCGCCACCAGCGGCTGCACCGCCGGGTCCTTGTTGGAATTGGCGTGCGAGCAGTCCACGGCGATGTTGACCGGCAGCCTGGCCTTGGCCAGTTCCTTCTCGGCCATGGCGATCGACACCGAGTCGTAGTTCGGACGGCCGTTGCCGCCGCGCAGAACGATGTGCCCGTAACGGTTGCCGCGGGTGCGGAACACCGCGCACTGGCCGTCCTGGTTGATGCCGAGGAAATGGTGCGCGCGCGCCGCCGACTGCAGCGCGTTGATCGCCACCGTGAGGCTGCCGTCGGTGCCGTTCTTGAAGCCGAGCGGCGTCGACAGGCCGCTCGCCATCTCGCGGTGAGTCTGCGATTCGGTGGTGCGCGCGCCGATCGCGGTCCAGGTGATCAGGTCGGAAAGGTACTGCGGCGTGATCGGGTCGAGCGCCTCAGTCGCGGTCGGCAGTCCGATCTCGGCCAGATGCAGCAGCAGCTCACGCGCCATGAAGATACCCTTCTCGATGTGGAAAGAATCGTCCATGAACGGGTCGTTGATGAGGCCCTTCCAGCCGACGGTGGTGCGCGGCTTCTCGAAGTACACGCGCATGACGAGGTAGAGCGTGTCGCTCACCTCCTCGGCCAGCCGTTTCAGGCGCGCGGCGTATTCGCGCGCAGCCTTGATGTCGTGGATCGAGCACGGGCCGACGACGACGAACAGGCGCCGGTCCTGATGATCCAGGATGCGGCGCACGGTTTCGCGCCCCTGCACCACCGTCGCCTGCGCCTTCTCCGTCAGCGGCAGCGCGGTCTTCACCTGCTGCGGCGTCGGCAGCAGGTCCTGCGACAGGACGTTCAGATTGTTAACCGGGTCTTTGGCCATGGGAAATGCCTGGGAAAGCGGGAGATTTTAACCCGTCGGGCGCTTGATCCAAAATCAGCAAACTGCTTACCTCGGCGGCTGAAATGCCTATCAGATGCCTTGGAATAAACCCTTAGCGCGGTGGATTGGAAAGGAACGGAGTATTCTTGGATCGACGTGCGTTATCGATCAGTAGCGGTCAGGTAACGTGGAGCTGACCGGCCTGCGCGGCTTTTCGCGCAGGTCCGGTTGAGCGCAGGGTTATGTTTCAGAACGTCGATACGTGGAGGCATTTTCTTATTGAGGAAGGATGCCAAGAGTCGATGAGACCCTTTCGATGTTCTGTCGGTTCAGCATACATCACGCGAATGCTGAATCGATCAAGAATGTATAGCCAAGTAGCGTAAACGATGCGCCCGTTCAATTGGGCAGTGTCCAGATCAGAATGGCCTGCTGACCCAAAAGTACTGCCATCAGTGTAAGGCGAGATTGCGAGATGTATCTTGGGATGTGCGGTGTTATGCAAAATGGCTTTTGAAAAGCCGCTTATATCAATGGGGATCGAGTTCTCGACAATCGAGCAGCCGAACAGCTTTACAAAGAACAGATGTACCTGAAGCATTGACCTATGGACCGATCCAGGGAAAACCTTCCCAAGATCAATGCGGTCCCCGCCTTTAAGCGTTGGCTTCGATCTCAAATACTTCGAGAGCTTTTCCCAAGCACGATCATAGGGCTGCGTACGCTCATTGTTGCATCGAGAGCACAGGACGTCGTTGAACTTGAGAATACGGGTGTCAAGTCCTTTGACCTGTTGGTTGCGCAGTGTCGAGGCATTCCAATATAGAGGCTTCGTCTGGCGGACGTGACCGAATATGGCGCGCATATCGGATTTCTTCGTCCGATGTTCGCCGGTAGAAGCTTCATCACCGCAAATCCAGCACTTCATCGCTGCTCTGAAACATAACGACAAGCTTGAGCGGCGAGCGGAGGCGGCGCGAAGCGCCGACGCAGTGAGTCCGTATCAAAGCGATTGTTAGGTTTCACTGCTTGTCTCCTTCGTATTCTTCCCTCTTACTGAAGGAAAGCGAACCATTCATCCGGTTATCCTCGGAATACGTGATGACGTCGGCATAGCCAACAGCATCTGACGGAATCGCGAATTGGAAGAACCCGAGTTTGTAGGCGCAATCCTTGGGGGCTAACTTGAGCTTAAGAACGGTAAACGTTCGCCCTTTCCGGAGCGGTAGGCTATTTCCGGGATATGTGTCACTAGTTTCTTCCGAGATAACGCTGTATGTCGTCTTGCAAGGAGGATTGTATGGATTACCTCCTCCCCAGGAAATCTGGTCTTTCGTTATTCTCATCGTTGCATAAATCGCTTCGGATGCACGGCCAACGCCAATCCAAACGCCTAGCAGTTTATTTTTTTCCGCGAAAACAGTAGTAGGTATGGTCGCAACCAAGGTGAAAAATAAGATGAGTATTTTGTTCATAGATATCTATCTGATGAAACCTAACGTTCACAATGAGGGGCGCGCGCCGCTCTTGCGCACGTCCCTCTCGATTGTGGGGTTAGAGATCACCATACTTGATCCTTCCATTCTTTCTCTGGAAGGTTCTTGTACTTTCCCATTAGTAGGCCAATCATAAATACCGGCCAAGATAGGAACATCAATCCTGCGCACACAGTGAGCCCGGCTTCCCCAACGGAGAAGAGTGCGCTGCTATCTAGAAACTTTGCCAAGAACAAAACTGGTCCAAAGCCAAGTAACGCAACAAGCCCGGCGCATACGAATACCACCCACGATTTAGGCTTGTCGCGAGGGATAAAGGGCTTAGACATTGGTGATCTCTAACTAGAAGTAGACAGCATAGAAACTCCTGGAAACTGTTTCCATATATAGAAGCATGTTTCTATATCTGTAAACATGTTTCTGGATCTGGATGCGCACAAAAGGGACCAGGTTCGATTATTCATCGTAGATACGAACCGGCGAAGATTGAAAGGAAATGATCCCAACGGGATCGGGACAACCTATTTGGCAGAGGCGACCCGGTTCAGAATCCGATTCTGGCTCTCTGAAGCTTTTTCCAGCACGCGCTTATAAACACGTTTCTTCTCGGCGGAAGAAGCATTGCGGATAAACTCCGAGAATGGAGTCGAAGCGACTGCTTTGGATTTGCGTTTGAGCGAAAACATGGTCTGAGTATCAGTTTAGACCCAACATGCGTCTGACGTCGGCGACACTGTATTTCTCGGGGATATGGTTGTCAATCTGGTCGACCCCGGCCCGGTAGAACTGATGCGAACCGTCGTTGTTTTTCATCAATAAATCCACCTGAATAGACTTACCGAACTTGGCCTTTAAACGGTTAACCACCTCTCGCGCGGCAAAATACTGGCGAACAAAATCCTCCGGCTGTATGCGACGGCCCTCGGCCGCTTCCCGTGCCTGAACGAATTGCCAAGCCTGTTGGGGTTCCTGATACACATACAGAATCTGCACCGTCCTGCCTCTTTTCAACGACCGTTGGATATTCTTCTCTGCGACACTGTAGCTGGACAGTGTTCCGTCGAGCAAAAAGCTCTGTTCCTGTTCCAGAGCGAGATCGTGAATTCGTTCGACGATGGGAATCACCGCACGCTGGAACAGCCACGCGTTTTCGCCTGTATAGCCCGGGAACTCTTCGCGTAGCTCATCCGGGTCGATGCGCAGCACCTTTGCCCCGTCCGCACCCTTGAGATTTATTAATTCAATCGAAGCTTCCGTTTTGCCCGCGCCCGGCGAGCCCGCCATGAATACCGACACCGGACTTACTTCAGAGACGAAAATCTTGGGATCGGTTAAGCGTCGAGCCATTTCGTTGCGGTGTTTCTTTGCATAGGCAAGCGCTTCTTCTTCGATGCGCTTTTCTTCTGCGGTCATTTCCATGGGCAGGTTCCGACAGCGAGAAACGCAGCTTTGTTCATAAATGCAGACTAACCGACATTCTCCACCTTAATCGGCGCGCCGGCTTTTACTGATTTCAGCTGCTTCACATCGCCCGTGGCCTTTCCCCAGATGTTGGTCCGGGCCGCGAGGCGGATTTCGTTGCCGCGCGAGATCGGCGTGCGCCCGAAACCGATGGCGATGGAATCGCCCTCGATCCAGAAAGCGAGTTCGCCGGGCTGCACCACGTCACGGGCGTCGGCCTCGCGTTTCACGTGCACCGGCGTCGAGAAATAAACCTCCTCACCCCAAGTGTTCGCCTTGGAGGTGAAGGGAAGCGCATTCCAGATTGCTTCTGCCGTGGGCGTGTCGAGGAGTTCGGCCTCGAGCACCACGGAACCGATGGTCATTTTGACTTTTCGCATAATGTCCCCTCTTGTTGCCGGTTCTCGATTATTTTTTCTGCTCCGGGTGAGCGCCCGGCGGCTCCAGAAAATGCAGGCGCTGCTCAAGGCCGGGCGAAACCCACAAGCTTCCGTCACGATCCACGATCAGGCCGTCGAGGCCGGGCGTCTGCTCGATCAGCGCGCGGCCCGCGGTCGCGCCGAGCACCATGATGGCTGCGCCCAGACCATTGACCCGGTCGAGGTCGTCCGCCACCAGCGTCACGCCATGCGGGCCCTGCGTCGGGTAGCCGGTGCGCGGATCGAGGATGTGATGATAGCGCCTTCCGTGGCGAATGAAGTAGCGCTCGTAGTCGCCGGAAGACGCGACGAAGCCACGCGTCAGCTCGACCGCCGCGAGCAGTTTTTCCGGCGCACGCGGGTCGCGGATGCCGATGCGCCAGGGATGCCCCTGGATCGTGCCCATGACCTCGACGTCACCGCCGCCGTTCAGCATCGCGTGTTCGATGCCGTTTCGCTTGAGCGTCTGCATGCCGGCGTCGAGGATATAGAGCTTGGCGATGCCGCCGAGGTCGATGCGCATGCCCGGCTGCCGGAGAAATGTCGTGCCGACCGTTTCGTCCAGGATCACGTCGCGGAAATTCACCTTGGGCAACTGCGCCCTGATCTGCGCCGGCGCCGGCATCTCCGGGTGTGCCGGGTCGAAGCGCCAGCCGGTTAGCGAACCGACGGTAATGTCGAAGGCGCCGTGGGTGCGTTCGGATACCGCCCGCGCCATTTTCAGCACCTGCATCAGCTCCGGCGGCACCGCGACCGGTTGCCTGCCGGCGGCGGCGTTGATCGCGCTCACCACGCTCCGCGGATCGTAGTGATTCATCATATCCGACAGGCGCGTCATCTCGCGGTAGGCGTCGTTCACGGCCCGCCGAAGATGTGCCTCGTCGCCGCCTTCGAGCGTCATCTCGACCGCGGTGCCCATGAGCGGGCGGATTTCCTGAATCTTGACCGGCTTGGTCTGGTGGCAGCCGGCGGCGAGCAACATGGCCACACTGACGGCAAAAACGCGTGAAAAAAATCTCGGGGAAGGAAGACTCATCGAGACATCGCGGGCATGTACGCATCCTCGTGCATATGCGACGTGCCATGCCCCGCGTGCCCGCCCGGCGCCAGCAATGCATACACGCCGAACGACAAGATAAGAACACCCGCGCCGCGGCGCACCCACGGCCGGCGCACGACTTGGCCCAACCAGCGAGCCGTGGCACCCATGACGAACAGCATTGGCAACGTGCCGAGACCAAACGCGAGCATGAGCGCGGCGCTGTGCGCGGCGTCGCCGGTGGTGAGCGACCAGGCGAGCGCCGAATACACGAGCCCGCATGGCAGCCATCCCCACACGAAACCGAGCGCCAGCGCCTTCCCCAGGTTATTTACCGGCAACAACCGGCGGCCGAACGGCTCGATGCGTTTCCACATTCGCCCGCCCAGGCGTTCGAGCGCGCTCAACCCCGGCCACCATCCGGCCAGGTACAGCCCGAGCGCGATCATGAACCCGCCGGTGACGACTTTGACGATCAGCCGCACCTGCGCCGGCGGCGCGAGATTCAGGATTTGCGCGCTGACGGCGCCGAGCAGAGCGCCGGCGACAGTATAGGCGGCGATGCGCCCGAGATTGTAGGCCGCAAGATAAGGGAACAGACGTAATGGCGAGCGGCGGATGTCGTCGTGCAGGCCGAACGTGAGCGCCCCGACGATTCCACCGCACATGCCGATGCAGTGCGTCGAACCGAGCAGCCCGACCAGGAATGCCGAGGCAAGTGTAATCTCCGTTGGCATCGGCGCGGCGCTAAGAGCGTCTGACGAAAATATTGAGCTTTACCGAAATGTTTGACACAGCGACCGACCCTCCTCCCCCCTCCCGCAAGGGGAGGAGGAATGTTCGCTTCTCCTGGCGCCCGCACTCAATTCCCTAACTGTTCCCTTGCCCCTTGCGGGGGAGGGAAAGGGTGGGGGGTCGATTGCACTGAGGTTTGTTCATTTTTGTGCGCTTCAGGGGGCGCCGGGACGCATGACCAGATGCGGGTCACCGGGCACGAACAGCGAGCCGGTCAGGCGCCAGTCCTGGGCCGCAAGCTGCACGTCCCAGTGCCCCGGCGCGAGCTCGGGCAGCGGCATGCGGTAAGTGCCGTCGGCCAGGCGCGCCAGTTCCACGGTTTTGTCGAGGCCGGCGCGGGTGGCGTGCATCAATTTGAGTTTCACGTTCCCGGGCCAGGTCATGGGCTGACGCGCGCTCAGGCGCAAGCGCAGTTCATGATGCGCGGCATCGAGGTCGAGCGTGCTTTCCAGGCCACGCGCGGCGGCGGCGCGGTCGCGGTCGAGCACGCGATTGATCTCCATGCCGCGCTTGTAGTAATCATCCTCCACCAGGCCGTCGTCCGAGCGGATCGCTAGCGCCAGGCTCACGAAGCTGCCGACCACGGCCGTGAGCGGCAGGATGACCACCAGCCAAACGAACGGGACGCGATACCAGCGTTCACTCTTTGCCGGGTTCATTCTCATGCTCCTGCTCCTGCGGCGCCGGGCCGAGGAAACGCGCCGCCTGTTCGGCCGACAGCCCTTCAGCGTCGGCAGCCTGCGTGCGGAAATAAATCGGGGTGCTGCGCTGCCTAAGGTTATGCTCGTCCGCCTGCAACCGCACCGGGACTTCCATCACCTCGCCGGCCGCCACCGTCACTTCCGGGCGGTCCATTTGCAGCTTCAGCCCGTCGATGCCGCGCGCCGTGATGATATAACGGTGCGCGCTGCTATCCATGTTCATGACCTTGAGGGTGTAGCTGTTTTCGACCAGACCGTCGAAGGTTTCGCGATACAGTGCATTGCGGTCGCGCAGCACGTCAAGCTTGAGCGGCACGCGCAACAGCACCGCGATAACGAGCGCCGCCGCGATCAGAGCCAGCAAACCGGTATAAATGAGCACGCGCGGACGCAGCACCCGCCACGACTTGTGCTCCATCGCGTTTTCGCTGGTGTAGCGGATCAGGCCCTTGGGGTAATCCATCTTGCCCATGACCGAATCGCACACGTCCACGCACGCGGCGCAGGCGATGCACTGGTACTGCAGGCCGTTGCGGATGTCGATGCCGGTGGGACACACCTGCACGCACAGGGTGCAGTCTATGCAATCGCCCTTGCCGGCGCTCTTGTAATCGTCGCCGCGCTTGCGCGAGCCGCGCGGTTCGCCGCGTTCCTGGTCGTAGGAGATGATGAGGGTGTTGCGATCGAACATCGCGCCTTGGAAACGCGCGTACGGGCACATGTACGTACACACCTGCTCGCGCAACCAGCCGGCATTGCCGTAGGTGGCGAAGCCGTAGAACAGGATCCAGAAGGTCTCCCATGGCCCGAGCGCGAACGCCATGAGCTCGTGCCCGAGACTGCGGATCGGCGTGACGTAGCCGACGAAAGTGAAGCCGGTCCACAACGCGAACGCGATCCACACGACGTGCTTGCCGCCCTTCTTCAGGAGCTTCTCGCGGTTCCACGGCATCTGCGCGAGCTTCATCTGCTTCGGGCGGTCGCCCTCGATCTTGCGCTCGATCCACAGGAACACCTCGGTCCACACTGTCTGCGGGCAGGTGAAGCCGCACCACACGCGCCCGGCGATCGCGGTGAACAGGAACAGCGACAGCGCCGAGACGACCAGGATGGCCGTGAGGTAGAACAGGTCCTGGGGCCAGAAGGTCCAGGCGAACAGGTTGAACTTGCGGTTCGGCAGATCAATCAGGAACGCCTGCCGGCCTTCGCCCCAGTTGAACCACGGCAAGAAGTAATAGATGCCGAGGGTGAGACTCGCCATGACCACGCGCAGGTTGGCGAAGAAACCGTGCACCTCGCGCGGAAAGATGCGCTGACGCTTGGCGTACAGGGCCTCGGCAACCGCGTCGGCCTCGGCGATCGGAATGACGCGCTCGGTGAGGGGCAGGGACTTGCGCCCCACGCGCGGTTTTCTGCCCGCGGCGGCGCGCGCGATTTCCTCCTGGGATTCGACCAGGGAAGGAACGCGTGTCTCGCTTTGTTTTATGTTTTTTTCTTTCTCCTCCCGCTCCGTCTGTTCGGCTTGCGGTTTCACGGATTCTCCGGTGCGCCCTCCGCCGGGGGATGCGACAGGCTATACACGTAGGCGGCGAGCAGATGCACCTTGGCCTCGCCGAGGAATTCGGCGTGCGCCGGCATGCGCCCGTTGCGGCCCTTGTCGATCGTCTCCATGATGGTTTTCTTCGAGCCGCCGTAGAGCCAGATATTGTCGGTCAGATTGGGCGCGCCCATGGCCTGGTTGCCCTTGCCTTCCGGCCCGTGACAGGCGACGCACAGCTGCTGGAATTTTTCCTTGCCGGCCGCGGCGGCGGCCGTGTCGGTGCCGCGGCCGCTCAGCGACAGCACGTATTCCGCCACGTTCGAAACCCCCTCCGGACCGAGCACGGCGCCCCAGGCGGGCATGGCTCCCTGGCGGCCGTTCAGGATCGTGGTCTGAATGGTCTGCGGATCGCCGCCGTACAACCAGTCGTCGTCGCGCAGGTTGGGGAACCCGGGACCGCCGCCCGCGTCCGAACCGTGACAGCTCGAGCAGTAGTTCACGAACAGCCGCTCGCCGGTTTTGAGTGCCTCGCGGTCGTTCGCCAGGGTCAGGAGATCTTCCTTGAAGTATTTCTCGTACAGCGGGCCGAACTGCTTGTCGGCCGCGGCCATTTCCCGGTCGTACTGGCCGGTCTCGGTCCAGCCCAGCAGGCCGCGGAAGGTGCCGAGACCGGGGTACAGCGCGAGATAACCGACGCCGAAGACGAGCGTGATATAGAACAGGTTCAGCCACCAGCGCGGCAGCGGATTGTTCAGCTCGTGCAAATCCTCGTCCCAAACGTGGCCCATGGCCTTGGCTTTTTCCTCGGGCCGGCGTTTGGGCTCGGACCACATCACGTTGAAATAGAACATCGCGGCGATGCCGCCGAGCACCGGAACTATGATGTACCAGCTCCAGAAGCCATTGATAAAATCAGCCATGTTTCTTGTCTCCCCGGGTAAATAAAGTCGCGCGTAGCGCGCTCGGCTCGCCCCCTTCTCCCCTTGAGGGAGAAGGGGTGGGGATGAGGGGTTCCCCCCTCTCCCCTTGCCCTCTCCCGCGAGGGGAGAGGGGGAGTAAGTCAGAATCGTCATCTTCTAAGGGCAGGCGCGCGGCCTCGTCGAACGCCCGGCGGCGCTTGCCGCTCCAGGCCCAAACGATAAGAGCGACAAACGCAATGAACATCGCCACCGTCAGCCATGAATGAAACGTCACCAGGTCCATGTCAGCGCCTCACCTTGATCGCCGTGCCGAGGTCCTGCAGATACGCGATGAGCGCGTCCATCTCGGTCTTGCCTTCGAGTTCGCCGGGCGCGTTCTTGATGTCCTCCTCGGAATAGGGCGTGCCCGGCCCGAACATGTTCATGACCCGCATCTTCTTCTGGATCAGTGAGGTGTCGAGCTTGTTCTTCGCGAGCCACGGATAACCGGGCATGATCGACTCCGGCACCACGTCGCGCGGATTCATCAGGTGCGCCCGGTGCCAGTCGTCCGAATAGCGGCCGCCGACCCGCGCCAGGTCCGGCCCGGTGCGCTTGCTGCCCCACTGGAACGGATGATCGTAGACGAATTCGCCGGCGACTGAGTAATGCCCATAGCGCTCGGTCTCGGCGCGGAACGGCCGGATCATCTGCGAGTGGCACAGGTAGCAACCCTCGCGCACGTAGATGTCGCGACCTTCGAGCTGCAGCGCGGTATAGGGTTTCAGACCCTCGACCGGCTGGGTCGTCGACTTCTGGAAGAACAGCGGCACGATCTCGACCAGGCCGCCGACAGCGACCACCACCAAGGTGAGGATGATCAGCAGGCCGACGTTTTTTTCGACTTTATCCTGTAATGCCATGATCGTTCCTCCCTCAGTGCGCCGCCGCCGGGGCGGGAATGGCTGCCACCACGGGCTTGGCGCCGGCGATGGTCTTCCACAGGTTATACGCCATCAGGAGCATGCCAGTGAGATAAAACGCGCCGCCCAGCGTGCGCACGATGTAGAACGGGTGCATCGCCGCGACCGATTCGACGAAGCTGTAGGTCAGCGTGCCGTCGGGGTTGACCGCGCGCCACATCAGGCCCTGCATCACGCCCGCGATCCACATGGACGAGATGTAAAGCACGATGCCGATGGTGGCGATCCAGAAGTGCGTCTCGATGAGCTTCAGGCTGTAGATCGGCCGGCCGAACAGACGCGGAATCAGGAAGTACATGGCGCCGATCGAGATCATGCCGACCCAGCCGAGCGCGCCCGAGTGCACGTGGCCGATGGTCCAGTCGGTGTAGTGCGACAACGCGTTCACGGTCTTGATCGACATCATCGGGCCCTCGAACGTGCTCATGCCGTAGAACGACACCGACACGATCAGGAACTTGAGGATGGGATCGGTGCGCAGTTTCTGCCACGCGCCCGAGAGCGTCATGATGCCGTTGATCATGCCGCCCCAGCTCGGCGCCAGCAGGATCAGCGAGAACACCATGCCGAGCGACTGGGTCCAGTCGGGCAGCGCGGTGTAGTGCAGGTGGTGCGGCCCGGCCCAGATGTAGGTAAAGGCCAGCGCCCAGAAGTGCACTACCGACAGCCGATACGAGTAAACCGGCCGCTCCACCTGTTTCGGAATGAAGTAATACATGATCCCGAGGAAACCGGCGGTCAGGAAGAAGCCCACGGCGTTGTGGCCGTACCACCACTGCACCATGGCGTCCTGCACGCCGGCGTAGATCGAATACGACTTGGTCCAGGACACCGGCACTTCCAGGTTGTTGAACACGTGCAGTACCGCGATGGTGAGAATGAACGCGCCGTAGAACCAGTTGGCGACGTAAATATGGCTGACCTTGCGCTTGACCAGCGTGCCGAAAAAGACCACGGCATAGGCTACCCACACGATCGTGATCAGGATATCGAGCGGCCATTCGAGCTCGGCGTACTCCTTGCTCGAGGTGATGCCGAGCGGCAGCGAGATCGCGGCGCCCACGATCACCGCCTGCCAGCCCCAGAAGGTGAAGGCTGCGAGCGCGTCGCTGAAGAGGCGCACGTGACAGGTACGCTGCACGACGTAATACGACGTCGCGAACAGCGCCGAGCCGCCGAAGGCGAAGATCACCGCGTTGGTATGCAGCGGACGCAGGCGCGAGAAAGTGAGCCAGGGAATGTCGAAGTTGAGCACCGGCCATGCCATCTGCGCGGCGATGAATACGCCGACCAGCATGCCGACGATACCCCAGACGACGGTCATCACGGCGAACTGCCGCACGACCTTGTAATTGTAGGTAGTCTGTTCGGTCATAAGTCTCCCGCTGTTCAAATCGGTGGATGATCGAA
>DASPRK010000111.1:0-34482 GCA_035624495.1 Methylomirabilis sp. (SeqCode) | reverse complement strand
CGAGGTCGCGCCCTTGCGCGGCGAGTGGCAGCCATTGCAGAACACCGCCTCGCCCGGGCGTCCCTGGATCCAGCTGGTATGGGTCTGCAACGCGCGGCCGTAGCGATCGAGCACCGATATCCCCAGCGCCGTATCCGCCGGGGCCTCAAAGGCGATCGACCCATCGGGCTCGACTTCGACGTAACCCATGATCTGCTGCATTTCGAAAGTGGTCTCGCCCAGAGCTTCACGGCTGATGCCGGCAGGCGTGGGCACGGCTTTGACGACGCGGAGGAAACGGCCCGGTCGTTTGTCCGGCGCGGTGCCGGTCGACGGTGACGGGTCTTTCAGCTTGGCGATATCGGCCACGCTGTCGCGCGTGTCGCAATTGGGGTAACGCGGGCGCCCGTCGGGACAGAGGTTGTTGCGGTTGTTCATCATCGGTATCGAAATTCCGTCCGCCAGCTCCTGCGCCGACAGCACGTTGTTCGTCATGCGGTTGCGCGCGGGTTCGGTGTCATAAATGCTGCCGACCGTTATGCTGGTCACACCGCGACTCTGGCGCGCCGCATCGACCCCTCCGGACGTCAGGATTTTCGGTTTCGGCCGAGCCATAAGGGCGACCGCATCGGTCACGAATTCGACCGGATCCCCGTTGGCATTGACCTTGGGCAGCACGATCGCGCGCAAAGTCTTGGCGTTCAGGTCGAGCATGTAAACACCGTAGGCCGGTGTTTTTTCAACGATGACCGGTCCGGTCTGTCCGGTAAGAAGATCCTGTTGCACGACCGTCGTGGTCCGCCCACCCGGCGTGAACGAGACCAGGGCGCGATTGGTACCGTCCCAAAGCGGATACGGCGTGGTGAAACGGCCGGTGCTGGAAACCATGGCGCCGAAATCGATCGCGTCGAAGCTGGCCTGAACCTGCGCGCTCGCGCCCGGCGCGGTGCCCGGCGCCGGCTGGTCTATTTCGGAGAAATTGTTGTCGTCGATGATCAACAGGGCGCCGCCCTCGTTGGTACGCGACAACGGCATGGCGTCCGACATGATGCGCCCGTCGGGCATCTCGCGCGGGTGCAAGTAGCTGACCACCTGGCTGTGCGCCCCGTAATGGACGAACAAGCCCGTGCCATCGGGGTTGGCATGAAAGATCGAGAACTGATTGCGGTCGCCGACATGGTCCCAACGGCTGTACAGGATACGCCCGTCCATGAGCACGGTTGGGTTGCGGTCATGGCTCTGGTTGAACGAAATCTGCTCGATTCCGGTTCCATCCGCATTCATAACGTGCAACACGGTCGACGTCTCGCGGTCGTATTCATCGACGTAGCGGTAACCGACGGTCTGAATGGTTTTTTGCTGGCGGTTGGAGGAGAACACGATACGGCCGTCGGGCAGATAGGCCGGATCGACGTCGTCTCCCTGGTTGGCCACGGCGTCGTCTTGGATAACCCGGCGCAGGGTGTTGGTGTCGCGATTGTATTCCCAGATATTCCACGTTGCGTCGCGGGGCCCCTTCATGGAAAACAGGATTTTCTTGCCGTCGTAGGAAACCTCAGGGTCCGACACGTCACCGCGGCCCTGGGTATAGGCGGAGGTGATGTTCTGCTCGGTACCGCTGGGCGAAGAGATGTCGCGGACGTAGAGATCCCCGCCGGCGTGAAACGTGACGCTGTCCGTGGGATTTCCCACGACGCTGTTCATGGACTGGGTATTGACCGGCCGCTTCACGTACGCAATCGGAACGTCTTGCGCGCTCGCGGTATCGGTGCCGCTGGAACTCGGGCTACAGCCGCCGAGAATTGCCAGACTTCCCACAGCAAGGAAAATACCAAGACATGCCTTGGCGTCTTTCAGGGCTACCATAGCGCCTCCCGTAATTCCGGTCGCGCGACAAATGTCGTTACGCCGGAATCGTCTATAGACTTCTTTATTTATTTGCTTCGGCGGCCCGACCGGCATGGGTGTGGTCCTGCTCACCGTTAGCCTCGGTGCTTTGCGTCGCCATCTTTCGATGGTTATGCCCTGAACAAAGCGATATCGAAATTCATACTTATTCTAAGATGCGAAACCGGCACATATATCGCCCTTCATCGCGTCCAGCGACACGCGCGTCGGTCATCTTCCTGCACTTTGATGGGTCAATATCAGCCTCGAAATTACACAGGGGGGTGTTATCCACATGCGCGCGGAATTGACCGACGGACGGTACGCGCAATACGCGGTCAGTCCTCCGGGGATTATCAGTTATCGACTCGAGGTGGACTCGGTAGGCGCGGTAACTTCGCGTTTCTCGTTCACCAATCCGGACGAATAGAACATTCGACCCTCGGCATCGATCACCACCGCGTCGACGCCGGGGATGGACTCGATCAGCTTCAATCCCTTCTCCGGCCCGAGGATGAAGACCGGCTTGGTCAGCCCGTCGGTGGTGGTGGCATCGGGGCCGATGACCGTTGCGCTGTGCACACCCGTGGCCGATTTGCCGGTCTTGGGATTTATAATATGGTGATAACGGACGCCGTTGACCTCGAAATAACGCTCATAATCTCCGGATGTGGAAATCGCCGAATTGATCAGGGGAATCAACGCCACCACATTGTCCTTGCTGCGCGGATCACGGATGCCGACCATCCAGGGGTGCCCGTCCCGGTCGCCGAGGACGCGGCTGTCACCGCCGGCGGTGACGAGAGCATGCTTGATCCCCCGTTTCTTGAGGATGGCGATGCAGTTGTCCACCGCGTAACCCTTGCCGATGCCGCCTAGGTCGACGCGCATGCCGGGACGGGCGAACTTCACGGTTCGATGCTCCGCGTCCAGCAGCATGTGGCGATAATTGATGCCGGGCAGCGCCTTGGCGATCTCCGCGTCCGTCGGCTTGATGTGGCGCCGGTAGTCGTACATGTAGCCGACACTGGAGAAAGTGACGTCGAAAGCGCCGCCACTCAGCTTCGAGAATTCGATCGAACGCGAAAGAATGTCGAACATCTCCACGCTGATGGGTACCGGGTGATCGGCCGCCTCGCGATTGATGCGTGAAAGCTCGCTTTCCGGCTTGAACGGGCTCATCTCCCGGTCGATGCGCCGCATCTCGTCCATCACCGCGTCGATCGCCGCCTCGCCCGCCATCGGGTCGTCCGTCCAGAGCTCGACGTGTATTGCCGTGCCCATGATCGCATCTTCCCGACTGAGCCACTGCGCGTGCGCCGGCAATATGCCGTAGAGCAAGGCGGCGCACAGCGCCGCGGCACACAAGGGAACAAGTGACATCTTGTGACGCGTCATATCACCCATATACCATGAAAGGAAAATCGGTCGCCGGGTCGACCGGGGCTCCCTCGGAACAATAAACCACGCCGCTTCCGTTGATTGTACGACCCATGACGAACCAGTGCAGCGCCGTTGGTCGACGATAAGCGTCCGGATTTATCACTGCAGCAAGCACAACGTGAGCCTGCGCCGGCCCGGAAACCGGCTCCGAGGTCGCCGCGGCCAGGCCGGATCTGGTTCGTGCCGTCACCGACGATCGTTGCTCCTGAAAAATATGCCGGGATCTTTTTGAGAAACGGATCGCTAACATGTATCTAGAAGATTCAGCCAGACGCATTCCACGCCCGCCGATTCGGCGGGTGGCACCCTGGCAATTCCGCCGATATTTAGGCCAGGTAATGCAAAAACCGTCTGTCGCCACACATCGTCGGGGACAAAATTGCGCACACTACGCGATCGAGCTCTCCAAGGAGTTGACCAACCGCCGCAGCCCGATCACGACGGTCGATGTCTGTACCGGTTCCCGCAACTTGGCTTTGGCCCGCCACGTACCCGGCGGGCGCCTCGTACAGAATTGCCACCCCGGGGTGTCATAACGTTCTTATATCAGCTCGCTCGACGATCCCGTCGCCCGTACCGGTCCCAACCCCTGTTCGCTGACCGTCGCGCCGGTTACCATGTATTCGTTACCGGGGTTGAAGCTCCGGCGCAGGAACGGACGGGTACCAAAGCGGTCATAACTGCGCTGGGTTCAAACAACAAAGGAGACACTCATGCGAAAATCTCTTCCGTGGTCAGTCCTGTTCATTCTTGGTCTTAGCCACGCGGTCACGGCCGCGGCGGAACCTACTGGCGATCCCAAGGCGGGACAGGAGAAGGCCTTCTTCTGCAGCGGTTGCCACGGCATCCCGGGCTGGCGCAACGCCTATCCCGACTACCGCGAACCCAAGCTCGGCGGTCAGCATGCAGACTACATCGTCGCGGCGCTCATGGCTTACCAGTCGGGTCAGCGCAGTCATAAGACCATGCATGCCATTGCCGCCACCCTGAGCGACCAGGACATCGCGGACTTGGCTGCGTATTTTTTCGCACCCGTTAAGCAAAAATAAATCTACGGAGAATTATCATGAATCGGTGGACATCATTGTTCGCGGCAAGCGCGCTCGGTTTGATCTCGTTTTCCGTGCATGCCGCCGGTAACGCAGAAGCCGGCAAGCAGAAATCCCAGTTGTGCCAGACCTGTCACGGCGCCGACGGCAACAGCACCAATCCGCAGTTTCCGCGCCTCGCCGGGCAGTACCCCGACTACCTGGTGCAGGCGCTGTCGGAATACAAATCCGGAGCCAGGAAAAATCCCATCATGACCGGGTTTGCGGCGAATCTGTCGGAACGCGACATGGAAGACATCGCCGCCTACTTCGCCGGCCAGAAGGACGGCCTCGCCGTCAAACGCTGATCCGGTTCGCCGCGGCGCCCATGATGGGCGCTGCGGCGCTCGGCCGATCGGCGGCGTTGCAAATTTATTGCAACAGCAGGAACAAAGCGCCGCCGTCGCGTTGAATGTTCAGCAGCAATCCGTCGGGAGATTTTTTCACCGCTGCCTCGAGCTCGGCAACGGAGCGCACCGGCTGACGGTTGACCGATCGGATCACGTCGCCCGGCCGCAGACCCGCGTCCCACGCTGGCGAATCGCGCGCTACCTTGAGCACCAGCACGCCTTCCACGCCGCTGAATTGCGGGTTGTCCGGAGAGATGTTGCCGAGTTCGGCGCCTTCCAGCCGTTTGTTGATTGCACCGGCATCCAGTTTCGTCTGTTTTGCCTTTTCGATTCGCGCCTCGATCCGTACCGGCTTGCCATCCCGCAGAATATCCAGTGTCACGGTCTGGCCGATGCGCATGAGACCCACGGTATTGCGCAGGTCGGAGGCGTTGGTCACTGCGTTGCCGTCGACTTTAACGACGACGTCGCCGGTCTTGAGACCCGCTTTGGCGGCCGGCGAATTGGGCGCCACCTGGGTGACGACCGCGCCGCGCTCTTGCCGGACACCGAGCGCTTTGGCCAGTTCGGGCGTCAGATCCTGTATATAGACCCCGAGCTGACCACGCCGGACCTCGCCGTACTCAATCAACTGGGCCATGACTTGACGCGCCATGTTCACCGGGATGGCGAAACCGATCCCAACGTTACCGCCGCTCGGGCCGACGATGGCGGTATTGATGCCGACCAGCTGGCCCTGCAGATTGACCAGGGCGCCGCCCGAGTTGCCGGGGTTGATGGAAGCGTCGGTCTGTATGAAGTCTTCGTAGCCTTCGATGCCAAGACCGCTGCGACCGAGCGCGCTGACGATTCCAGACGTCACCGTCTGGCCCAGGCCGAAGGGATTGCCGATGGCGACGACGAAGTCGCCGACGCGCAGCTGCCCGGAGTCGCCCAGCGCCACGGCCGTCAGGTTGTCGGCCTCGATGTGAATCACCGCGATATCCGAGGCCGGGTCGGTTCCAACCAGTTTGGCTTTGTACTTGCGGCCGTCACGCAAAGTCACGCTGATCTCATCGGCCTTGGCGATCACGTGATTGTTGGTCAGGATATAGCCGCGCTTGGCGTCCACGATGACGCCCGAACCGAGGCTCTGCTCCTCGCGCTCGCGCGGCACGTTGGGAATATCGAAGAATTGACGGAAAAACGGGTCGCGCATCAGCGGATTCTCCTGCACCCGGATGCGCGTGCGCGTGGAAATATTGACCACTCCAGGCACCACGTGCTCTATCATCGGCGCCAGCGTCGGCACCACGCCGTCGCCGGGTGTCATGGGCACGGCCGCCAGACTTGTGCCAACGCGACCCATCAACATTACCGCCAATAAAACGACGAGCCAATAATAAGGGCGACGATTCATCAGTATTTCTCCTTGGGTCACTGGACTTGCGTGAACGGAAGAGCATGCGTGCGCAGGCATTCCGGCGGTTTCGCCCGCCGGGAAATTCGATCGATAATTAATTTCGGCGCTTTGTCGCGCAAGCATGGATTTTATTTTCCGCATCGCCGTCGCGGAGCGTGGCGTGGCGTGGTCCCGTCATCTCAAATCTGAACGGATTCATCGCCGGCGTCCGCCGGTCGCGGATAAGTTTCTGGTACCCGTCTGTGACCGCCGCGATGCCGTGGAGTTCCTGCTTCGTGAACGACGGTATCTTTAATTACGCGCGCAATGAACTCCGCGGGCCTTCGGGACTCGAAGGGTTTAAGTACACGGAGGCAGGCAACCGGCGCGATCAAACCCGCGCAACACTTATGGGTTCGCCGCCCAGGTCGCGTCGCCACGGAATCACCGGCTGCCTGAATCGCTGCAGTACGCCGTCATCGATCCCGCAATCCAAGGAGGTCAGCATGAGCCAATCCATCCGTTCGGCCGAACGTCCGCAAACCGAGGGTCATTATCTTTTGCCGAAACTTCCCTACCCGCTCAATGCGCTCGAACCGCATATCTCAAAGAGCACCTTGGAAATTCATTTCGGCAAGCACCACGCCGGTTACGTCAAGAAACTGAACGAGTTGCTGCGAGGCAGTGCATTCGTGCACGCCTCGTTGGAGCAAATCGTCCGCCTGGCCCCGCCCGGACCGCTTTTCAACAACGCCGCGCAGGCGTGGAATCACTAGTTTTACTGGAACTGTCTGGGCGCGCACATGGGTGACCGGCCCGTGGGAACGCTGGCCAAGGCGATCCAGCGCACATTCGGATCGTTCGACAGCTTCCGTGCGGAATTCACCCAACGCGCCACCGCGTTGTTCGGTTGCGGCTGGATGTGGCTCGTCAAGAATCCCGATGGCTCATTGGCGCTGGAAGAAACCGCCAACGCCGGCACGCCGATCCGCGACGGCCGTCCTCCGCTGCTCGTCTGCGACGTCTGGGAGCACGCCTATTATCTCGACTACCGCAACGAGCGCGCGCGTTATCTTGATGCGTACTGGAAGGTCGTGAACTGGGAAGCAGTGGCGGATCGCTATGGCGGCGATGCTCCCGCCAAGAATTGAAAGTGACGTTTGACGGGACGACCGATATCGCCGCCCGGATGTCAAAGGATGCCGTTATCGATCTACCCGGTATCGCTGGCGGCACGAGGAATTCGCCGAAATCAGACAACCAAACCTGCGAATGGAAAAATACAAGAACATCGCCACTGTCCCGTATGCATTTTCCCCCCGGGCAAACTGGTCTCCCGACGATATTCCATACGGTCTGATCGAGCCGTCGCGGGTCGCGGACGACACATATCTGTTCTATATGGTCGCCGCGGCGTCATTGGTCGAGATCAACTCCGATCTCTACACGCGCAACTTGCTGGAGTATTTTCACGACGACGCGGAGATAATTAATTGGCTCGTGCAGCACTGGCAACACGAGGAAATTCGCCACGGGATTGCGCTCAAACGCTACGTGAACACGGTGTGGCCCGCGTTTGACTGGGACCGCGCCTGGCGCCGCTTCGGAACCGACTACATGCGCCTGTGCCGGCCGGACCGGCTGGGGCCGACGCAGGCGCTCGAGCTCGCCGCCCGCTGCGTGGTCGAAACCGGCACCGCCAGCCTGTATACCATGCTGTCACGGCTAAGCCCGGAACCGGTGCTGGCCGGACTGTTCTCCTTGATCCGCGGCGACGAGGTTCGGCACTACCGCTATTTCTATCACTATTTCCTGAAGTACCAGCAGCGCGAACCGGCGGGACATCACGCGGTCGCGCGCACGCTGTGGCGCCGCGTGAAGGAAGTCGACGACGAAGATGCATACCTTGCCTTCAAGCACGTGTACCTCGAGCGCCACCCGGCGCGGCGCCTGCACGAAGACGCCTACCGGAAGTTCCGCCGGCACTACCTTGCACTCGCACGCCTCTATTACCCGTACGGAATGGCGGTGCGGATGTTCGTGAAACCGCTCGGGCTCAATCGTCGCTTTCAACGATTCGCCTTGCCGCTGCTCACGGCGGGCGTAAAACGCATCCACTGATGAAAGCGCGCGCGATCATGGCTCACGGGTCCGGATACGAGCACGACCGGTTCACCGACTTATGCCGCGGGCATCCCGATGCCGGCGGCGCATTCCCCCACCAACCCAACAATCCTGGAGGTACAGTCATGACATCACATCGCCTGATCAAACCGTTCCTTGCCGTTATCGCGGCCCTGGGCTTCGCGCTCGCGCCACCGGCATTCGCCGCGCTCAACGCCGATGCGCACAAGGAAATCCGGACTGCCGCCCAGCATGCCGAATTTGCCGTCAAGGGGAAGAACATCGACGTCGTGCACATGCATCTGCATCACGTCATCAACTGCGTCGTCGGCACTGACGGCGCGGGATTCGACGCCGCCGCCGGCGATCCCTGCAAAAACTTGGGCAAGGGTGCCCTCCGTGACGCTTCCGGCTTCGACGGTACCGAGGCGCTGCTCAATCAGTCGCTGCGTCTCGCCAATATCGGCGTCGAAATAAACGATCGTCAGGCCGCCCAGGCCGTCGCCGTGGCCGCCAGAGACTTGCTGCAGCTCGCGGAGCAGGACAAGATGGCAGATCCCAAATAGTTACGCCATATCCGACATCGGCGTGCTACAGTAAATTGGGAATTTATTAAACGAGACGGGTCCCGTCATTAATTGATAATGTCGCTGCCCCAAGATAAGAATCGTCTCGGACACCGATTCAACCTGCGCCAACTATGGCGGTTTTTCTATCTGATACTGGGTATCGCGTGTCTGTCCGGCGCAACCCATGCCGGGGTGTCCCCAGCCGACGAGGCGGTGCGCGCCACCCTGGACAACGGCTTGCGGGTCGTCATCGTGCGTGACCCGCTGGCGCCGGTGGTCACAACCGTCGTCAATTACCAGGTCGGATCAAACGAGGCGCCGGCGGGTCTTCCCGGAACCGCGCACGCCGTGGAACACATGATGTTTCGCGGCAGTCCCGGCCTCTCTGCCGACCAGCTGGCCGAGATTTCCGCCGCCATGGGCGGAAATTTTGACGCCGACACGCAACAGGCGGTCACCCAGTATTTCTTCAGCGTGCCTGCGGAGGATCTCGATCTGGCTCTGCACATTGAGGCAATCCGCATGCGCGACCTGCTGAGCACGGCGGACTTGTGGAAACACGAGCGCGGCGCCATCGAGCAGGAAGTGGTCCAGGACCTGTCGAGCCCCGAGTACGTCTGCTACACGCGCTTGCTCGCCGCGCTGTTCAAGGGCACTCCATACGCCCACGACGCGCTCGGCACGCGCGCTTCGTTCGATCACACCAGCGCCGCGATGCTGCGGGAATTTCACGCGACCTGGTATGCGCCCAATAATGCGATCCTGGTGATCGCCGGAAACGTGGATCCGTCGCAGGCGCTCGCGCAGGTCAGGCGTTACTTCGCTTCGATTCCGCGTAAAAGACTTCCGGGGCGCATGCCCGTGCGACTGCAACCGGTGATGCCCGAAACGATGCATCTTGATACCGATCAGCCGTACGGAACGGCGATAATTGCGTTCCGCCTGCCCGGCTACGACGATCCCGACTACGCGGCGGCAAGTGTGCTCGCGGACGCGCTGAGCAGCCAGCGCGGCGATCTCTACGATCTGGTGGTGCAAGGCAAGGCGCTCAACGCCAGCTTCAGCCTGAATCCTCTCTCCCAGGGCGCTCTGGGATTCGTGGCCGTGGCGTACCCGTCCGGCGCGGATGTCCAAGCATTACTGAACGATGTGCGCCGCATCCTCAAGAAAAATATAACGCACGGGATTCCCCCGGACCTGGTGGAAGCGGCGCGCCGCCGCGCGCTCGCCAGCGCCGAGTTCCGGAAGAATTCGATCTCCGGGCTCGCGATGCTCTGGTCCCAGGCACTCGCGGTCGAAGGGCGCGCCTCGCCGGACGATGATCTCGCCGCCATTAAGCGCGTCACGCCTGCCGACGTCGGGCGCGTGGCCCGCAAGTATCTCGACCTGGATCACGCCGTCACCGCCGTGTTGACACCAACGTCTTCGGGCAGGCCGGTGACGGCGAAGGGATTCGGCGGTCGCGAGTCGTTCGCGCCCTCCAAGGTCCGGACGGTGGCACTGCCCGACTGGGCGGGCAAGGTCTTGCAACGGCTTTCGGTCCCCGACTCCAACGTCCATCCTACGGTCATGATGTTGCCGAACGGGATTCGCCTGATCGTCCAGACCGAGGACGTCAGCGACACCGTCAGCCTCTACGGTCATATCCGCAACCGTCCCGAGCTGCAGGAGCCGCCCGGGCGCGAAGGCGTGGATGACGTGCTGGATCAGTTGTTCAGCTACGGCACCACGTCGCTCGACCGGTTGGCGTTCCAGAAGGCGCTGGACGACATCGCCGCGGACGAATCCGCGGGCACCGATTTCTCGGTGCAGGTGCTGCGTCCACACTTCGATCGCGCGGTCGAACTGCTCGCTGACAACGAATTGCGCCCGGCACTGCCGGAGCCGGCGTTCCAAATCGTGCAGCGCCAGGTGGCGGCGGCGATCGCCGGGCGCAACGCCAGTCCGGATTATCTCGCCGGACGTGCACTGCATTCGGCGCTGTTTCCGCCGCGCGATCCGACGTTGCGCGAATCGACGCCACAGACCGTGACCTCGCTCAGCCTCGACGACGTCCGCGACTACTATCGCCACGGCTATCGACCCGACCTCACCACCATCGTGGTGATCGGCCGGATATCCGCCGCGGAGGCGCGGGCGACGATTGAAAAGTATTTTGGAGGCTGGAAAGCGGTCGGTCCGAAACCGGAAACATTGCTGCCACCGGTTCCGCTGAACAAACCGAGCGTAATGACCGTGCCGGACCATAGCCGCCTCCAGGACGAAGTAACGCTGGTCGAAACGCTCGGCCTCAACCGGTTCAATCCCGATTACTACGCTTTGCAGCTCGGCAATCATGTATTGGGCGGCGGCTTCTACGCCACCCGGTTGTACCGTGACCTGCGCGAGAACGCCGGGCTGGTTTATTTCGTCGCGTCATCGTTCGACGTTGGACAGACGCGCGCCGTTTACCAGGTGAATTACGCTTGCGATCCGCCCAATGTCTCGCGCGTGCGCACGATCGTGGAACGTGACCTGACGGCCATGCAGGCCGCGCCGGTCAAGGAAAACGAACTCCGCAACGCCAAGGCAACCCTGCTGCGCGAGATCCCGCTGTCCGAATCGAGCACCGACAGCATTGCGATGGGATTTCTCGCCCGCGTGAACCGCGACCTGCCGCTCGATGAGCCGCTGCGCGCCGCCAGGCAGTATGCCCATCTCACGGCCGCAGCGGTGACGGCGGCGTTCGCAAGATGGGTCCGGCCGCAGGACCTGGTCCAAATTACCCAGGGACCAGCGCCGCATTGATCCGGCTTGAGCGCGTTGGGCACTCGTCCGGTGCCAACATTCCCGGGTCGGCGCCTGAATTTCCTTTTCGTTCTCGCGTCTTGATCTTTATTGCGCACTCGGCGGCGCAGCAGTATAGAGGTCCGTCGACGCGAAATGGCCGGCGGAATGGGTCGCAACACAAGGGAGAGGACTACGCAATAACAACCGTAAAATGGCGGGGTAAACCGTCACTTCGCCAGATAAATCGACAGTGACTGGTATCCGGTGTTCTTCGATATCGATGGACTCTGTCCCGCGCTCCAAGAGATTACCCGCGGGTATCCGGCAATCTGGGCCGAATGCGAGCGCGTGCCCAAACAACGGGCAGGGTAGCGACACCCCTTCTTGGACATCCCTGCCCAATCGGTTGCAACACTCAGCGAATCTTGCGGCGACGCGTCAATCCAAACAGACCAAGCAATCCCGAACCGAACAGCCACGCCGCGGCCGGTATCGGTACGGCGGCGATATCGCCGGGGCGTACGGCCCACGCGTTTAAGAAGCTACCGGACTTGTAGGCACCATCCTGGACGCCGGCACTGAAACCAAAGACCCACGCATAGCCGGGAGTCAGCGCGTAATCCGTACCGGACCAGTAGATGTCGGACTGGACGTTGCTGAACAAGTCCAGGAAAGAATTATGTGAGGTCAGAATACTTGTGCCCGCCGTACCGCCCAGTTCGTTATAGAACAGATGACCCATCTCGCTGCCGGTGCAGCTGATGCCAAACGACGCGCCACTGCTCTGAGAGCCACAAGTCGCATCAGGTTGTAACGTGGTGGGCAGGCGCCAGTCGCTGTAACCGAGATAGTTGGCGCTATCCATCGCGCTGATCCAGCTTTGGGCAGTGCCCCAGTCCATGGCACCGCTGCCGGCGATACCCGATACACCGAATGTGTTGCTCGCAGCTAGGTTCGCATTCGCCAGCCAGGTAATGTTGAAGTCGGTGTCGTAAACGGCCTGACCGTTCAGGCGCGACACGAGCGCCGCCTCAGCGTTCGCAACCAACCCCAAGGAAAAAAGGACGGCGCAGAACACGCCCACTAAACGGAGAACAGTACGATTGCTGGCCATATCACTTCTCTCGCTACTCTTTACTTACGAAACGGATTGCCGATATACCTGCGACTTGCTTAACGCCGCAAAAAGTCCGTTTCTTATGCGAGTCGTTCGGTGAAACCTCGCTTACCTTATACTGGGATTTTGGAGGCCAGACAATAGGGGCACGGCCTGAAAGGCCCATCAATAAACATAATAAGAATGTAAAAATAGCCGACATCTGATAATAGACAGGGACTTACAAAGATATTTTGCCGTAGCTTTGCATCCAATCGCGTGCCGGGCTAGCAACGAGAGATCCCGCTCCGTGGCGGGACTTGATGGTTTGCATCGCGTATCCGAGGAGAAAAGTGGATGTGTCAGCTCTGAAGCTCCGGGCGATTGCGGAAGTATTCCAACGCCTCGGGGTTGGCCAGCGCTTCGATGTTTCTCACGGGCTCGCCATGCACCAAGTTGCGCACGGCCAGCTCTACCAGCTTGCCGCTCTTGGTGCGCGGGATATCCGGTACTTGCAGAATCTTCGCCGGCACGTGCCGCGGCGTGGCGTTGTCGCGTATGGCTTGTTTGATCCTGGCGATCAGCTCCTGGTCCAAAACCAGGCCTTCGCACAAGCGCACGAACAGCACGACCCTGACGTCGCTCATCTCCGCCGGTGGCCAGCGCTGTCCGATGGCCAGCGATTCGATTACTTCCGGCAGTTTCTCCACCTCGCGGTAAATCTCGGCCGTGCCGATGCGCACGCCGCCCGGATTCAACACCGCATCCGAGCGCCCGTGGATGATCACGCCGTCGTGGCTCGTCAGTTCGGCATAATCGCCGTGGCACCAGACGTGGCGATATTTCTCGAAATAGGCCGCATGGTATTTCGCGCCGTCCGGATCGTTCCAGAATCCAACCGGCATCGACGGAAACGGTTTGGTGCAAACCAGATCACCCTTCTCTCCGCGAACCGGCTTGCCTGCTTCGTTGAAAACCTCGACCTGCATGCCCAACCCGCGGCACTGGATTTCACCGCGCCAGACCGGAAGGATCGGGTTACCGAGAACGAAACAGGATAGGATGTCCGTGCCGCCGGAGATCGACGACAGGCAGACGTCGCGCTTGATACTCCGGTAGACGTAATCGAATCCCTCCGGCGTCAGCGTACTACCGGTCGACAGGATGACACGCAGCTTATCAAGCTTGTGCGTCGCGACCGGTTCCAGGCCCATCTTGGCGATGGCGTGGATGAAATTCGCCGATGTCCCGAAGTGAGTCGCGCCCTCGACGTCGGCGTAGTCGAACAGGAGGGTGCCCCGGCCGGCGAGATACGGCGAACCATCGTACAACAGCAATGTCGCGCCCGAAGCGAGGCCGGAAACCAGCCAATTCCACATCATCCAGCCGCAGGTTGTGAAATAAAACATCCTGTCACCCGGTTTCACATCGCAGTGCAGCCGGTGTTCCTTGAGGTGCTGCAGCAACACCCCGCCGGCGCCGTGCACGATGCATTTCGGCACGCCGGTGGTGCCGGAGGAATACATGACGTAAAGCGGATGGTCGAACGGCAACGGGTTGAAAAAAATCTCGCTTTCGCCGGCATGCGGAGCGACAACATCGGCATAGGTTTGCGCCGCGCGGATTCCGCTCAGATCTTGCCGCGCGTTCAGATAAGGTACTATCACCACCCGTTGCACCGATGGCAGCTGACTTGCAATCGCGCCTACTTTCTGCCGGCAATCGAATATCTTTCCCTGATAGTAATAACCGTCGGCGGCAATCAGCAGCTTGGGCCCGATCTGGCCGAAACGATCGAGCGCGCCCTGGACGCCGAAATCCGGGGACGTCGAGGAGAAAATCGCGCCGATGCTAGCGGAGGCGAGCATGGCCACGATCGTTTCCGGCATGTTGGGCATGATGGCCGCGATACGATCGCCCGGTTGCACGCCCTGATATCGCAACGCCGCAGCAAATTGCGCCACCGCCCGGTATAACTCGCCGCGCGACAAGCGGCGCCGGATCCGGTCCTCGCCCCAAAACACCACGGCTTCGGTTTCGTCCCGGTGACGCAGGAGATTCTGCGCGAAATTGAGCCGCGCCTCGGGAAACCAGCGGGCCCCGGGCATCCGGTCACCGTGGATGAGGACGCGTTCGCCGCGCTGTGATGAAACGACCTCGCAGAACTCCCAGACCGATTTCCAGAATTGTTCCGGCTGTTCGACCGACCACCGATGCAGCGCGCCGTAATCGGACAGGTTCATCGCCCAATGAGCATTCACGTTGCCGAGAAAGGCGGACATGTTGGCGTCCGCGACGCCGGTCGCGCCGGGTTGCCATAAGGAGTGATCACTCATTTTTGTTTCTGCTTATAACATGTCTGTTTATTGCCCTGTCGTACGTGAGCCGGACAGCGCCGGCAAATTGCGTGTCACTCCGTGCTGGTTCTTGATACGGACCGAAGCGCGGACGGGTGTGGCCCGAAATATTTCACGCGGGAGACATTATGACGAACACCGGCACGGCACGATGAACAAGAGTGCGACCAATTCCGACAGATGCAGGCGCAGGTAATAGCCGACGAATGGGGCCACGATCACGAGACAGACCGAGAATCCGCAAGAGGTCTTCAGGGTGATAGCCCCGTTGATCAACCGCGCGACGCCATAGCGTTTGCAACTCGGTGCGCCGACCCGGCCTCGCGGACTCGGCCGCGGCAGCGAGGCGTTCTTCCGGGAAGCGGTCGAAGAACCGACTTCGGCGGTTGGTCAGCACCGGGAAAGTTCGCCCGATGCCGGAGCAAAGGAACACCAGCGCCACGGTTTGCGGCATAGTATGAGCGATGTCCGTAATGTGCGTATCGACCGGCAAATGAATCTCCCGGGAAAGAAACAGCCGAATGATACGGCGGCACCGGGTTGACCGCCATCAGCCCCTCCTATGCGACGCGATTCCTGTAGCCCTCCCCGATTCATCTTGAAGGCGACCCGACAGGATATATCAGAGCACGTGCCGCAACGGCGATCAGTTTTTCTCCCGGGCAAGAGGCCGGACCGCGCTTTGAACGGATCGGCAACCGGCCGAAACTTCTTTGGCTGCTGTCCGGGATATTCACTGCTGAACGAACTCGCGATCGCCAGCAAACCGGTGATGGCATGCATTTTGCTCACTATATTTGACGCTTGCGACGACATGCATTGATTCCGTGAGAAAGAAAATAGACGTTCTGGATCTGCGCTGGGGGATGTATATCTCGCAGCTCGATCGGCCGTGGCTGGAAACCCCGTTTCTGTTTCAGGGGTTCGAGCTGCGGGTGCCGGAGGAGATGGACCTTCTCAAGAAGCACTGCAAATACGTCTACATCGACGACGAAAAGGGTATCGATGTCCTGCCGGCACGCAACCATGCCGAGTACGAGTCGCGGATGCGCGCGATTCAGGTGGAGGAGGAACGGATTGACCGCCGCGTAAGACAGATTGCCGAGTCTCCCTCCACGCCGCGAGAGCGCCCAGCCTATCTCGACCAGTCGCCGCTGGAACAGGAGCTCGTCCGTGCCAAGGCGGTCGAAGCCGACGCCAGGGAGACGATAAAGGAAGTGATCAACTACGTTCAGAAAGGCAAGGATTTCAACATTGCGCTCGCCACCAAGGTCGTCACCAACATGGTCGACAGTATTATCCGCAACCCCGATGCTTTGGTGTGCCTCACCTACTTGCGAAACATCAACGAGTACACCGCGCTTCACAGCATACGAAGCTGTATCCTCGGAATCGCGTTCGGTCGGCACCTGGTATTCAGCAAGGATGAATTGGTCGCTCTGGGTTTGGGTCTTTTGCTGCACGACGTCGGCATGGTGAAGATTCCCAGGGAAATTCTCGAGAAACCCACCGGCCTGACCACGCAGGAGTTCGAAACGATGATGCGGCACGTGGGCTGGGCGGTGGCGATCCTGAAAAAATCGGGCGGCCTTCCGCCGCTCGCGATGCAGGTCGTGCAACAACACCACGAGCGCCGCGACGGGGCCGGTTATCCGCTTGCCCTGAAGGGGGACATGATCAGCCAGGCGGGTTTGATCGGTTCGATCGTCGACGTGTACGACGCAGTCACGAGCGATCGCACCTACTCCGGCGGTCTCTCGGCGGAAGACGCATTGAAACGCATGTACGAATGGCGCGAGAAGGATTTTCATCCCCAGCTGGTCGAGGAATTCATCCGATGCATGGGAATCTTCCCCATCGGCTCCCTGGTGGAACTCAGCACGGGCAGCATCGGCGTCGTCATCACAATCAACCGCGCCCGTCGTCTCAAGCCCAAGGTGGCACTGGTGCTGACCGCCAGCAAAACGCCCTATAGTCACAAGGTCGTCACTGATTTGATGGAACATCGAGATGGAAAGGGACAGGAGATCAAGATCACGCGTGTCCTTCCCGTGGGGACATATGGTATCCACCCCATGGACCACATCGTTCAACTGTAACCACAGCCGCCGAACGTCAGTGGACCGCGCTCTTCGCCCGCCTTTGCCGACAGGCAACCCCCCTTCATTGTGAACCTTGATCACTGTATATACCTTACTTTATTGCTTCCTTTCTGGCACTTATTTATCCGATCGTGCATGATGTTTCGAAACGGCAATCGGTGGGAAGGAGAAAAAAATGAGAGCGGCATATATCTTGAGCGTCGCGCTTCTGTTATCCGCCTGCGCCACGATGGAAGACGAGATCAACGCGCAGTTCAATGCCTTCGTCGGGAAACCATTCTCCCAGGCGATTTTACGATATGGCCCGCCGGCCACGACCATGGAGCTGGACGGAAAGAAATACTACGGTTGGAGAGTTGACTGGCAGGGGGAGCCTTGCCAGTGGACGTTTTCCGTACAAAACAACACGATTACCGCCGCGCAATGGAACGGAAGCCCAAACGCCTGTTGGAGCATGACGTACTACAAGCATTAACGATACGCGGAACCGCCCTTTTCGCGTATATTTCACCTCCAAGATGAGCCGCAAGAACGCCACCGGGTCGCATCGCGCGCGGCTCCTTGTCCTCACCCGTCTCGGCACGTTGCGCCTCATGCTGGCGCTCACTGCGCTGGTGATGCTGTTCGGCGCGCCCGCTCCCGGCACGCGTCCGGACTACCACGGTTGGGGCATGATCCCGACCCTGATCGTGCCGACGCTCGCGCCGATCGTGTTCATGGTACTGCTTCTCGATGCCATGATGAGCGCGGTGTTCATGGTGGACAAGCGCGGCGCGGCGCGCGCGCGTCTCAAGTACATCGTATTTCTGCATCTACTGCTCGCCGCAACGCTGATGGTCGTCTGGTATCCGTACTTCCGCGCGATCATGTAAGAAATTCGAATCCCCGACCGCCTCCTTCGTGACCGACAATCGAAGCGGTCTCTTCATTTGATACTGCATGTTGATTCCGGCCGCTGTCGCCCCACGGCAAAGCGACGTGTATACGGAACAGTCGTAGGCGTTCGCTCGACAAGCGTGACGCACTCCGGGGGGATTCTTTGCTTTATCCCTGGGGGCACTCCTCTGGTGATTTTTACGTGCTTCACCTCGAGTGTCCGTTGTGCCACATCCATGTCTTGCGAAGAGCCCCAGTTACCGGGGCGATCCTTCCGGTCACGAGCAAGCAAAGTGTGACCTATTGCCGCGCTGGACAATTGTACACACCCATTCGCTTCTTTCCGGCACCGACTGTTTCCGGTTGGTACTGCAACGGCGAAAAGTTGACCGTGCCACTGTAATATTTTGAGCGATGTCAACGACATCGGACATGCTTACGAGGATAATTTTATTTGCCAATCAAGGAAGGTGCGTCATGGAAAATTTTTACTGGATCATGGCGTGGTGGGTTATCGTCGGCGTTATAGTGGCGGTTGCCTTCGGCTTCTTCTCGGACAGAAACAAGGATAACGACAGTTTGAATAGTACCGTCAAGCATCTCGGCGACTTCCACCGCCATCCGGTAAATAACATGGTGCATGCGAGGCGCGTGCAGCCAATTTCTCACGGCATTAAAAAATCCGCTTGACGCCGCAAATGTGCAATGTGGCTCCGTGGATCCAACGCTTAAGGTGAGACACTGGCGTACCCAAGGGGGTTCGTTCTCCTCACCACCGATCTTGGTGGTGGGTGTTCTTCTACACCGTATTGCATAACACGCGGATAGCGGCACCGATGCCCTCAGAAATTCACCCGCCCTAATGCCTTGCGTTCGATAATCAGAACATCACTGAGGTCGATCGTCCCATCCGGCGCCGGCATGCCATTCACCAAAGGCGCGACATCGCCATGGGCTAATTGACTGACAGTGGGCGTGACCAATCCCAACGCGATCTGCTGCGCAAGCAGAACGTCCACGACATCCACCACCCCATCGCCATTGATATCCCCGTCATGCCCTAGTGTCACTATCTCGTTAAACGCCGATGAGGTACTGCTTCCGGCGTTATTGGCGTCACCCGAATAAACTGCGGTTATCGAATCAGTACCCGTAACCGTCAATTGGGTCGTGGTGAGCGTCGCAACACCGTTGACCAATTGCACTGGTGAACCGAAGTTCACGCCATTTATCTGAAATTGCACTGTTCCCGTTGGCGAATTACCGGTCACGGTCGCGGTGAATGTGACGGGCTGCCCGGCGATAACGGATATCGGCGAGGCGCTGACCGTCACCGCGCTGCGCGTAAGCAGGGCGGTAGCGGCCACGTCGAAGCTGCCGAATCCCGTCGTATAGTCCCAGCCTGCCGCCGCGTTGTAATCACCGTTGGTCCCGGACGTCACATCACGGAAGGCGGGCGTATTTTGGGCTCCGTGGCTATAGATCCAGGACGCCGGAAAGCCGAGCCTGGCGTGGTTCGCGGACTGAATGCGCGCAAAGGCGCCGACAAAGAGGGGCGAGGCGAGGCTCGTGCCGCCCCACTGCTGCCACTGGCCGTTGACGATAATAATCGCGCCAGAATAGGGATCGGCGTCGAACGCGATATCCGGAACGCCACGATACGCGCCGGATACAACTCCGTTCTGCCAGGTCGGCTTGGGTTCATACAGGCTGGGGCTGCCCCCGGTACCGCTCCAGACGAGCTCGCCGCCGTAGTTGCCATTGGTGTCGGTGTACAACGTGGTGCCGCCTACGGCGATGACGTATGGAGAACTCGCGGGATACGAGGCGCCCACCGACGTGCCCGCCGGATTGCCGCATTCCTTCGACCCCGAATCGCCGCTACTGATCGAGAAAGTCTGCCCTTGCGCCATGGCCACTTGGAAGATTTGATCATCGGCGGCCATGCTTCCGTCACTGTAAGCGGCACTTTCGCACTCGCCAAGCGAAACGTTGATCACCCTCGCCGTGTTGTCGGAAACCGCCTGATTGAGAGTTCTTGTGATATTCGCATTGGTCAGTGAACGTGCGGTATAAAAAATCATCTGCCCCACTTGCCCCCCGGCCATTGCCTGGACGTCCTGGCTGTCGAGGTCCCATTCGGGCGTGTTGCTGGTATCGGTGCTCGATCCCCCCACTTGGACCACGGTGGGATTGATGGTCGGCAAACCTTCCAGACTCTCGAACTGATGCAGATCCGTAATCGTCTGCGTCATGCTGCCTTCCGTGATGATACCGACGGCCGTCGTCGAGGCGTTCGGCAGGCTCGCCGCATCGTAAGCGACCGGAAACAAGACGGGGTTGATGCCGTGGACGCTGCCGCTCAGGAGTACTCCATCCATCCGGAAGCTCATCGGGTGCATCTGGTCCAGTGTCTGCAATCCCAGCACTGAAAGCACTGTATCGCTCAGATCTGACGGCGCCTGCACATCCGTGACGTTGGCGATGCCTTCGCGACCATCCCGCACAAAATGCCCCAACTCGGTATGAAAAGCCTTGCGTATCGCCGTCGTCGTTCCGGTGGCCGTTATCAGCAGCCGATTAGGCTCGATGCGAACGTCAGTAAAACCCGCCTGCGTCAGATAATTAGCCACGGCATTCGCCCTTTCCGGCAAGGGCGCATAATCAGCCAAAATCTGTTCGCGGCTCAGCCATCGTCCAAACTCAGGATTGCCTGGGCTGGCGATCGCCCGCACATGGTAGTCCAGTAGTTCGCGATTGCGCAGCTTGAGGACAACCACCACATTCTGCAATTCGTTTTCAGGAACATAGCCGCGGAAGATCGCTTTTCCAGTCGGATGCGTGCGTGTATTGGTGCCGGCCCACGACGCTTTGGCATAGACAGGCAGTGCCTGACCTAGGGCTGTCCAACCTAATGCTAAAGCCAGACCCAGCCGCACAAAGCGCATGTTATGAAGCAATCGATCATGCATGGTCATGGCACCCGTCTTCGTCCAGCAAATCTTTCGCTCTCACCGCCATGATCCAGTCTGGTTGGAGATATACCAGTCCATCCGGCAGAAGCCGTCTATACGCGACAGACAAGACATAATGCATCGGAGAGATTGGCGTTGGCAAACCAGGCGATGTCACAATCGATGACGCTAGAGGCTGACCACCCGGTCGCGAGACGAGCAACGCATTCGCCGACACGGCGACGCCCATGAGAAATATCCGCAGTGATTTGAAAACAAGATCGGCGAATATGGCCTTGCATAACGTCTCCTCCCTAGTGTTTCCGCATATCCTACGCTTTCCGCTTTTTCATCGCGACACCACAGCTAAATAACCTCATTAAATCAGGCTTAAGATACTCTGCAATAATGCAGCGCGAAGCCCTCAAGGACATGTTTTCCAACCTGCTGGATCAGGTGGGTCTCGACGCAGCATCCCACAAGCTCCAAAGAAAATCCGCGGTTTTGACCCACCTTCGTGAAGCGCAAATACCGATGCGACAGGTTATTGACTGTGCACCTCCGAAAAACGTCGTTTGCCTGCCACCAGTTAGGCGGCGAGTTCGTGTGCGTAATACGGGTGTTCTCGGTCATCAAGCACTTGGTAAAGTACCGCCTTACCTTGAGTCTCGGGCTTCAGCCAAGCCCGCAGATGACTGGACTTGAGCGGGATAACGCAACGATTGTGTCCGGTGGCCGCAACCTCTGGCGGCGGCTCGTCGGTAATGGCGGCGAAACTGTCGAGATCCTGCTTCCCCGGCTCGCCCCAGTGATCCCAGAGACAGGCCAGAATCATTTGCGTCGCGGGCTGGGGATTAAAATGCAGTATGATGTTCTTTTCCTTCTCGCCGGGTCGCAGCGCGCGTTTCTCGAAATCGCTCAGCGCCACATTCTCGAAGAAGGACGAGATCACCACGCAGGCATGATGGTGGCCGAAGAGGTTCTTCCAGAAGCCCTCGAGGTTGTCGCGCCGGGCGTTGTAGAGCCCGTCGTATTTCCTGTCGTACCACGCGGGTTTCCCTTGCGGCCGACAGTGATAGCGCATGGGCCGGATCACATAGTCATCGTCTTCCATGACGATGACCGGTGCATAGGTGAACGGAAAAATCCGCGAGTCGTTGGCCTTCAGGTCGGTTCGCTTGAGATCCGTGATCCGGGTTTTATACCAGGCAATCTTGTTAGTCGCGATGCGCTGGTCTTCCAGCGCCTTCTTGGTCTCTTTCACCTTCAGCTTGCGTTCCGCCTCGGCCAAGCGCTTCTTCTGGGCAAACATCGCCGCTTCCCAATCCTTGGCCATGCGCTCGCGGTACTGATCGATGGCCTCTTTGATCCGTTTCTCCGCGGGAGTCTTCGGATGGTAAAAATTCGCTTCCAGGGCCTTGGGGATCTTGATCGTGTCGTCCGTCACCCGCCGCTGAAACAGCGTCTCGAACTGCGCGTGGTCGACCCGCGCCTTGAACAGGCGCCCGAGCGATTTCAGGTCTTGTTCCACCATGGCGGAGTAGCACATGCGGTTTACCTTACCCAAAGCCGACGCCCGTGGAAACGGCGCTCGCGAAATGCCTGCACCAAAGGCGTTGGACTTCATTTCATTTACCCCAACCTACGGCCCGGAGGCTAGTTATGCAGGTTGGGTGAGCGCAGCGAACCACAACGACCCCCCCAACGGGCAGCCCGAAGGTTAGGTGTCTGTCGCAAATTAAACTCCCTCCCCCTTTGACGGGGGAGGGCTGGGGTGGGGGTGAAATGTGCGACGGGGAAATTCGACAACCTGATTTGCCCCTCCCCTTCCTCCTAACCCCCTCCCGCCAGGGGAGGGGCATCGGGTTTTGCTCGCACCGGTCGGCAAAACCCCGGAAAAAACAGGCTGGCCACGGCGGCCCTTGACCGCGCCCTGGATACTGGATAAATATCCAGTATCCCAGAGACAGGTCACCCGGCATGGACACCCTTACCCCCCGACAGGCACAGATTCTCGAGCTTATCCGCGAGCACGTGGCCCGCTTCGGCTGCCCGCCCACGCGCGCCGAAATCCGGGATACCCTGGGCTTTCGTTCCCCCAACGCCGCCGACGAGCATCTGAAGGCGATGGCGCGCAAGGGCGCAATCGAGCTCGTGCCGGATGTCGCGCGCGGCATCCGCCTGACGCAGACGGGCCTGCCGGTGGTCGGGCGGGTCGCAGCAGGCAGCCCAATTCTGGCCGAAGAGCACATCGAGGCGCGCTACCAGATCGATCCCGCGCTGTTTCACCCGCGCGCCGATTACCTGCTGCGGGTACGCGGACAGAGCATGCGCGATGCCGGGATCCTGAACGGCGATCTGCTGGCGGTGCATCGACGCGCCGAAGCCGCCAACGGCGACATCGTGGTTGCGCGCCTCGACGATGAAGTGACCGTGAAGCGCTTTCAACGCCGCGGCAACCAAGTACGTCTGTTGCCCGAGAATCCCGAGTTCGAACCGATCACAATCGATCTGCGCCGCCAACCGCTTGTCATCGAAGGCATCGGCGTCGGCGTCATCCGCACCGGCAAACTCCGATGAGCCTGGAAGATCTCCTGCAACGCGCCGACCTCTGGCGCGGGGGCGCCGCTCCCCCTGTTTCCGGATTGCCGTCGGGATTCGCTGCACTCGATGCGCTGCTTCCCGGAGCCGGCTGGCCCGTGGGAGCGCTTAGCGAAATTCTCACGGACCGAAACGGCATCGGCGAGCTTCAGCTGCTCGTGCCTGCGCTCGCGCGCCTCACGCGGGAAGATCGGTGGGTGGCGTTCATCGCGCCGCCCTACATCCCCTATGCCCCGGCGCTTCGGCGTGCAGGCGTGAATCTCACCCATGTGCTTGTCGTCCATCCGCGCGAAACGAAAGACATGCTGTGGGCGACCGAGCAGGCGCTGCGCGCCGGTACCTGCGGCGCGGTGCTCGCCTGGCCTGCGACGGCGGACATGAAGCGCCTGCGGCGCCTGCAGCTGGCCGCGGAGACGGGCAACTCACTCGGCGTGCTGTTTCGTCCGGTCAATGTCGCCGGCGAAAGTTCACCCGCGGCCTTGCGGCTCAAGCTCGACCCCGCGGCCAATGGGCTCGCCGTGCACATCCTCAAGCGCCGCAGTGGCTGGCCGACCGGGCCCGTCATTCTGGAGATGCAGCATGCTCTGGCTAGGCGTGCATCTACCCGATCTCCCGCTTGCGATCTTCCTGCGCGGCTGTCGCGTCCCTGAGCCGGTGGCGGTCAGCCACGGGCAGGGGCGCGAGCAGCACGTGCTGATCGCGAACCGCGCGGCCATGCGTCAGGGCGTGCGGCCGGGCATGCGCGTGAGCGCGGCGCAAGCGCTGGTGCAGGGCTTGCGCGTGCAGGCGCAGGATGCGCGCGCGGAACGCGTGGCGCTCGAGCATCTCGCCGCCTGGTGCGGTCAGTTCACGTCGCTGGTGAGCCTGGCTCCGCCGCAGGCATTGCTGCTGGAAGTGCAGGGCAGCCTTACACTCTTTGGCGGGCTGGAGGCGCTGCTCGAACGTCTGCGCCGTGGCTTGGTCGGGCTGGGCTATCGCGCGCGGCTCGCGCTGGCGCCCACGCCGCTCGCGGCCACCTGGCTGGCGCGCGCCGACGGCGAGGCGCGAATCACGATGAATGCAGCGCTCGCCGGCGCGCTCTCACGGCTGCCGCTGTCTGACATCGATCTTGCGGAGGCACAGCTCCAAATGCTGCGGAGGATGGGTATACGCACCGTCGGCGACATCCTGCGCCTGCCGCGCGCCGGGCTCGCGCGGCGCTTCGATAAGGATCTGGTATTGGCACTGGATCGGGCGTTCGGCAGCGCGCCGGATCCGCGTGCGCCGTATGTCGCGCCGGCGATCTTCGAAGCCGCTCTTGCCCTACCCGGGCAGATTGATAGTGCCGAGGGCCTGCTGTTCCCGCTCAACCGCCTGATTCAGGAACTCTGCGGTGTACTGACCGCACGGATGGCCGGGGTGGCGACACTCACGCTGAAGCTGCGGCATCCCAAGGCCACAACCACTCGGGTAGAGTTGGGACTCGTCGCGGCCACGCGCGATGCCCGGCACCTGACCGAACTCTTTCGCGAGCACCTCGCGCGCGTCACGCTGCCCGAGCCCGTGGAGGAGATGACCCTGGCGGCGGCGCAGATGATGCCATTGGCGCTAGTGCATCAGGATTTCTTTGCGCCGAAACGCGCCACGATGCAGGCCAAAGCGGAACTGATCGAGCGGTTGCGCTCGCGTTTGGGAATCGAAGCGGTGCAGGGCATTCGGCCGATCGCGGAACACCGTCCCGAGCTGGCGTGGCGCTACACCGAGCCCGGGGAATCCGGAGCGACGGTGGACACGGGTGAACGGCCGCTGTGGTTGTTCCCCGAGCCGGTGGCGATCGAGATCCGGGACGGCCGGCCCTGGCTCGGCGAGGAACTCATGTTCGAAGGCAGCCGCGAGCGCATTGAGAGCGGCTGGTGGGATGGGCGGGATATTACGCGTGATTATTTCATTGCCCGTAACCACCGGGGCGAACGTTTCTGGATTTATCGAGAGCTGGCGACGCAGTGCTGGTGGCTGCATGGGATCTTTGGATGATGGGTGCGAGCGAGGAATCCACATCATGAACGCCCCCTCCCCTGCCAACGATCGGAAAGTTCTGCCAGCTTATGCTGAGCTTCATTGCTCTTCAAACTTCAGTTTCCTGCGCGGGGCCTCCCACCCGGAGGAGCTCATCGACCAAGCGCAGGCGCTCGGTTACGCGGCGCTCGCGCTCACCGATGAGTGTTCGCTCGCCGGCGTGGTGCGGGCACATCTGGCCGCGCGCGATTCGGGTTTCAAGCTCATCGTCGGTGCCGAGTTCAAGCTGGCGGATGGCCCGCGGCTCATTCTGCTCGCCACCGATCGTGAATCCTACGGCAATCTTTCGGAGCTGATCACCCAGGGGCGCCGTGCCGCGAAGAAAGGAAGTTACCGGCTCACGCGCTCAGATGTGGAGAAGTACGCCGAAGGCTGTTTGGCGCTCTGGCTGCCTTCTGGAGATGAACCTGAACGCAATCTCGCAGATGGGCAATGGATTGCGCGTATGTTTCCGGGACGGGCCTGGATTGCCGTGGAGTTGGTACTGGACGGCCGCGATCAGACACGACTTGCCTCGCTGACGGAGCTCGGGCGGCAACTGAACCTGCCTCTGGTGGCGACCGGGGACGTGCACATGCACACGCGCAGCCGCCGGGCGCTGAAGGACGTGCTCACCGCAATCCGTCTCGGCACTACGGTGGAAGCGGCGGTCCCGGCCTTGCATCCGAATGGCGAACGCTGTCTGCGCGCGCGCAAAACCCTGGCGAAGCTCTATCCCCCTGATCTGTTGGCCGAGACGGTGCGAATAGCCGAGCGCTGTAATTTCTCGCTCGATGAGCTGCGCTACGAGTACCCCGAGGAGCTGGTACCACCCGGCGAGACCCCGGCGAGCCATCTGCGCCGGCTCACGGAAGCGGGCCTGCAACGCCGCTGGCCTTCGGGCGCGCCGCCAAAAGTCCGGAAGCTGGTGGAACACGAGCTGGCGCTGATCGCGGAGTTGCGCTACGAGCCGTATTTCCTGACGGTTCACGACATCGTTCACTTCGCCCGCGGGCGAGGCATCCTGTGCCAGGGCCGGGGCTCGGCGGCGAACTCGACGGTGTGCTTCTGCCTCGGCATCACCGAGGTCGATCCCGCGCGCATCGAGACGCTGTTCGAGCGTTTCATCTCCAAAGAACGGAATGAACCGCCCGATATCGACGTGGACTTCGAGCACGAGCGGCGCGAGGAGGTGATCCAATATCTATATAGTAAGTACGGGCGCGATCGGGCGGCGTTGGCGGCCACGGTCATAATCTATCGCCCGAAGAGCGCGGTACGCGATGCCGGCAAGGCGCTCGGATTTTCCCTGGAGCAGGTGGACAGCCTGGCTGGCAATCTCGCGTGGTGGGACGGCGGCAACATCGCATCCGAGCGGCTGAGAGAGGCCGGCTTCGATCCGAAGAATCCCAAGGTTCGACTCCTGCTCCAGCTCATACATGTCCTCATAGGCTTTCCGCGGCACTTGTCCCAGCATGTCGGCGGCTTCGTCATCGCTCGCGACCAGCTCGCGCGGCTGGTGCCGATCGAGAACGCCGCAATGCCGGAGCGCACCGTGATCCAGTGGGACAAGGACGATCTCGATGCGCTCGGCCTGCTCAAGGTTGATGTGCTGGGTCTGGGTATGCTCACCGCGATCCGCAAGAGCTTCGATCTGGTGCGGGAGTTCCGCAGCCGGGAACTGACCATGGCGACGATCCCGCCGGAGGATCCGGAGGTCTACGCCATGATCCAGCAGGCCGACACCACCGGGGTGTTCCAGATCGAATCGCGCGCGCAGATGGCGATGCTCCCGAGGCTCAAACCTGCCTGCTTCTACGATTTGGTGATCGAGGTCGCGATCATGCGGCCTGGCCCGATCCAGGGCGACATGGTGCATCCGTACCTGCGGCGGCGTCAGGGTCTCGAGCCCGTAAGTTACCCCTCGGACGAGGTGCGGGAGGTACTCGAGCGCACGCTGGGCGTGCCGATCTTCCAGGAACAGGTGATCAAGCTCGCCATGGTGGCGGCGGGTTTCACGCCGGGCGAGGCCGACCGGCTGCGCCGTTCCATGGCCGCCTTCCGCCGCCGCGGCGGCGTCGAGCAGTTCGAGACACGCCTGATCGAAGGCATGCGTGCGCGCGGCTACAGCGAAACTTTCGCGCGGCAGATTTTCAAGCAGATCGAGGGATTCGGCGAGTATGGTTTCCCGGAGTCGCATTCGGCGAGCTTCGCGCTGCTGGTGTATGTCTCTGCCTGGCTCAAGCGCTACGAGCCGGAAGCCTTCCTCTGTGCGCTGCTCAACAGCCAGCCGATGGGGTTCTATGCGCCGGCGCAGCTGGTGCAGGATGCCCGCCGCCACGGTATCGAGGTGCGGCCGGAGGATGTGCGCGCGAGCCAATGGGATTCGAGCCTTGAACCAGGCACGGACGGTAAGCCCACCGTGCGACTGGGATTACGCCTGGTCAAAGGTATTACCCAAAGCGGCGTGGAACGCCTGTTACAGGCACGCACGCAGTTGCCCTTTACGAGCGTCGAGGATCTGGCGCGGCGCGCGGGACTCAATGCCCGCGATCTCGCCGCACTCGCGAACGCCGATGCGTTGGCGGGCTTGAGCGGCCATCGGCACCGGGCGCATTGGTCCGTAGCGGGCGTCGAGCCGCCCTCGCCCCTACTCGCTTCGACGGCAATTTCCGAAGCATTGCCCCTACTGCAGCCACCCACGGAAGGTGAGAACATCGTCGCGGACTACGCGAGTTTAGGCATGACGCTGCGGCGACATCCGCTGGCGCTGCTGCGTTGCACGCTGACGCGGCAAGGCATGCTATCGGCGGCCGCGGTACGCGCGATTCCGCATGGAGAGATGGTGCGCACCGCGGGCCTAGTGATCTGCCGCCAGCACCCGAGCTCGGGCAACGGTGTCATCTTCGTTACCCTGGAAGATGAAACCGGACAGACGAACCTGATTGTCTGGCCCGGCCTGGCCGCGCGCCAGCGGCGCGAGCTGTTGAATGCGAGCCTCCTGAGCGTGGTCGGTGAAGTACAACGTGAAGGCGAGGTGCAGCATGTGATTGCCCGACGGCTGGAAGATCATTCGACGCTGCTGGGTGATCTGGTCACACCGTCACGGGATTTTCGTTAGCGTTAACCATACCGCACCGCCGTCCCTGCATTCGTGCAAGTGTGGCGCCCCCAAGGGGGCTTGAGGGCTTCGCGCGCGGGGTACCTATTCCTTTCCAAACGAGAAAAATCGCCTGATTGTAGTAACCGACGATAATGACAACGTATTATCCAAGCAGATGCCTAGATTAATTGCGGTTGTTAATCCCCTGCCTTGATCCTATCGAAGTTCTGCCGGCGACCTTGGATCGGATTAAACGGGCAAGTCATGCGCGGGAATGATTCAAAAACCTTCACGGGCACCGGCACAATAATATGTCTGTTTTCCCGTCTGCGGGATTGCGAAAAACAGGAGCCGATAAGAAATCTTTTCAGTTCAAGCGAATATTTTACGGCGACGAGGCGCGAACGTTCACATAGTGCCGCGGCCCTCAGTACAAACTTGGCGCGTCCCGTGCGCCAAGTGCCTTTGGGCACGTGGCGCATAGTATTGCCGCGACCGTCCTGCGGCTGGAAACCGCCACCGTGACGCTACGCCGGGGTCCCCTACCCCGGCTATCGCGGGTTCTTGGCCAGCGCTTTGCTTTCCCTGGCTCATCGGTTGTGTTTAGAAATTAGGAAGCCTCGCTTAAGCGGGGCTTCCTGAGCGCCGATGAATTTCTGATCTAGGCGACCCTGCGCCGACGCGCAACACCGAACAGTCCGACCAGTCCCGACCCAAACAACCATGTCGCGGCCGGGACCGGAACGGGTGCGTAGGCGCTAAAGTTGGCGTTGAAACCCGCGAACGGGCCGTTAACCGCCATGGGGATGCCCATGACACCGTCGCCATTACCGTCTACCGAAGCAAGACCCCACACTTTATTACCGGCCGGTTTGCCAGCACTCCCATAATTCGGACCGTCCCACAAACAGTTCGGTACCGTAGGGTCAACACCATTTAAGTAGCCACAATCAGGATTTGCACTATTGGCGATGCCGGAACCGAACACGCTGTTCTGGGAGAGAACGACAAAAACGTCGAGGTTGAAGTTGATATTCCAATCGACCAGCATGTGCATGCCCAACTCGCCGGACGGAACGGTGGCATTCAGAAGACCTGACTCCGAGTTGCCGCCACCCAGCGTGACGTCAAACGAATAGGAACCCGGCATGAACATCTGGACGTCATGCGCGGTCCAGTGATAGCCGAAGAACACTGACGTGGAGGACAGGGTCACGTTCGAGGCGCCGCCCGGGCCGGTGTAGTCCGAGCTGGAAGTGTAGGCATTGCCGTCCCACGTCATATGCACGTCGTTGGTGCCGCCAACCATATAACCCTGCGCATTCAACATCGTAAGGTTGGCGCTGTCTGTCGAAAGTGGCAAGCAGAGGCCTGTTTCCACGGTCCCACAACCCGGAGGGTTCGGGGCCACAAATCCGGTATTCACAAGCGTCGCCTGCGCGTTCGCCGTGGCGAGTGCTGCCACCACGCTTGAGGCGATGATCGCCAGGTTCATGGTCGGTTTCATTTTTTTCTCCTCCATCTCGTAGTTGAGTTGATGGCCCTACGCATCATCCTACCGTCATCTCATTTTCACGCAAAGCCTCTCAGGAGCTTGCGGTTCCTGTCGCGACCCAAACATTTTGCGTCGCCAATTCTTACACTTTGCACTGCTCTGGTTCAGTTGTTCATTAACTGCCTGAATTGACGTGCGGAATGAAATTTTCGAAAATACAGGGCGTGCACTGTTCACGTATCGTAGCAGAGTTTTTTTTGCTACTGCTCAGACTGGACATGTACGATGATGCGTCGCGCTACTCACCAGTTACACGATGGGTACGTATTGTCAAGGCAACAAGAATGGGAACCACCACTTCAATCGCAACAGGAATTCCACGAGGAGAAAACATGAACGTTCAAAAATCCGCCTTGACCGCAGCTGTAATGGGCGTGCTCGCCTTGGGTGTCGGCTCCGCGCAGGCCGCTCAGATTGCGTATGCAACTTTCACCGGTGCCGGGGCGGTGAGCAACTTCACCTGGCTTAACATTCAAGGAACAGGCTGCACGGCAAACTGCGCTAGCCAAAATCCGGTCTATGGTGGCCCCGGCAATACCATAGGCGGCACCAACGATGTCAGCTTCACCTGGACGGGCACGGTCTTTACCTCAAGTTCCGACTACACCGGTCCGGGCGGTGCACAAAACGCCTCGCTCTCCTCGCCCAACTTACTGTTAGGTATCCCGTGGACTGCGCACGACGTCCAGATCTTTGCTCCTGGCTCGTATTCGTTCGATACGGCATTAGGTGGAGGTGTGGCCGAGTCCGGTTCTCTCACCATGACCGTCGGCACTCACCAACTCGGCATTCACATGCTGATGGACTGGAACGGAAACTTTAATATCGATATGGTCAACGTCTGGAATCTCAATTCGACCTTCTCGAATTGCGGTGTCTCTTATTACGACACGACGACGTCCAACTGCCTGTGGGCCGGCAGCACTAATCCAGCGGGCAACAACGTTAACACCGTGTTCACGCTCGCCTCGACGGATAATGACGGTGACGGCACCCTTGGCGTTCCCATGGTATCCGGCGGTCCCTTTTATGGCCACAACTTCAATTTCAACTTGCAAGGCACGTTGACGACCGTCCCGGTACCAGCGGCTGTCTGGTTATTCAGTTCTGGACTGATGGGATTGTTCGGGTTCGCAAAAACTTGTGACCGATTGAAATAGCAAAACTTTGGAATCTCTGCGGAGACAACGATTTGCCTCAGTTTGAGCCGGGTCGCTGAGCTCATTTTGTGCTCAACGCCACAGCTCTCCAGCTCATTCCAGCCTACTCCACCCAAGATGAAACAATATCAATAAATCCTTACTGCAGTGGGCTGGAATGCGCAGGAGTGAGCTGTAGTAGGCTACCGTAGCGTAGGTTTGGAGAAATTGATTCACACGGCAGGGGCTGCAGATTCGAATCGACACCACATATGCACTACAGAGATTTCGCGAAGAAGTGGCGTCCCCAAGGGGATTCGTCACTTGTACAAATGTTTAAAATACCGATAGCGGCATGAGTTTTCCATGCGAATGCTGATTGCGGAAACCGGACACGTTGACCGCCCAACACCGCAGACACGTTATCAGGGCCTACGCCTGTTTTTACTTAATATACGTCTCCGCATAAACCTGAACAACCAAATCATTCCGGAGCCAAACAGCCAAAAGGCGTCGCCGTCGTCGTTGCCCATCACGACATAGAAATCAGGTACAGTGATCGGTTGTGCCGGCGACCAATGGCCACGCGGGACGTAGATCCCCTGCTTCCCTTTTTTCAATGCGCTATCCCGCGCGCGCAAGGCGACGTGATCCGGAGATGTCCCGTTCCCACTCCTTGGTTTTTGATGTTTTCGAGATCCATCAGAGTGCCGCCATACCAGCCCTAATTGCGTCAGCGATCGTGGTGCCCAAATAGCGCGACCCGATGTTGCTGGGGTGGACGGCGTCATTGCGAATATAATAATTTGCGTTGCCGACCGGTTGTGCCACTCCGCTGTATCCCAGTGCCTGACCGTAACCAGTGCCGGTAATCAACGGAACACCGGGGGTGTTGATGACACCACTCGCCCCAGAACTATTCTGCCAAGTCCCTTCAGACGAATTGATGTAAATCCACGGACCACCGGCGGCCTGCAAAGCAGCCAAGATCGCAGCTTCTTTGGCGAGCGAAGCGGCGAACGGCAGAAACGCCTGCGGCGCGGTCGCACCATTGCCCTGCTGATAGAACTGAGCCGCGACAAGAATTGTATTCGGCCATGCCGCGCGCACAGCCGCCCAATAAGCAGCAACTGCTGTTGTGTAAGATGCTCCTGCTGTATCGTTGTGCCCTTGACCACAGAAGAAAATCGTAGGTGCTTGTCCATTCACAGTAGCAGCGACACGGTTCACGGAACTGTATCTTGGGCGGGGTTCAGCAGGCGGGTTGGAGGCAGACTGCTGATCATACCCTGTGGCACCGACGAAGTTGTTCATATCGAACTGGGTGATCCCGAGGGCAAGCAACATCTCAAGGTACAGCCCCATCCCCCCAGTATTCGGCGCAGTGCTCCACGACATTTCCTCGACCTGCCCGTAGGAGTCGCCGTCGAATGAGATGACGGGGTCTTGCGATCTGTTCCAAGGAATCAGGCTGTCTCCAGGACCAACAGCGATCGCGCCGGGGAAGCCGGACGCAAAGATTGATACCTTTCTCGTTTTCCGCGAACCGAAGTCGAACTTGTGCCAGTATTTCCCGGAATAGGGGCTTTCCACAAGGTATCCGGCGGGATGCTGTATCACGCCATCAGCGATGATCATGAAACTGATGTTGCCATTAGAAAGAATCTCGAAGATCTGCCCGTCGAAGATGAAATGGAAGTCCATGTACATAATCCCCCACTCGGCAAGCGCGCCGATAGCCGGGGCGGCAAAAACGTATTTGTTCTGAGAATTGAGTCCGCCTATTGTATCAACCCTAGAACCGCTTCCCGCTCCTCCGACGAAATCCGCTTGGCGCACCATAAAATATGCCGAGGGAGATAAATTGAACGTCGTGGGACTCGTGCCATTCTGCGCGCGGGCCACGATGTTAAGCGTTGTAGCATTGGCGACATTGACCGAGATGTCCTCAATCCCCCCTACATTGACGATAAAATCACCCGACGATGGGAACTGCGATGTCTGGTTTACAGAGATTGCAGTCTCGCCAGAAGCTGCAAGACTGGCAGTCAATATCGCTCCATAGCGGGCGAGCATAGCTGACTGCGTGATGTACACAGGTGCGGTGTTGTCGAACCTGTAGTTCTCGATGATCGTCTTGGGATCGGTTCCCGTATAGGAAGGAGGCCAGACAATCGCATTGACGATTGAAGGAGCGTTATTGATGACAGAATCCTTCAGGTGAACCAGAGGATTGTAAGTAATGGTCGTCAATGCGGCTGTGAACGCATGAGCGGTCGTGCCGTTATAGGCTCGCGTCACCGTCCACATATTCGTGCCCATACCTCCGGTGACCCAAACCGTTTCCAAGTTGGTGCCTTCTGCCAGCGTAGCGATGAACGTGTCCTGCGTCGGAAAACCGGCTGTGGTCGTCACTCCAATCGATGTGACAACATTGTCGATGTCGGCGCTGAGTGCCGTGGTGACGGTGACATAAGGCGCGACCCTGCCAGGAAAGGGCGGAAATGGAACGTTTGTTGGTGTAGATGCTGGACTGGAGCTGCTACTTCCGCCTTCACATGCCGTGAGGGAAACAACCAGTAAATACGATGATAGCAAGAACAGCCCGTGAAGTGCTAGCCGAATTAGTTTTTTCATAACTCGTCCAACATTTTTGGGATTGCACCGTACTGTAAAGTGCTACTGCGTTGATGCAGCTTGTGCTACTTGGAAATTCCAACACAGCGAACAATAAAATGAGCCAGGCTAGGCTCGGTGACACTGTAGTGCTCTACCAAATTTTAATGGTGCGCCACTTGGTGGAAAAACACCATGAGTAGTAAATGATTAAACCGGCTTGAGTTACAAATGTGTTCTAACTAATTGAAAAATTTGGCGTCCCCAAGGGGATTCGAACCCCTGTTACCGCCGTGAAAGGGCGATGTCCTAGGCCTCTAGACGATGGGGACAGTAAACCTGATCTAAAAAACAAAAGGGGTTGTCCTGGCAACCCCGGGAATTGGTGGAGCTAGCCGGGATCGAACCGGCGACCTCATGCATGCCATGCATGCGCTCTCCCAGCTGAGCTATAGCCCC
>DASPRK010000107.1:0-17723 GCA_035624495.1 Methylomirabilis sp. (SeqCode) | reverse complement strand
GTGGAGGCCGGCTGCGGCTGGGGCGGTCTGGCGCGCCACATGGCCCGGCATTACGGCGTCACGGTCAGCTCATACAACATTTCACATCAGCAGATACTCTACGCGCGGGAGCGGGCACGGGCCGAGGGACTGGAAAACAAGGTGGAGTACGTCGAGGACGACTACCGCAACATCAGCGGCGGGTTCGATGTCTTCGTCTCGGTCGGAATGCTGGAGCATGTCGGCCGTGACAATTACGCCGTGCTGGCAGAGGTGATTCACCGCTGCCTGACCCCGAACGGCCGCGGGCTGATCCACTCCATCGGTCGCAACAGACCGGAGCTCATGAACGCGTGGATCGAAAAGCGCATCTTCCCGGGCGCCTATCCACCCTCGTTGCGCGAAATGATGGATATCTTCGAACCACACGAGTTCTCGGTGCTGGACGTGGAAAACCTGCGCCTCCACTATGCCAAGACGCTCGAACGATGGCTGGCGCGGTTCGACCAGAACGAGGCAATGATCGAGACGATGTACGACCGGGCTTTCGTGCGCGCCTGGCGGCTGTACCTGGCGGGGTCGATCGCGGCCTTTACCACCGGCTCGCTGCAATTGTTTCAGGTCGTCTTCACGCGCGGCACCAACAACGACCTGCCCTGGTCACGGGCCCATCTCTATCACGAGGAATGAAGCATCAGGGGCGAACGAGTCGATTTGCTGGATGTGCTTCTAACATTTCACGCCCTAATTTCGGACTCAATAATAATGCTTGTGATCCCTGCGCCGCCGGCCGGCACGCTGGACGACGACGCCGCGCACCGCGTATTGCTCTACCAGTTCAATCGCCGGATAGCATTCGTTGAGCGCCTTGATGAATTTTCTACCGTCTTCGATGACGAGCTGGCGAAAAGTGGTCTCCCCGTGATAATCGATGACGACGTAAGCGCCGTGCTGCGGCGGCATGGCCGGATCGACGATGATTATGTGACCGTCGAGAAATTCAGGCGCCATGCTGTCGCCGATGACGCGCAGGGCATATGGCTCGGCCTCGGCGCAACCACGCAATTCCGCGTCGCGGGGACCGCTCTCGGTCTGTATCGGAATATTCTTGAACGAACCGGTCATGCAATCTCCGAAATAAAATCGTGCCTTACCGCTCCGGCGTCGCGACACCGCTCGCCGCGCCCGACCTGAGATATCCCGGGAACCATCGCGTCAGCCGCTCCGCGCGCGCCAGCAATCCGTCCAGAAAAACCGACGTGCGCCCGGCATTTTCCGAATCGTCGCGCATCCAGTAAAAAAATGCCGCCAGATAAATCGCCGTTAGTCCGGTCTCCTCGAGCGCGCGCCACGGCAATGCCGCCTCACGCCGCGCCGCCTCGCGCCACCATTGCACCGTGCGGCTTACGCGCAGCAATCCCGCGTACTGGTAATGCACGTGGCCTGGCTCGAGCTTGCCAACGATCATTTGTCGCGTCACGCGCCGGTGCGGTGTCAGAGTCGTGAGCCAGACCATCATCAGCCGGTGCAGCCGGTCGCGCGGCGACAGCGACAGCAACTCGGGCTTGACGGCCTCATCGAGCATGGCGGCATCGGCGCGATCGAACCAGGCGTCGGTAATGTCTTCCTTCTCGCGAAAATACGCGCGCACCTCGTTCAGACTCAGTTTCAGCTCGGCGGCGACGTCATGCAGCCGCACCCGCTCCCACGACCGCTGTTCCGCGAGCGTCAGCGCCGTCTCGATGATTCTGTCGCGGGTGGATCTGGTCATCATGCCACCGTTCTCCTTCCGGACACGGTGGCGTCATTTTAAGCCATTCCAGTCCTGACGCGAACAACCATGTGACACGCGCGGGTTCAGGCCTGCGCCGAGCGGCGGATCACCGCTTCGACGAAGGCCACGTTCAGCAGATCTGAATTGACGATCTCCGGCAGGAAATGCCGGACCTTATAGAGCTTCTCCGCCTGACGACAGGCGGCGCGCTCGAGGCGGTCGCGCGTGGCGCGCGTGAGATCGCGGTGCGTGAGCAGATGGGGCGCCTGCCAGTCGTGATAATCCCGCACCAGATTCCGCTCGCGTTCGCATTCCCAGTCCTCGCGCAGCAACAGTTCAGGGAACGCTTCACGCCCGAGCTTTCGACCGACCTGCGCGGAATCGAGGCGGCAGCCGTGCAGGCCGGTGCCGCCGCCGTCGTCCTCGCGCCGGAACCATTGCGCCGAATCGATCACCCCGGCCGCCTTCTGCACGCAACGGTCGACGACGTCGCGGTGCGGGATGTGGGACGCGCTTGCGCCACCGCTTCCGGAGGACAGGCTGGGCGCGATAAAACCGTCATCACCGGCGAGCGCCGCGTGCCAGACGGTGTCCACCGCCCGCGGTGGAGTGATGCCGCTGAAGGTGCTCGCCAGAATCGCCAGCGGCCTGTGCTCCCTGGCGTCCAGCAACCATAGCTCGAGATTGTCCGCCGCCGGGAACGGGAACGGCGGGTGTCGTTCCATGGCCCCGATAAACTCGCGGGTCTCCTCGGAGTCGCGCAGATTACCGGTGCCATCGCGCCGCCAGACCGCGTTGGACGAAAGTCGCGAACGCCGGTTCAGGAACTGCACGCGCCACGTCAACCCGTCGGAAGTGATCGCCCGGAACCCCGGCGTCTCGATGACTTGCGCCGTGCCTTGATACGGCGAGAGGCGACGCATGCTGTAATAACGCGTGCCGGTCACGGCGAGTTCTTTCTCCGCGCGCGCGGATGGGCCTTGTCGTAGACGTTCGCGAGATGCTGAAAATCGAGGTGCGTGTAGATCTGCGTGGTGGAAATATTGGCGTGCCCCAGCATTTCCTGGACCGCGCGCAGATCGCCGCTCGATTCGAGCACGTGGCTGGCGAAGGAATGCCGCAGCATGTGCGGGTGCACTGGCACTTCGATTCCCTGCCGCACCGCCCAGTGGCGCAGGCGGGCCTGCACGGCGCGCGGCCCAAGGCGCCGGCCGTTGCGCGCCAGGAACACCGCCGGCTCCTCCGGCGCGGCGAATTGGCCGCGCCGTGCCAGCCACTCGCGCAGGGCTTCGCGTGCCTTCGCGCCGACGGGCACATCGCGCACCTTGCGGCCCTTGCCGGTGACGCGCACCAGCCCGCCGGCCAGATCCAGCTCGGCAAGATCGAGGTTAACGAGTTCGGACAAGCGCAATCCAGAGGAATACAGCAGCTCCAGCAGCGCGCGGTCGCGCCATGCCAGCGGATCGCGTGCATCGAACGTCACCAGCCGCGCGGCCTGATCGGTGGTAAGCGTCTTGGGCAGTCGGCGCGCGGACTTCGGCGCGGTCACGCCGCTCGCGGGATTGCGCGCAACCGCCTGCTCCCGCATGAGATAACGATAGAAGCTGCGCAGCGCCGAGAGTGCTCGCTGGATGCTCTTGCCGGACAACCCGTGGCGGTGCATCGCCGCGACCCAGCCGCGCACCTCCGCGATCGTGAGCTTCCCCCAGTCGTTGACGCCGGCGTCGTCACAGTACCGGACGCATTGCGCCAGATCGCGACCGTAATGGATCAGGGTCAGCGGCGACAGCCGACGTTCATCGCCGAGATGGCGGAGAAATTGATTCAGCAGCTGGTGGGCGCGCTTTTGCATCTTGGCCCGCGCGGCGTGGTTAACCGCGATGGTGCGCCAGGCTGTGCGTTAGCAGTTCGCCCAGGCGCGCGAGATAAACCGTCCCCATGCCGGGGTGGAAACGATGGGTATCGTGGGTGCCGAGACCGAGGACACCGGTCGGATTCTTCTCGCCCAGGGGAATCAGCGCGCTCGACCTGATCTCCGCGGCGTGTTGGCCGAAGAGATAGCTCATGAGGCTTTCCTCGAACTTGCCGCCGCAGATCGGCTTGCCGGATCTGAACTGCTGCAACAGGGTGTTCAGGCGCTTGTCGTCTTCCGGAACCAGTTCCGGGCGGCCGCCGGCGGAACGGCCCTGCAGCAGGATCACCACGGCGTCGAGCTTGAATTCCTGACGCAGCAGGTCGCAGGTCGTATCGATGACTTCGTCGAGCGAATGGCACCCGATCATGGCGGTGGCGAAGCGGTGCAGCCGGCCGCCCAGGATGTCGTTATCGCGGGCGTTCTGCACGAGTTCACGCAGCTGTCGTTGCAGGTTCTGGGTCTGCTCGCGCAGCACCTGTACCTGGCGCTCGATCAGCGAAACCGCCTTGCCTCCGGTTTCGTGCGGCAGCATCAGCCGCGCCAGGATCTCCGGGTGACGCGAAAAATACTCGGGATGATCCTCGAGGTAGCGCGATACGGCCTCCTCCCAGGAAAGCTCCGACTGCAATTCGTCCGTGGGCAATTTTTGCGTCATATTTTGTCCAGATCGATAACACCGTCAAACACGGAGACCGCCGGGCCCGACATCCACACCGGCTCCCTTTCCCCGGCCCAGGACACGCGCAGCGTGCCGCCGAGCAGGCCTACGTCTACCTTATCATCCAGCAGGCCTCTTTGGCGACCGGCCACCACCGCGGCGCAGGCGCCGCTGCCGCAGGCAAGCGTTTCGCCGGCGCCGCGCTCGTACACCCGCAGGCGGATGCGCCGCCGGTCGACGATCTGCATGTAACCGGCGTTGACGCGCCGCGGGAACCGCGGATGCTGCTCGATCAGCGGTCCCTGCGTGTTCACCGGCGCGCCGTCCACTTCCGGCACCACTTGCACCGCGTGCGGGTTGCCCATGGACAGAACGCTCACGTTCACGATTCTGCCGTCCACCTCCAGATCATAGACCGGCAGACGCGCCGGCGCCTCGAACGGAACCTCGGCCGGTTCGAACCGCGGCACGCCCATGTTGACGGTGACGCTGCCATCCGGCTCGAGCCGCGGGAAAATCATCCCGCCGAGCGTCTCGACCGCGATCTGGTCCTTGGCCGTGAGCCGCCGGTCGCGGACGAAGCGCACGAAACAGCGCGCGCCGTTGCCGCATTGCTCGACCTCGGCCCCATCGGCGTTGAAGATGCGATAGCGGAAATCGGCGCCCGTGGCCGCGGGGCGCTCCACCACCAGCACCTGGTCGCAGCCGACGCCGAAATGGCGATCCGCCAGGCGGCGGATTTTCTCCGGGGTCAGATGAATCGGGCGGGAGAAGCCGTCGAAGACCACGAAGTCGTTGCCGGCGCCGTGCATCTTGGTGAAAGGGACTTGCATCGGGCAAGCTTACCGTTTGCCGCGCGCCAAATAAACCGCGGTGTCCGCTTCATGAATGCGGCACCGGGCCGAACAACCTTAAATAGTCGCGGTATACGCAGCGATCCATGACCACCAACATCCCGGCGTCGCGGGCGCGCCGCGCCGCTGCGACGTTTACCACGCCGTCCTGCAGCCAAAGGGCGGGAAGGTCCAGCGCGATGCACTCGTCCACGATGGCATCCACGTGCTCCGGAGCGCGAAAAACGTCCACGAGTTCGATCTTATCCGGCACCGCGCCGAGCGAAGGGTAGGCCTTCTGCCCCAATACCGCGTCCACTGCCGGGCGTACCGGGATAATACGATAGCCGAAGCGCTGCATCTGCGTTGCCACCCGGTGGCTCGGCCGGTTCGGGCGCGGGGACAGACCGACCATGGCAATGGTGCGCACGCTCTGAAGCAGTGCCTTAATCTCCGCTTCCGGCGGGTTTTGAAAGTTTTCCATGGGTAATGGCTCAGAAATGGCCGTGCACGATTACATGTCGATCGCCGACGGCTTCGACCTGAAACCGGGCGAGGCCGGCCCGTGCCAGTTGCGCAACGATTTCCTGCAATCGATAGGCCGCGAGCAGCGAATTCAAAAAATCGCGTTGCAGGATTTCCGGCTCGGCGCCCGAGTACTCCCGCACCAATCGTTCGGCCTGTTCGCGCGAGTCGGGCCGGCGCAGGTCCACCACCCACACCGCGGCGCCGGGCACGGCATACCCCGCACAAGCGTTCCATAGTACCTGCGGGTCGGCCAGATGATGCAACAGGCTGTTGCTGATGACGGTATCGAAAGTGCGTTCCGGCAATGCCCTTTCGGGCAAACGCGCCTCGACCAGTCTGATTCGCTGCGTCAGTCCCGCACGCGCGACGGCTTCGCGCGCCAGCGCCAGCATCACCGCCGCGCCGTCGACGCCGGTCAGCTCGCAATCGGCGCAAGCGTGGGCGAAACGGATCGTGATGTCGGCGGCGCCGCAACCGAGATCGAGCACGCGCCGCGGCCGGTGACGGGGAAAATGCTCGCGAAATCCGTCGACGAACGCCTGGTGCGGCTCGGAAAAATCGGCCGCGGCATAGGCGCGCGCCTGCGCCGCTTCGTCCATCAGCTCGGGTTCGGGAACTCGTTTCATCAATAGACGGAATTCAAGGGATTAAAACAGAATTGACAGGACATTTGCGAAATGATTCGTCCTGCAAATCCTGCGGCATCCTGTCAATTCTGTCTAATTTATCTGGGCAGCATGGTTTCCGGCGCGATCAGCTCGGCGACGGTCTCGCGCCGGCGCACGACGTGATATCGATCCCCGTCCACCATCACTTCCGGAACCCGCGGGCGGGCGTTGTAGTTCGAACTCATCACCGCGCCGTAGGCGCCGGCGGAAACCACGGCGAGCACGTCGCCGGCGTCGACGCCGAGCTCGCGTGCGAGTCCGAGAAAGTCGCCGCTCTCACATACCGGACCGACCACGTCGTAGACACGCCGCGTGCGTGGCTGGTCCACTTTCACCGGCGTGATGTCGTGCCAGGCGTCGTACAACGCCGGGCGCAGCAGATCGTTCATGGCCGCGTCTACCACCGCGAAATTGCGTTCGGCTCCGAGCTTGAGAAACAGCACCTGCGTCAACAGCACACCAGCGTTGCCGACGATGGCACGGCCCGGCTCGAATACCAGACGCATTCGTTGCACGCGCGAACTCGTCGCCTTCAGATGATTCAGGATGGCGCGCACGTACTCGTCGGGCGACGGCGGCTGTTCCTCGTTGTAACGGATGCCGAGCCCGCCGCCGAGGTCGAGATGTTCCAATTCGATGCCCTGCCCGGCCAGCCGCTCGACCAGCTCGACCACGCGCTCCAGCGCTTCGAGCACCGGCGCCAGCTCGGTCAGCTGCGAGCCGATGTGGCAGGCGACGCCGTGCACGCGCAGGTGCGGCAGCGCCTGTGCGCGCCGGTACTCCGCTTCCGCGCGCGCAATGTCGATGCCAAACTTGCTCTGCTTCAAACCGGTGGCGATGTATGGATGCGTCGCCGGGTCCACGTCCGGATTGACCCGCAGCGCCACCGGCGCGCGCCGACCCAGTTCCGCCGCCACACCGTTCAGCACCTCGAGTTCGGCCTCGGATTCGACGTTGAAACAATAGATGCCGGCAGCAAGCGCCAGGCGCATTTCCTCGCGCGTCTTGCCGACGCCGGAAAATACGACTTTCGCCGGGTCACCCCCGGCCGCCCGCACGCGCTCGAGCTCCCCGCCCGAGACGATGTCGAAGCCGCTGCCCAGCCGCGCCAGCACGTTCAGCACCGCCAGGTTGGAATTAGCCTTGACCGCGTAGCACACGAGGTGCTCGCGCCCGGCAAGCGCGGCGTCGAAGGCGCGAAAACGGTTTTCGATATATGCCCGCGAGTAGACATAACAGGGCGTGCCGACCTGCCGCGCGATATCGGCAAGGGGCACATTCTCGGCATACAGCTGCCGGTCGCGATAGGCAAACGGGTTCATGATGGAAACGCCGATGTTATTTTTGATGCGCGTCTTCGTCGGTTCCCGCCACTGGCGGCACGGCCGCAGGTGATGCCGCCGGCCGCGGCGCGTTGGCTTCCTCCGGCAGATATAACGGTCCCTTCTTGCCGCAGGCGGCGAACGTGGCAACCAGCATCATGCCGAGCAACAGGATCAGCCTTCCGGCTCGACCGATACGGGAATAATTTTCGCAGGCACGCATGACATAAGCTTACCTTGTCTGCGCGCGGCGCATCCAGTGGCGCCGCCGGTCAAACCCGCACCAGAGTGATGTCGTAATTCGACAGCTCGTTCCTTATATCGTCCCACTTGAGCAGCCCCACCCCCGGTACCGCTCCGGTCACCGGCACCCCATTCTCGATCCATCGACGGACGAGCGCCACCGACGGACTGCAGGGAATGGCAGTGCCGTTTTCATCGCGTGCGATCAGGAACACGGTGTGTTCGATGTCCTGTCCGTCCCGGCGGCCCCGCACCAGCACCCGCATGCCGCCTTCATAGCCGCCGGCGTTGCGGAAAATACTGCCCGCTGCGATCAAGCCCGGAGCCCAGCCCGGCAGATTTTTTATCCATCGATGCCGTCGCATCCTTCCCAGCAGAACGAGGCCGAAATTGAACAGGTTCATTTCCATCCCGGCGCGGAAGGTAACGGTCTGCACGCCGTAGCGCGCAGGAAAAATGTCGAGGTCCGGAACGTCGCACAGATACACGCGTCGCCGCCCCACCGGTTCGGGGAAGCGCACCACTTCCGGCTCGCTCCAGCCGTAGGCGTAACGCCAGCGTCCGCGCTCCTTGAGCCGGATGGCGCTGCCGGCGTAACCGAGGATGGAGCGGACGGTTGCTTCGCCCCGCGGGTTCCGGTTTCCGATCGAGATGCAGCTGTGGATCTCGCTGATGCGGTCGAACTCGGGCAGCAGCATCTCGACCAGCAGCGACGAGATCGTGGGCGTGGTGCCCGCGCCGCTCACGATCAGGCAATTGTGCTGTTGGGCGCGGCGGTTCAGGCGCGTGATGCCCTCGACGTAGGCACGCGCGTCGGCGAGATCGACATAATGGACGCCGGCGCCGGCGCAGGCTTCAGCCACGGCATAGTCGCGCGCCTGAAACGGCCCGGCGGCGTTGACCACCGCGAACGCGCCGTCGAGCGCGCGGCGCAGGCTCGCGGCGTCGCGGACGTTGACCGTGACTGCGGTAATGTGTTCGTTGAGATAAGGGCGGGCCTTCTGGGGCCGGGGGCCGCCGATCACGCACTCGGCGGAGGGAATGCGGGCGATCGCCTGGCTGATGCGCGAGCCGAAGACGCCGTATCCTCCCAGAACAAGAATGCGCTTTCCCATATTCCGGGCGGGATCATATCAGATAGCCTGTTCAGCGGCCTCCTCCTTGGTTAACATGCGGACACATTCCAGTACCGCCACGGGTCCCATGAACGAATCCGAATTCGACAAACGCGCCACCGACATCCTGTTGCTCATCGAACAGGCCGTCGAGGAAAGCGGCGCGGACATCGACTACGAGAGCGCCGGCGGCATACTCACGCTCGAATTCGAAAACGGCACGAAGATCATCCTCAACAAGCAGGGCGCGGCGAAACAGATATGGGTCGCCGCCAGGTCCGGCGGTTACCATTACGGCCACGTCGGCGGCCGGTGGATCAACGACCAGAGTGGCGGGGAATTGATGAGAGAGCTGTCACGCTTTATTCGCGAACAGTCGGGCGAGGATATCGAACTCGGCTGAAGATTTACTCCCAACTTCCCTCTTTCGCCGCGATCGCTCCCGGCTCGCCGCACTTGGGACAGTTCACGCGCCGGGCATCGTCCGCCAGGATGACGATCGCGTCGTCATAGCACTGGCTGCATCGAGGAATCTTGCTCTCGTGTATCCAGGTGCTGCCAATCGAGTGGCAGTGGTTGCAGCGGTAGAGCGCCAGAAACGGAATCTCGGTCCGGCCGTGTCCCACGGCGATCTGCGGTTCCTCGTAACGACAGAATTTGCACTGAAACGAAACGAAGCTCCCCACGGTCGACCTCACTCGGTTTATTTTTTCTTCGGGAACACGATTTTCGAGACATCGTCATAGTGGCTCGCGAAATGCGCCTTGAGTCCCTGGCGGATATGCGCCGGCAGATCCTCGAAATCGCCGCGGTTGGCGGCCGGCAATATCAGCTCGGAAATCCTCGCGCGGCGCGCGGCGATAACCTTCTCGCGGATACCGCCAACGGGCAACACCTGGCCGGTGAGCGTGAGCTCGCCGGTCATGGCCACCGGCCGCGCGATTTTCCTCCCGCGCGCAAGGGACAGCAGCGCCGTCGCCATCGTGACGCCGGCGCTCGGGCCGTCCTTGGGCGTGGCGCCGGCCGGCACGTGCAGGTGCACGAACGCCTTTTCGAAATAATCCGCTTTCGCGCCATAGCCCTGGCAGTGCGAGGAGATGTAGCTGTAGGCGATCTCGGCCGATTCCTTCATCACGTCGCCGAGCTGGCCGGTGAGCTTGAAGCCGCGCCCGGCCTGGTGCACGCGCGTGGCCTCGACGTCGAGTGTCGCCCCGCCCAGGGGCGTCCACGCCAGGCCCGTCACCACGCCCACGCCGACCTGGGGCTTTTCGGGACGGAACAGCGGCTTGCCCAGGTACTCCTCGAGATTCTTCACGCCCACGCGGACCGGCGGCTTGATGCCATTGAGGATCTTCACGACCGCTTTGCGCGCGATCTGGCCCAGCCGCTTTTCCAGATTGCGCACCCCGGCCTCGCGCGCGTAGCGCTCGATGATCTCGCGCACCGCTTCGGTTTCGATCCGCAGCTGTCCGGGTTTCAGCCCCGCCTTTTCGATCTGGCGCGGCAGCAAATGGTGCCGGGCGATAGCCATTTTCTCCGACGTGATGTATCCGGAGAGCCGGATGATCTCCATGCGGTCGAGCAGCGCCCCGGGAATCGTGTCCAGCTGGTTCGCCGTACATACGAACAGCACCTTGGACAGATCGAAGCGCACGTCCAGGTAATGATCAAGAAAATCCCGGTTCTGTTCGGGGTCGAGCACCTCGAGCAGGGCCGCGGCCGGATCACCCTGATAGGAAGCGCCGATTTTGTCGATCTCGTCCAGCATGATCACCGGGTTGGCGGCGCCGACGTCCTTGATCGCCTGAATGAACTTGCCCGGCATCGCACCGATATAGGTGCGCCGGTGCCCCTTGATCTCGGCCTCGTCGCGCATGCCGCCGAGCGAGAAGCGATAGAACTTTCGACCCAGGGCCTCGGCGATGGAACGCCCGATCGAGGTCTTGCCGACGCCGGGCGGACCCACAAGCACCACGATGGAACCGGCGACTTCGCCCTTCATGGCGCCGACCGCGAGGAACTCCACGATGCGGTCTTTCACGTCAGCGAGCCCGTCGTGGTCGCGATCGAGAATGCGGCGTGCATTCTTGAGATTCAAATTGTCCTTGGAAAATTTTCCCCATGGCAGTTGCGTCAGCCAGTCGAGGTAATTGCGCGTGACGCCGTACTCCGGCGACCCGATCTCGAGCACCGATATCTTTTCCATTTCATCGTCGATGCGCTTGCGTGCCTCCTCGGGCAGCGTGAGATCCTTGAGCCGTGCGCGGAACTTGTCCAGTTCGGCAGTGCGGTCGTCCTTGGCGATCCCGAGTTCCTTCTGGATCGCCTTCATCTGTTCGCGCAACAGGAATTCGCGCTGGCGCTTTTCCATGCTCTCTTCCACGTTCTTGTGGATCTGCATCTGCGCCTTGGCCACCTCCACTTCCTTCTTGAGCAGCACCAGCACCTTCTCCATACGCTCGCGGATATGGGTCTTCTCGAGCACTTCCTGCAGCTCGTGCTTGTCAGAGGTCGTGAGGCTGGCGGCGAAATCGGCGAGCCGCGCCGGATCGTCCGGCCCGAAGCGATTTAAAAAATATTTGAGCTCCTCACCGTAAAGAGGATTGAGCGGCAGCAGTTCCTTGATGGTGTTGATTACCGCTACGGTGTAGGCCTTGAGCTCGGGCATGTCCTTGTAGCTGGTCTCGGGGAAATACTGGGCGCGCACCACGAACGGGCGCTCGCGCGACACCCACGAGTCGATCCGGAAACGCTGCACGCCTTCGACGATCAGCTGCAGCTTGTCTTCCAGCTGCACCACCTTATGAATCCGGCTAGCGGTGCCCATGGGATAAAAGTCATCGGGCCCGGCGGCCTGCGGATCGTCGCCGCGGATCAGGACCAGGCCGACATACTGGTGACCGGATTCAACTGCCGCTTCGACCGTGCGTTGCCAAGGCTCGCGCTCGACCACGAGCGGCACCATCTGGGCCGGAAAGAACGGGCGGTTGGCGAGCGGAAGGATGTGCAGCAGTCCCGGCAGGAGGTCGGCCGGGCGCGCGAGGGTTCCTGCGGCCGCCGGCTCGACGCCGGCGTCGGCTTCGCTGATCCCTTCGGCTTCGGCTTCGGCTTTTTGGCGTTCTTCTTCGATGGACATGCGAACATCATTGGGGGCGGACCCGGACGATTCAAGTGTGCACCGGCACCGGCCGATTCTCGGGAGATCGGGCGAACGGTCCTCAGGCCCCGGTCTTCCGTCTCAGGGGAGATGATGCGGGACGACAACGGGGTCGGAATCAGTCGCCCGATCCTGACTGAACGGACCGGGCGCCTGGACGCCACCGTAAATATTGACGATCCCGCGGCCGGTAGCCGGTAGCGGTTGCCGGCGCGAGGTTCGGTAATATCAGCGCTTCTTTTTCTTCAGTGAAGCAACTTCGCGCTTTAGCTTGTCGCGCTCGGCTTTTATCTTGATGATCTCGGCCGCCTGCGCGTCCGCGGTGGCCTGCAACTGGCTGGCCTTGGTTTGGGCTTCCTGTGCTTCCTTAGCCTTGTCGGCAAGCTGCTCATTGGCGCCGGCGAGTTCTTTCTGCAACTGAGTCACCTTGGTGTTCAGTTCTTCAATTTCTTTCTTTCCACATCCCACCGGTCCGGCCGCGAGAAATGCCGCCAGGATGGCCCACAGCACGTAGCGCTTCATACACTCTCCTGTAGATTGACTAATATTGAATGAGGGTCCTCCACTACGCAAAATATCCCTCGCGCAGCGGTGCAGATCATACGCGGGGCCGACCGCGAGTCAATGCGTGTGGATGAAGGACTTTCCCACCGGACGTGTCGAACGGGGAATTGGCAAAACGTCCGACGGTCGAAGTAATGCCAATGCAGGAGGTCAGGATGCGGGTCCCTTCGCTCTATCAGTTCTTCCGACATCAGGTGAGTCACGGCTTTCACCGCCATGGCATCACGCAGCCGGCCACCGTGGATTATGTCAGCGACGTCCTGAGCCGTTTCGCCCAGCCCCGGGCGCTCTACGCCCTGCAGAACGCCGGCGGCCAACCGCTCGAATACATCGTCGACATGCTCGACGCCTGGCGCCAGGCACAAAACGGACGCGCCAGCCCCGCGCGCGAGCGTCACATGATCAAGCACCTCGGGGAATACGCGCTGTTCATGAGCGGACTGTTCCGCGACCGGCTGCGCCGGCGCGGCGAACTGGGGTACTACCTGGCGCACGGCAGCAGCGCCTACTGGCGCTGTGCGGACGCCGAAGCCAACCCGCGCCAGCGGCAGGTCTATTGGCACTTGCACCAGGATTTCGGACGCATCTCCAACACGCTCGATGACATGCGCCGCGAACAGTTTCCGCTGCCGTCGTCGGACAACATGCTGACCGCCTTCTGGCGGGCGTAAAAGGTAATTGAGTTACCCGCCGCGCGGGTAAAAGGCGGCTTGGCGCCGGTCCCAGCCCGAACGACGCTCCCGTTTGGCCGGATCCCAGCGCAGTACCCCGCGCCGGTCGAGGTCGCAGCGACGGTCGGCCTTGCGCCGGTCGCCATGGAAGCGGAAGTCGTACACTCCGTTCTTTTCGTTCTGCACCGCCACCCCCCAACCGCGAAAAGCCGGGTGAATCCGGCCGCTTTTTCGGCTGACTGTACCATCCCGCCCGGTCGGGCCCAACCGCTCGGTCAACCGCGGATGCGCTCGAGCGTTGTTCAAACAGATAAAGGGATATTGTGCCCCGGGCTGGCAGGAAAAGCGGCGATGGCCGATGATAGCGCCGGATGCCGGGGCCTAGCCGGTACGGGGCGGCCCGTGGGCAGGGCGGGCACGGCGACAACATATTAAGAGGTATTTCCGCTGGAACCCACACAAGCCCTGGATCGGTTTCTCACCGGTGTGGAGCGGCGCGCTTTTCTGATGGCGCGGTTCGCCGTCGGCAACACGGATGATGCGCACGACATCGTTCAGGACGCAATGCTGCAACTGGTGCGAAGCTACGCCGACCGCGGCGAGCAGGAATGGGGGCCGTTGTTCCACACCATTCTGCAAAGCCGCATCAGCGACTGGCGCCGACGCGCCAAGGTGCGTAACCGGTTTCGAGTCTGGTTCGGGGGCAATGACGATGAGGATGACGACCGCGATCCGCTGCAGAACCTGCCCGACGGCCGCAGCCCGGACCCGTCGACGCAACTGCGTGACAAACAGGCGATGACGCAGCTGGAAGCGGCGCTGCGCCAGCTGCCGTGGCGCCAGCAACAGGCCTTCATGCTGCGGGTGTGGGAAGGCCTGGACGTGGCGGAAACGGCGCGCGCGATGGGCTGCTCCGAGGGCAGCGTCAAGACGCATTACTCGCGTGCGGTGCATTCCTTGCGCGAAAAATTGGGTGACTTTGTGTGATGATGGAAACCAAGGACAGATTTCTGAGCGCCGCCAAGCGCGTGTTGGACGAGGCCGGGGAGAATCTCGATGCCGCTACTCTCGCGCGCCTGCGCGCGGCGCGCCGGCTGGCCGTACAGGAAGGTTTACGTCGCCCGGTGCCCACGCGTCGCGCCTGGCTGCTGCCGGTCGGCGGTCTGGCCACCGCCGGCGTCGTGCTCGCCGTGGCCGCGTTGCTCTGGTTCAACGCGCCTAGCCCCAATCCGGTGCAGGCGAACCTGGGCGATCTCGATCTGTTGACAGCGCACGAGAGCCCGGACTTCTTCGCCGATCTCGATTTTTACGATTGGCTCGATCGAAATGCCGATGCCGGTTAACTCGTGGACGCTCGGACCGATGCTGCTGCTTGCCCTGTCCACCGCGGCGGCGGATTCGCCATCGCCCCAGCCCGCCCCACCTTCGCCACCGCGGTCATCGTCGTCATCGTCGTCAGCGCCCGACATGGGCCTGATCGAATTTCTCGGCAGCGTCGAGACCGACGGCAATTCCGGGCAGGCCGTCCTGACGGAAATCGACACCGCCCTACTCCCGGAGTCGCCGGAGACACCGCGCCATGAAAAAAAGTAGACGCCTGATTCTCGGCTTGTTGTTACTGTGGCCGGTCGTGCCGTGGGCCGCGAACGATGGTACACCTCCCACCTGGAATCAGCTCAGCCCCGACGAGCAGAAGCTCCTCAAACCACTTCAGGAACGTTGGGACAGTCTGCCGCCGGACCGGCGCGAACGCCTGCAGCAGGGGGCGAAACGCTGGCAAAGCATGACGCCCGAGCAACGCACGCAGGCGCGCGAACGTTTCGCGCGCTGGCAGAAGATGACGCCGGAACAGCGCGAACAGGCGCGCCAGCGCTACGAACGTTTTCGCCAACTGCCTCCCGAGCAGCAGGAGCGCCTGCGCCAACGACGCGAATGGTTTAAAAACCTGCCGCCGGAACGGCGCGCGGAACTGCGCCAGAGATGGCAAAGCATGTCACCGGAGGAACGCCAGCAATTCCGGCAGAAAATGCAAAGTAACAACGGCGCGGCGGACGACTTCGACGGACGTTCGCGCCCGGAACGCCCCGACCGTCCCGAACGCCCGGGCCGGATGATGCAGCGGTAAGGAGAAACGAAAGATTTACCTCTTATCCGCCTTCCCGCGTACTTCGTGCGCCGGGTATTTCTTGGCGTTGAGCTCGATCTTGCGGCGGGCGGCATCCATGAGGTCGATGCCGAGCAGATCGGCCAAGCGATTTAGATAGATAAAGACGTCCGCCATCTCCTGTTCGACCTCACGCAGCGTCTTCTCAGGAAGATTCTTGCTCTGCGCCTGGGTCAGCCACTGGAAATGCTCGACCAGCTCGGCCGCCTCCACGATCAGAGCCATCGAAAGATTTTTGGGCGAATGAAACTGCTCCCAGTCGCGCTCGCGCGCGAACTCACGCAGGCGTTGTCTCAGCTCGTCCAGCGTCTTTACCGGTGCGTTCATGCCGGCGCCGCCTGACTCACTGGCAGAATTCCGCCGCGGGCGCGTTCAAGCTTGCCGCGGTACATGACCTGGTCGACGCGCGCTCTGACCGACGCGCTGGTATGCAACGCGCCCGCGAGATTGAAGTCGGCCGGGCCCAGCGCCCAGAACCGCAGGCGCGTGAGGTACTGCGCGCGCTGTTCCTCCCACGGCGGGACGCGCACGGCGTGACCACTGCGGCGCTCTGCGCCGCGGTACCGGTCGGCCTTGCGGCGCCGAGCGTTGTCCCGGTTTTTCTCTTCTGCGGTATCCATGGTCGCCGGTAAACGACGAGGGACCTATTTCACGGTCTTCGACGTCTGCCGCTGCAGACGCGCGCGCGCCCGGCGCACGGCCTTGCGCACCTGCGCCGGTGCGGTGCCGCCGAGGTGGTTGCGCGCCTTGAGCGAGCCCTCCACGGTCAGCACCCGGTACACGTCCTTGCCGACGGCGGGACTCAGTTTCCTGAACTCGTCGAGGTCGATCTGTGACAGGTCGCGGTCGGTGTCGATCGCCAGGCGCACGGCCTTGCCCACGATTTCATGGGCGTCGCGGAACGGCACGCCCCGGCGCACCAGGTAATCCGCCAGGTCGGTGGCCGTGGAATAGCCCATGAGCGCGGCGCGCAGCAGGTGGTCGCGCTTGACCGTCATGGTCGGGATCATGCCGGCGAACACCCGCAGGCTCCCGAGCACGGTATCGAGCGTGTCGAACACCGGCTCCTTGTCCTCCTGGTTATCCTTGTTGTAGGCGAGCGGCTGTGCCTTCATTAGCGTAAGCAGCGTGACGAGACTGCCGTACACACGTCCCGCCTTGCCGCGCACCAGCTCCGGCACGTCGGGGTTTTTCTTCTGCGGCATGATGGAGGAGCCGGTGCAATAAGCGTCGGAGAGCTCGATGAAACCGAACTGGCTCGATGACCACAGGACGAGCTCCTCGGACATGCGCGACAGATGCGTCAAGAGCAGCGCGGATGCCGCGACGAATTCGATGGCAAAGTCGCGATCGGAGACGGCGTCGAGCGAATTCTCCGAGGCTGCCTCGAAGCCGAGAAGTTTCGCCGTGTACGCGCGATCGATTGGAAAACTCGTGCCGGCGAGCGCGGCGGCGCCGAGCGGCATGACGTTCACGCGCCGGCGGCAGTCCTGGAACCGCTGGGCGTCGCGCGCGAGCATTTCGAACCAAGCCAGCATGTGATGGCCGAAGGTGATCGGCTGCGCCACTTGCAGATGCGTGAAGCCGGGCGCCGGGGTTTGCGCTTCGCGTTCGGCAAGGTCGAGAATGGCTTTTTGCAGTTGCGCCAGGGCGTCGGAGATAACGTCGATCCCGTCGCGCAAGTGAAGCCGCAAATCGGTCGCGACCTGGTCGTTACGCGAGCGTCCGGTGTGCAGTTTCTTGCCGGTTTCGCCGATGCGCTTGATCAGCTGCGCTTCGATGTTCATGTGAACGTCCTCGAGCGCCACGCTCCAGGCGAATTTGCCAGCGTCGATCTCGGCTTCGATATCCTTCAGGCCTTTGACAATGGCGTCGCATTCTTTTTTCGCCAGCACGCCGACCTTCGCCAGCATTTTCGCGTGCGCGATCGATCCCAGGATGTCGTGATGATAAAGGCGCCGATCGAATTGCACCGAGGCGGTGAAGGCCTTGACGGTCGCGTCGGTGGGCTGGGTGAAGCGTCCGCTCCAGGGTTTTTCTTTTGCCATGTTTGCGCTCGGTGACGCGGACGCGCCGGTTGGATGAAAACGATGCCGGGAAGATCGTGCGCGCGTCGGCGTGTTTTATCCTAA
>DASPRK010000068.1:0-2890 GCA_035624495.1 Methylomirabilis sp. (SeqCode) | reverse complement strand
CGGTCGCGCCATGATGCAGGGTCGCCACGGCGCATTGCTGACGCTGTCCTACATCGGCGCGGATCGTTCGGTGCCGAATTACAACATCATGGGATTGGCCAAGGCCAGCCTCGAAGCCAACGTTCGCTACCTGGCGCAGGCCCTGGGGCCGGAGGGCATCCGCGTCAACGCCATTTCTGCCGGACCGATACGCACGCTCGCGGCGGCCGGCATCACCGATTTCAAAAAGCTGCTGGACTACAACGACAAGATGGCGCCACTCGGGCGCGGCGTGACGATCGACGAGGTAGGGAACGTCGGGGCGTTTCTGTGTTCAGATCTGGCCTCCGGCGTAACCGGCGAGATCACCTACGTGGACGGCGGATTCAACACGGTCGCCATCGGCCTCAATTACAGCAAGCTTCTGGAATAGCCAGGGTAGCGCCAAGTGCCCGAGGCGAACGGGCGTCTCGGGACCCCGTCTATAGCTGGTCGGCGAAAATCTTGATCTTGGCCTTCTCCCGCAAACCGGCGCGGTAGTACGCGTAGTAACCAGCACCGCGCTGCGCAGCCAGTATACGCCTGGCCTCGCTCTCGGTGCTGTCCATTGCCTTGCCCGAGGGTTGGAGCACCCGCTCGAGTGCGAACACCGCGTAACCCCGGCCACCCAGATCCACGAGATCGTAAACAGCCTTGCCGCCGTCCGGTCGCGGCGCGCGGAAGGCCGCGTCCACGATGCGCGGATCGACCCCAGCGTTCTGACTGCGCATCAGCATCTTGGGCGACTGGTACTTGAATCCGCTGCGCTTGGCAAGCGCATCGAGCCGGCCGTCGTCGGCACGCAGTTGCGCCAACCAGGTCTCAGCCAGCCGACGCCCCGCCTTCTGGGCTTGTTCCTGCTTGAGAACACGTTCGATTTCCGCCCGCACATCGTTCAATGGCTTGCGTGCGGCGGGTTTGCGGTCCGTGACGCGAACGGCGACGAGCGTGTCGTCGCTGAAGTCAATGGCGTCGCTGTTTCGCACCCCACTCAGCACATCCGGCTGGAACGCCGCCTGTACCACTTTCGGGTTGGCGGCAATGCCGGCACCGCCCGCACGCGTAAACCAGTCGCTTTTTTGGATCGTGAGGCCGAGCGCCTTGGCCGCGGGCGCCAGACTGTCCGGTTGTTCATAGACCAAGTTCCTGAACTTTTCCGAAACGTCGAAATATTTTTCCTCGCCTTTGCGCCGACGCACCAGCTGAACGAGATCCTTGCGTACTTCGGCAAAGGGTCGGCGTTTCTCCGCCGTGTAGGCCGTGAGCTTAATTAGGTGGTAGCCGAACGAGGTGCGCACCGGCTGGCTGATCTCACCGGGTTTACTCATCGCAAACACCGCACTCTCGAGCGATTTGGGTAAAATGCCAGGGTGAATCACGCCCAGATCGCCGCCGTGAACCGCCGTGGCGCTATCCTGCGAATACTTTTTTGCCAGCCCGGCAAAATCCGCCCCAGCACGTGCTTGCTTGGCGATATCTTCGATCTTGGCCAGCGCCGCTTTGGCCTGGGCCTCGGTGGCATCGGGGGGCAGGGAAATGAGGATATGACTGGCGCGGTGAACCGCCGGCACAACATATCTGGCCGCCTCATCCGCATAGGCCTTCTTGAGGTCGTCTTCAGTCGGCTGGTAATCCTGGTTCAGATCGGAGGACGACAGGCGCAAATACGCGACCCGCACCTGTTCGGGGGTCTGGAACAGATCGGTATGCTCGGCATAATACTTTTCGATGTCTTTTTCATCGACTGACATCTTGGTCATGAGTGATTCCAGGTTGATGACGGCATAAGCCACCTCGCGCTGCTGCGACAGGCGCCGCGCGACCTGCGCGACATCGGCATCGGTCACAATCCCGCTCTCGCTCAGTCCGGCCTGAATCTGGCCGGTGATGCTTTGCTCACGCAGGCGTCTCTCGAACTCTTGCGGCGTCATCCCTTGATTCCGCAACACGGCTTCGTACATAGTGGTATCGAACTTGCCGTCGCGCTGAAAATATGGCAGCGACCGGATCGTCTCCGCCAGCCGCGCGTCACTTACTCGATATCCCTGCTCCCTGGCGTCCTGCACGAGCAACGTTTGTTCCACCAGGCTATCCAGAATCTTCTCTTTGAACTGACGGCTGTCGAAGGTGGCCGGGTCCACTCGGCCACGCAATTGATCCAGCACGCGGTGGTAACTCACCTGGCTAATATCTACACCATTGACTGTGGCAACATCGAGCTTCGAGCCTGATTCAAAATAGGAGTTGATGCCCCACAGGGCAAACGGGATGACGATCAACAACAGGATGAAGGTGGCAATAATGCCCTGGGTTTTTTCGCGAATGGTGGAAAGCATGGGCCTACTCTATCGGGGCTTCAAAAACGCATCAATTCCCTGCGCATGGCAAGAACTCAAATACAAAGGGCGAGGAATTCTCCTCGCCCTGCATATCAATGGCGGAGCGGACGGGACTCGAACCCGCGACCCCCGGCGTGACAGGCCGGTATTCTAACCGACTGAACTACCGCTCCAAGTCTCCTGGTGGGTGCTGAGGGGTTCGAACCCCCGACATTCGCCTTGTAAGGGCGACGCTCTACCAACTGAGCTAAGCACCCTGAAGGCGAACGAATACCTCCAAAAGGGCGCGCTAGTTTAAGGCATCCTTCAGGCCTTTGCCAGACTTGAATTTGGGAGCCTTGGAAGCCGGGATGGTGATCGACTCGCCGGTACGGGGATTGCGGCCGGTACGTTGCGAACGGTTGCTTACGGAAAACGTACCGAAGCCGGAGAGCGTGACGGAATCACCCTGGCGTAACGAGCCGGTGATGATGTCCAAGACGGCTTCCACGGCGCGGGAGGCGGCGGTCTTGTTGAGTTCGGTGGATTCAGCA
>DASPRK010000065.1:0-9726 GCA_035624495.1 Methylomirabilis sp. (SeqCode) | reverse complement strand
CCAGCGAGACCGAGGCCGACGGTGAACGTCGTCATGTGCTGGAACGGCGCCGGGTCGGTCTGCGTCGTCGGCGTGTTGTCCGCGAGGTCGGAACGCAGGTCGGTCTGATAGTAGTACATCGCGACGTCGGCGAGCGTGCCGGTCGCTCCATTCAGGTTGCCGTCGTAGGCGCCGATCGCGCGCGTGTGATAGCCGCTGTCGGTGTTGTCCTGGTTGCCCATCGCGTTGCCGCTCAGGTCCTGCCCGCCGTTGCCGTTCCAGTAGCCGTCCGTCATCGCCAGCGTGTAGTTGGGCTGGCAGGAATACTGGATCGGGCTCGGGTCCATCCCGTTGTTGATGCCGGTCTGCACGCCGGCGTAGTAGCGCCCGACGCGCGACAGCGCCTCGCGCAGCGGAGTGCTGCCGTTGTTCTTCACGTTGTACACGTGCTGGTACCAGAGGTCCTTCTGGTTGCCGGCGCCGGAGTTAAAGGTGTCGACCTTGAGGTAGAGGCTCGAGCTCACCGGGTTGCCCGGGTTGATGGTGACGAACCCCACCCGGTACGCATTGGTTAGCGTGGAGAAAGCGCGGCCGATCGCAGTCTTCGCCATGGTGTCGCGCATGCGGTAGTAGGCGTACCAGTTGGCGAAGTTGGTCATCTCCTCATCGTACGTGCAAGTGCTGGCGCCCGCGCAGTCGCTGCGCCCCACATTCTTCGGAAAAGTCTTGGGTGTCGTGCCGCCGGCCTGAAACGGCGTGATGTTGGTGCGCACGAACTGACCGACGCCGTCGCGCCCGCCGGCGTAGTCGGTGCCGTTGGCGAAGTTCGTCAGCTGAGCCTCGACGTCGTTTTGAACGCCACCGCCTGCGAAAGTCGAGCTAGGCGTGCCGGTCAAGGTCAAGTTGGACGTGGTAGTACTGAGCGCGACGTTGTACCCGTAGCCAGCCGGTGAGGTGATGACGACCTTGTTCGAGGATGCGACCGCGCTATATCCCGTGGTCGAGGTGCCGGCGTTGATGCCATTGGCAATCGCCGTCGCCATGAGGGACTGGTTGCCGGAGGCGCTGCTGCTGCTGGTGCAGGTCGGGCAGGTCACGTTCGACGAAATAAGGCTGGTGGCGGCGGGCGAGGTCGCCGCGCTCATCTTGGTGAGCTTGCTGTTCTTCGATGCCCCGCTGACTGTAAGCGTCACGGTCGCCGATACGGGCACCGGCGCGGGTGACGTGCTCGGCTGCACGGACACCGAGGCTCCGTTCCAAGTGCTGCAATCGGTCGTGCAGCTCGGCGCGGTGATGGTCACGACGCTGCCCGAGATGTTTGCCGTGTATCCGCCATTCGTCGAGGTGTTGCTGTTGATCGCGTTCTTGATGGCGGTAGCCGCGGCGCTCGCGGTGAACCCGCTGGAGAGGCTGATCGTCGACGTGCCGATGATGTTCACGCCCTTGACGTAGATCCCGCCGATATAGCCCGCAAAGCTGTCGGACTGAGTCGGCACCGTGATGGTCGCGGTCGCCTGGACTGCGGGCGTGGATGTGCCGGTCACGTAGCCGGTGAATTCCGGAATCGTGTAGCTGCCCTGGTACTTGGCCTTGCAGGTGTTGTTCGCCGCATTGTTTGTCGGCGTCTTGTTGCAGTAGCGCACCGGCGCCGGAATCACATAGAGGCCGGTCGGCGCGGTGACGGCGTTGGCGCCGCTCCCGCCGACGCAGCTCGTCAGCGTGTAGTCGGTACAGTAGACCGTCGGGATGATGCGGTAGTAGTAGGGAGCGCCGGTAACGAACTTGATGGGTCCCCTGGGTTGACCACCGCTGGTGCTGCTGTTGTTGCGACCGTAGCCGAAGTTTTTGTCAGGATACGAATACGAGCCGTTTGGGCGGCATTCGGCGAGATTAGTGAGGTCGCTAGTCGCCGTATATGACTGCGATGAGCACCAGACACGGTCGGGGTAGTTGCTCACCAGGTTCGCAGTGGAGACGGTGCCCTGGTTGGCGTTGTTCATGTCGTAAGTGTCCTTGCGAAAGTCGTTGCGGGTCGCAAGGCTCACGCCGTCGGTTGGCACCGCGGTCCAGTTGGAGGTGTTCGCCGCGGTCATCGACGGCATCGAGCTAGCGTCGTAGTTGACTGCGGGAAAGTAGCGAATGTCCGGGTTGTAGTACTGCGTGTTGACGTCGGGCGACATGAGCGGCGGGTCGCCCGCCTCGCAGTTGTCGAGGCCGGTCGTAATATTGCCGTCGTCGTCCTTGGAGTCGAAGCACAGCGCGTTGCTGCCGCCGTAGTAGCGCCCGAGATAGTCGGGGGTGTACTGCTGCACCATGGAGCCCGAGTCGTCGAGCAGCAGCATGATGTTCGGCGCGACGTTGGACGCCGGCTGCGCGAGCGGCTGGGTCGCGATATCGGTCTGCGCGGCGAGCGGCTTGCTGGCGATGGCGGCCAGACCCAGCCCGAGGAGCAGAGTTTTCAGGATCAGCTTGTTCGCTTTCATGGCACGTTCTCCGTGTCGTAGCGATACTCAGAACATCGTCACTTGTACGAAACTCACCGTGTTGCGCGGGCCGGTCACCTTGACGGTGACTCGGTAGTAAGCGTCGGTCGGCGAGCCGAGGCCGTAAGTTCCGTAGGCTGCTCCGCCCTTGCTGCTACCGGCAGTGGTCGACGCGGACGACTTGAGGCAGTTGGCCGAAGTGGTCGGCCCCGAGGTGTCGCACAGCCGCTGGATGACGTACTGAACTTGGTTTCCCGCCGCATCGGTGCCGGCCGACACCGAGGTGGTCCAGTCGTAGGCGTTGATCAGGTCGAGGGCGTCCTGCGAGGTAGACCAGTAACCGTTGCCGCCCGCGATCGCGGGCTGGTCGTTTTGCAAGTTGGCGCCCGCGTTGGCAATCAGCCAGTTGCGCGCGGTCTCGACGCCGAGGTCGCCCGCAGCGGTGGCGCTTTCCTTGAACGCCAGGTTGCTCGCGATCAGCGCGCCGGTGTCCACCCCGCGCATCAGCGCGAGGCCCGCGAGCGACATCGCGACCAATACGATGAGCGCGATGAACAGGACCGCGCCTCGTTGCGCGCGGCGCGCGGCATGGTTCAGCATTCTCACGACGCCCTCCAGATCATGTTGCGCAGCGGGATCACGGTCTCGAAGACGCGGTAGCGGAAGCAGCGGTCTTGGCTGGTGACGCTCGCGATGTTGATCGCGGTGAAAGGGCTCGTCGCGCCGCCCGACCAGGTCGGCATGGCCGTGGTCGCGTCGCAGTTCCCGCCCGACACCGAGGGCTTCTCGTAGTTGTCGATGCGCGAGAGCACGGCGACGCGCAGCGCGAGCACCTGCGACCAGTCCGCCGCGGTGACCGGCGCGACGTTGTCGAAGCTGTCGATGATGCCGTCGTTCGCCGCGTAGATCGTGTTGGTGACGGTGCCGTTGTTCACGCCGTTGTCTTTTCCGAACTGCGCGCGCAGGTCGATGATGCCGCTCACCGCGTCGAAGGCGTTGGTGCCGCCGGCGCTGAGGAGCGAATCGGTCGTGCGCAGGTTGCCATTGACGATCGAGAAGTTGCGCACGGTCGGCTGGCCGAGATTGAACACGAGGTCGCTCATCGCGTAGCTCGGCAGCGATCCGCCGCCGGCCGGGTTGTACTCGCCGCCCGCGCCGGGAGTGAAATTCAGCTTCGACGAGGCCGGTGTCACGTTGGTGAGCTTGCGCAGCGAGCAGGCCGGGGTGCCTGAGAGGTTCACCGCGAGCACCAGGTCGCCAGGGTTGAAGCCGTAGGTCCCGTCGACCGTGAAGTCGGTGTTCGACGAGCCGGTCGTGAGCGACACCGGCGTGATGCGGTCGGCGGTGCTCGAGTACATCACCGTGATCTGGTCGGGCTGGCCGGCGGTGGCCGTGATCGCGATCGGGGCGAGGCTGATGTTCGGCAGCGGCCCGCCGAGATTCGCCGAATACTGGGAATTCTCGTAGTAGTCGAGATTGCCGCAGCCGAAAGCGCGCGAGTCGGCGATGCCGTAGCCCGCCTGGCGCACGTCGCGCTCGATGGTGTAGACCGCGATCGTCCCGTTAGTCTGCGCGCCGCCTTCGCCCATCGTCGAGCGGTTGAAGCTGTCGCTGGTGAGGTAGGCCTCGGTGATGATCAGGATGCCGATCAGGCCGATCGCTACCGCGACCAGCACCTCTACCAGGCTCATGCCGAGCTGTTTGTTCCGGGTCCGCATGGCGCGCCTCATGTCGGATCGTTTATCTGGGCGACCAAGGTGAAGGAGCTCACCGTGGTGTCGCCCGGTCGCTTCCAGAGCACGACGACCGTGGCTTGGCGCCCGGCGATCGTGATCGACGGCGCTGTGCTCGCCGGATTCGCCGGGTCCATCGGCAGCGTGGCCGTGACCTGGTTCTGCCACGCGGTGAGGCGGGCGTTGCCGCCGCCCGCGTTGTCGTAGGTCGCGATGTTGGCGCGGTCGACCCACATGGTGCCGACGATCTGGTTGGCAAGATAGGCCGCCTCGGAGCGGTACTTGGAGTCGATCGTGTTGCGCATTCCGACCGACTGCATGCCAAGCATGGCGAGGATACCGATCGAGAAGATCAGGATCCCGACCAGGGCCTCGAGCAGCAGCATGCCCTGTTGCTTCGACGCGGAGCTCACGGGTCTCATGCCGTCATCCTCCTCAGCAGGCGCGGGGGTCGATCACCGGCGGTACCGGCGTCGCGACCTGCGGGTCGCACAGCCGCGCCTGGCCGCCGCTCGACACGAGGATGCGCAGACAGCGCATGGTGCCGTTCACCGGGTCCGCGTACTGGCACGTGCCCGACCTGTTCGTGATGTCGATCTGGGTGATGCCGGCGCTTTGCAGCCGGCCCAGGCCCGTAAAGATCGCGGTCGTGGCGCCGCCGGCGGAAGTGATCACCACGTTGCCGGTGCCCTCACTTGCCGAGCGCGCGCGAATGATCGTCGGAATGGTCTGCGGCGCCGTAACCTGCCCTACCGGCGTATTGCAGACGCCGGTCGGATCGGCCGGGCTCACCACGTAAGCCATCGAGTTGGCGCTCAACGCGCACGAGGCTGTGAGGTCGCTTACGAACTGGAACCGGATCGGCGTATTCAGCCGCACCGCCTCGGTACGCGCGAAGTTGAGTCCGTCCAGGATCGACTCGGCGCCGTTCCGGATCTGCGTGTTCTGCAGGAAGATCGAGAACGACGGCAGCGCGAGCATGAGGATGAGCGCGCCGATCACGAGCGCGACCATCATCTCGATCATGGTCAGTCCTCGCTGGATGCGGCGCGTCAGCACGACTCGCCCTTCTTCGTGATCCAGCAGGTAGTCGACGTGTTCCAGCCGGTCGGTGCTCCCGGGGTGGCGCGCACGTCGGATTCGTTGATGGTGAACTTGAAGTCCCCGAAACCGGGCGACGGCCCGGCGCCGACCGCCTGGCAGGTAAACGCGGTCGCGGTGGTCGTCGGGCAGCTGTAGGTGAAGTACTTCACGCTGGTGAGCGTCTGGTTGAAGCCGACATACGTGCGGTTGTCGGCGAACCACTTCTCGGCGCGCAGGCGCAGCTCCGAGAGACCGTTGAACGCTTCGGTCAGCTTGCCGCGCGTAACGTAGTCTCCGTAGTAAGGGTAGGCGATCGCCGCGAGGATCGAGACGACCGCGACCACCGCCAAGAGCTCGATGAGGGTGAATCCTTTGGCCTTGCGCATGGGTGTCCCCCTTTTCACGTGATTGCATGCTAGAAAGCCGCCGCGCAATCCGCAAAATGCGCCGACCGGCGGGACGAAACGCGCCGCGAACGGCTTGACGCGCCGCGAAATCGAGGAAGTAGTGCGCAAACGCGCCGGGGGCAGCCGCGACGCTCGGGCGTGCAACGAAGCTGCCGACGGGGTGTCTTAAGGTTGGCGTCAGATTCGAGGGCTAGGATGTGCGCCCCTTCTATGAGGTTTCTCTTGGTCTCACAACGCGACTCGTTCTCAATTCCGCTTCTGTTGTTTCACGGTCTGTACTCATCTCCCCAAGAGTTTGGATTCATCGGGCAGGACCTGCGCAGGCGCCGCATCGCGCACCAGGCGATCGTTACCTCCGGGTACACGTTGTCGCGCGAAGCCATATCGCCGCAATGGCGCACATGGCGCGAGGCGGCGCTCGCGGCCGCGCAGCCCTGTCTAGCGGGCGACGCTCCGGTCGTACTCGGCGGGCTGTGCATGGGGGGAGTGCTCGCCGCCGCGCTCGCGCTCGAAGCGCCGCGCAATGTCGCAGGACTCGTGCTCATGTCGCCGACTTTCGCCTACGACGGCTGGGGCCTGCCACTGCGCCGCCACTGGCGCCATCTCGGCTATTGGGCGCACCTCGACCGCTTCTTTAGCGTGGCCGAGCGCGAGCCTTACGGCATCAAGAATCCGAAGATCCGTAAGTGGGTGATCCGGGATCTGCAGGAGCGCGCCAACTCGGCGGTGGGTCCCGCGCGCCTGCCGCTGCGCGCGCTGCGCGAAGGGGAGCGCATGATGGCCACAGTGCGCGCGCGCCTGGGCGAGCTGAGCTGCCCGCTGCTCCTGATCCACGCCCGCGAAGACGAGATCACCAGCCTGAAAAGCGTGCAGAAATTGTTCGCCTCGCTGCCGCAGGCCGACAAACAGCTGGCCGTGCTCGAGAACAGCTACCATATGATCACGATCGACAACGACCGCCACGAGGTGGCCGCACTGCTCGAGCGCTTCGTGAGGCGGGTCGCCGGAGACCGCAGCGTCTGTCCACAGACCGCAACCGTCCTGCCCTTCGCCGCTCGCGCGGCGGCGCGCGCCGGGGCAAGACAATCGCTTCGCTGAATCGCCAATCGAGACCCCGATGAGCACCCTGGAAGAACTCAAGCAGCTGATTCACAAGACCTTCGACATCGACCCGACCACCCTGAAGGCGGACGCGCCGCTGGAAGAATATGGGCTCGACTCGCTTTCGCTCGCGGAGCTGCTGTTCGCGATCGAAGAGCACTTCAATGTCGACCTGCCCGATACGCGCAGCAGCGTGAATACCCTGGCTGGCCTTGCGCAATTGATCGACGACTTGCGGACGCCGAAGGCTGCATGACGCGCAGAGTGGTCGTCACCGGCATCGGGCTGGTGTCGCCGCACGGAGATACGCCAGGCGCCGTATTCGACGCATTGATGGAAGGCCGCTCCGCGATCGCGCGCTGGACCTCGGCCGGCATGCCGCCCGCGGCCGTGGCGCGCGCGGCGTTCGATGTCTCCCGATGGTTCACGCGCCTGCAGCTGGCCGGCGTAGATCGTGTCAGCCAGATCGCCGTGGCAGCCGCCGAGTTGGCGCGGGCGGACGCGGGTTTCGAAGGGCTCGACGACCGCAGTGGCATCTATGTCGGCACCGGAATGGGGGGCGCCGCTGCGATCGACGAGGCCTTTGCGCGTTATGCCGAGTCCGGTCGCGTGCCACCACTCACGGTGCCGGCCTTCATGCCGAACGCGCCGGCCGCCCACATTGCGATGCGCGCGAAGGTGCACGGGCCGGTGCTGACGTATTCGATCGCTTGCGCGTCCTCCGCCGTGGCGATCGCCGAGGCGGCAAAGGCGGTCGCGGCGGGAGACGTCGAGTGCGCACTTGCAGGCGGTAGCGAGGCGCTGTTGGTACCGGGTGCGATACGCGCCTGGCAGGCGCTGCAGACACTCGCTTCGCCCGGTTCCGAGGACCCGTCGCGCGCGTGCCGTCCCTTCGCAGCTGACCGGACCGGCCTCGTTCTCGGCGAAGGCGCGGCGTTCCTGCTGCTCGAACCCCTCGACGCGGCAAAGGCGCGTGGGGCGCGCGTGTACGCGGAGCTGGCCGGTAGTGGCGTGTCCTGCGACGCGACGCATCTCACCAAGCCGGACGCTGCGGGCCAGGTGCGTGCGCTCGTGTCCGCGCTGCGCGCGAGCGGCTTGTCGCCCGCGGATGTCGGCTACTGCAACGCTCACGGGACTGCGACGCGCGCGGGCGACGTCGTCGAGTGCGAGGCGCTTGCGCAGGTGTGGGGCGACGCAATCGGCGATCTCGCGGTGAGCTCGACGAAATCGATGCACGGGCACCTGCTCGGTGCGGCGGGAGCGCTGGAGGCGGCTATCACCGTTCTTGCTCTCGAGCGCGGTGCGCTGCCACCCAACATGCACTGCGGTCCGCAGGATCCGGCTTGTCGTGTCTCGCTCGTGCAGCAACCCCACACCGAGGCGCCCCAGCTTCGGGCGGCGATCAGCAACTCGTTCGCATTCGGTGGCACCAATGCCGTGCTGGTCTTCCGCCGCTGCGACTGAGCCCATGCGCGCGGCCCACCGCTAGGCGGGCGAGGCTATAATGCTCCCTCGTCCCGCCGTGCAACGCGGCGGGGCCCAGGTGCGCTGGTGTAGCTCAGTTGGTAGAGCAACTGATTCGTAATCAGTAGGTCGCCCGTTCGAGTCGGGCCACCAGCACCAAATTCCCTTCTCCCAATTCATGTCGGGTTCAACAGGGCTTTTTTCCTGTCGGCATGAACAGAGCTTGTGAAGCGTCGTCAATTTGAGGATTGCTTCACGCAAGCCGCAGGCTTATCGGATTCGGCGTGCGGTTTTCACTGTGCCGGGGATTTGAGGACGGATAGCTTGATGTCGTCGGATGGCGTCACACAGGCGCCGTCACTAGCCGAACAGCAAGGGGGAAACCATGAACAAGTGCTTCGTGCGATCGGCGATCCTGATCGCGATTCTTTCAGCCTTGGGTGCAAGCCGCGCCGCGCTCGCCGTGGACGAGGTCGAACCGAACGATCCCGTAGCCAATGCCCAGAAACTCGTCATTGGAAGCGATGGCACCGTAACGGTCTATGGCGGGATCCTTAATACTGCCACCCACCGCGACGTGGACTTCTACAGCTTTCAGGCGACCGCAGGCGACGTCATTACCGTCAATATCGATGGCGGTATGGCTGCCGATATGACGGGGGTATGGACGAACCTTGCCATCTTCGGAGCAGATGCCAACGGCCCCTTGAGCCTCTTGTCAAAGTCGCAGTTCGGATTTCCCATCGACTCGCCGGGCTCCGCGACTTACTACGACGCGCGCATCGACAAATTCGTCGTGCCGGCAACGGGAACCTATGTCGTCGGCGTGAGCAGCGACCCGGGCACGTTCGTCGATGTCAACACCCTGAGCTCGGGCACGATTCTCAACGACTCCCCGGCGTACGACGTCAACGGCACGTACACTCTGATTATCTCGGGCGTTACGCCGCCTGCGCCTCCGCCGCCGGTGGCAGTCACGCCGCCGCCGCCGGTGGCAGTCACGCCGCCGCCGCCTCCGCCGCCGGTGACAGTCACGCCACCGCCGGTGCAAGAGATCAGCATTGAAATTAGACCGGGAAGACGCGACGTCCTTTGGGCATATTCCCCGGGGCACGATTTCGACCGCGACCACGACCTGAAGCGGGACCGCGAATACGAGGCGCTCGAGCATCACTTTAGGGGTGGCATGCCTGTCGCGCTATTGTCCTCGACCACATTCAACGCGCAGGACGTGGACCAGAGTTCACTCAAGTTTGGCGGCACCGGCAACGAGAGCAGCCTCATTCGCTGCGACCGGCACGGCGTCGACGTGAACCGCGACAAGCAGCCCGATCTGCTCTGCTTCTTCGACTTCGCCAAGGCGAATTTCCAGGCTGGTGACACCGAAGGCAAGGTGACCGGTACGACGAAATCCGGCCAGGCTTTTGAAGGCCATGCGTGGCTGAAGATCATGACGGGTAGGGGGCGCCGCCGCGA